>CAZJYN010000032.1:8725-18953 GCA_964550285.1 uncultured Rubrivirga sp.
TGGCGGACCCATGGCGGACCCGAATCACCCCTCGAGCAGCACCTCGGGGGCCAGTTTCTTGGTCAACCACTCCATCAGCGGCACCACCGCCGGGGCCAACAGCGCCCCGTAGAAGGCACTGGTCAAGGTGATCAGCGGCACGCTGTCCCACAGCACCCGCGGGCTGCCGAGGATGGAATCCACGATGGCGGTCCCTAGCGCGGCGGCCGCGCAGGCCAAGGAGACGATCGCGATCATCGCGAACACGGTGCGGTCGCGGTTGTCCACGATGTAGCCGGCCACGAACCCGATCGCGAGGTACACGATCGAGTTGACGCCGACCACGGTGTCCGACGGCGGAGAGACATCGATGATGGCGCCGGCGAGGAAACCGGCGAAGGCACCTTGCACCGGACCCATCGCCAACGCGACCGCGACCACCGTCACCACCAACAGATCGGGTGTAGCTCCGGGCAAGCCGAGCCGGCTGAGCAACGTGACCTGGATGATCGAGGCGAGCAGCAACGGGATCCCGATGACCAGACCCTGACGGATGATCACGGGGTGTTCGCTTCGGTGCTCGCGCCATCGTCGAGGCTTGCGTCTTCGTCGTTGGGTTCATCGACGGGTTCACCGTTGGATTCGTCGTCGACGGTTGCGTCGTCGTCGACTGGCTCGTCGACTGGCTCGTCGCCCGACTGTTCGTCTTGCCCCTGTTGCTCCTCGCGTGGCGGCAGCACCGAATCCCGGGGGTCCTCGCGCGGCGGGCGAACCACGACACCGACGATGCTCAACTGCGAGACATCCACGAACGGGCGCACCGTCGCCACCCGCGTCAACTGCCCGGCGGTACCGGTGATGTCCACCACCTCGCCGATCGGAATCCCCGGCGCGTAGGGACGCCCGCCGCGCGAACCGAAGGTCACCAAGGAATCCCCGATCACGAGTTCAGCGAGCGGATCGAGCAGTTGGAAGTCCAGCGAGTCCTGCCGACCGGTTCCCGCGACGATCCCGATCTCCTCCGTCGTGGCGACTCGTCCACCCACCGCTGCGGATGCATCGACCAGCAGCACGACCGTGGATGACGTCTGGTTCACCTTCAGCACGCGACCGACGAGGCCTTGACCATTGATGACCGTCATCTCCTGCTCGATTCCATCCAGCGAACCGGCATCGATCGTTACCGTCCATGCGTAGTCCTGCGCGGGGCCGACCGCGATCACCTCCGCGGGCAACACGCGATAGCGCCCCGCCGTTGCTACCCGTAGCAACTCATCGAGAGCATCTGCGCGCGCCCGATCGCTCGCAGACTCCCGAACCGCTCGTTCCAACTCCCGGTTCTCTTCGCTTAGTTCGGCGATCTGGCCCGCCTGGTTACGCCACGTGGACCACCAGTCCCCAGCCGAGGTGACCGGGGAGAAGACGGTGGCGGCGCCACGCTGCAACAAGCCGGTCACCGCCGAAACGGCGGATCGAGCACTGGAAAGCGGACCATCCCCACCGCGCAAATCCAAGATGACGAAGGTGAGGGATGCAACGACCAAGACCGCCAGCGCGATCCGGGTGCGTCGGGAGAGCATGACGAGAGTCTGCCGTGTCCTGGCCAACTACAGGGCCAGCGCTCACGGTTGCTAGCGGCGCGGCTCGGAGATCAGCACCTGCTGCAGCGCCTCGAATTCCTCCACGCACTTGCCCGAACCGATCGCCACGCACTCCAGCGGCCGCTCCGCGACGATGATCGGCATCCCGGTTTCGTGGCGCAACCGCTCGTCGAGCCCACGCAGCAAGGCACCGCCCCCGGTGAGGACGATTCCGCGGTCCATGATGTCTCCGGACAACTCCGGCGGGGTGCGATCCAAGGTGGCCTTGACGGCATCGACGATCGCGTTGACCGGCTCATCCATGGCCCGGCGGATCTCTTCGGCCGAGACGACAACCGTGCGTGGCAGGCCGGTCACGAGGTCGCGTCCGCGGATCTCGGCATGCGGCTCATCGGGCATCGGGAACGCCGAGCCGATCGCCATCTTGATCTCCTCGGCGGTGCGTTCACCGAGCATCAAGGAGTACTCCTTCTTGATGTATTGCACGATCGAGTTGTCGAGTTCATCGCCACCGACTCGCACGGACAAGCTGGTGACCATCCCGCCGAGGGAGATGACGGCCACCTCGGAGGTGCCACCGCCGATGTCCACCACCATGTTGCCGGTGGGCTCGTGCACGGGAAGGCCCGCACCGATCGCGGCGGCCATCGGCTCCTCGATGATGAAGACCTTGCGTGCACCTGCGGCGTACCCGGCATCCTTCACCGCGCGCTGCTCCACTCCGGTGATTCCCGACGGCACGCAGATGATCAACCGCGGCTTGGCGAGGTGACGACGACGATGCACCTTTTGGATGAAGTAGCGCAGCATCCGCTCGGTGGTATCGAAATCGGCGATCACGCCATCCTTGAGCGGACGGATCGCAACGATGCTGCCGGGCGTGCGGCCGATCATCCGCTTGGCTTCGGCGCCGACGGCCAAGATGCCACCGGAGGTGTTGTTGATGGCGACCACCGAGGGTTCGTTCAACACGATGCCCCGACCGCGGACGTACACCAAGGTGTTGGCCGTGCCCAGGTCGACGGCCATGTCCCGGCCGACGAACGAGGTACTGGCGGACATAGGGCAACCTCTCTGCGGGGCGGGTCCGCGGATCTGGGTGCGAACCCTCGGGGAAGGGTCGTGAGGAACAACCGGTTCCCAGGGTAGCGAGTCGGCTAGCCGACGCTCGAACCCGGAGCCGCCCGCTTGGCCCGACGCACTTCCAGGTCCCGCAGCCGTTGCTCCAGGCGCACCTGCCAACCGGCGGACCTTCCCGGCCCATCTGGGTGCCCTAGGGCGAAGGCAGCCGTAGCCACCGCACCGAGATCGGCCCGGTAATCGTGGCCCTCGCTGCGGAAGTCCCCCGGCGTGACGTCCGTCGCGTAGAGGGTGTCCACCAGCACCTGGGCCCAGGTGATCCCAGGACTCCAGCGCATGCCTTCGGCGACCCCGCGACCACGAACGCCGCTTCGGTTCAACCACGACGGCCGGCGGTAGGCCAGATCCGACCGGAACCGCACCACCGGGTCGCCATCGTGCTCCAAGAACCACACCCGTTGGTGATCGTCGATCGCCAGCGGAAGCTGTTCGGGGCGGTCGATGGTGATGGCGACGGGATCGAACAGGCGGTGGGCGTCGTCGTAGTCCTTTCCCCCCGGAGTGCCGACCCACAGCGCCCGATCGATACCGAACCGCTCGAGATCGGCGATGCCTGCCGGGAGCGCCCGTTGCTGGACCTTCGCACCCAAGCTCTCGCCGTAGAGCAGCACGCGTGGCGGGTTCCTTAGTTCCCGACACTCGCTGGCGATGGCCGCAAGCAGCGCGCCCTGGGTTCGCGTGGCGATGGCAACGCGATCGAGGGAAAGGAAACTCGGCAGCAGCCCGTAACCCACCGCAACACACGCGCAGTCACCACGGGTCAGGCACTCGACTACGTCCACCGGCGTGCTGTTCGCATAGCCCGTGCCGGCGGGAGATTGGACGAGCAACGTCGAGCGTTCGAAGGCACCGGTGCGCTTGAGTTCGGCGATCGCAACGTCGATCCGAGCGTCGATCGAATCCGCGGAGTCGAACCCGACGAACACCCGGATCGGTTCGGCCAGCCGCGATTGACCGGTCACGAACTCGATATCGCTCGGTGTGGTCGCCGAACCCAGGTAGCGCGCACCCTCGCGTCCGACCGCTGCCAGCGTGAGTGCCGATCCAGGACCGGTGGTCACCGCGGCGCTGCCCGGCCGCTCGGCGAATCCCGCGTCGATACGACGCGCGCCATCTCGCAGTTGTCGCACTCGTGATCGGCGAAGCCGGCGAGCGCCCACTGTCGCCCCCGCGAGCACCAAGGCTCCAGCACCGACGGTGATCGCCGCGGGAAGCCGGCCGCGCGTGCGGGCGACCGAGGTGACGCTGCGCACAGTTGCAACGCCGACGACGGGTAGCGCGGTTGCCGTGGCGCCGATCCCGCCGAGCGCCCACGGGAAGGAACGACGCACCGGCGCCGGCCACGGCATCAGGGACGGCCCCAAGATGCCGCTCGGTGCATCCGCGTACCGGTGCGGCACTTAGCCCAGGCCGGGGAAGAACAAAGCGATCTCCCGCGCGGCGGATTCGGTCGAATCCGAGCCGTGCGTGACGTTCATCTGCGTCTCGGTCGCGAGATCACCGCGGATGGTGCCCGGGGCGGCATTGGCCGGATTGGTGGCACCCATCATCGCGCGCCAGGAAGCGATCGCCTCCGGACCCTCGATCACGGCGGCGACCAGCGGCCCACCGGTGATGAACGCGACGAGATCGCTGAAGAAGGGCTTGTCCTTGTGCTCGCCGTAGTGCTCTTCGGCGACCTCCCGCTCCAGGACTCGCATTTCGAGGGCGACCAGGGAGAACCCCTTGCGCTCGATGCGCGCGAGCACCTCACCTACGAGTCCGCGTTGGACACCATCGGGCTTGATCAAGACGAGAGTGCGCTCTGACACGGGTGATCCTTTCGAATATCCATTGTTGCGGCGAGGGGAGCCTAGCCGTCTTGCTCGTTCTCCTCCGCGGCCCGCCTCGCACGCAAAGCGTCGACCCGCGCACCGTTGCGCACAGCGAGGAACCACAGCACGGCGAAGACTCCGCCGACCACCCACATCGAAGGCACCCAAAAGCCCCACGCGAGGACGAGGGCCTGCAAGACCCAGCCAACGATCACCCCGTAGCGCCGCCCCATCGTCCCCACGGCGGCGATCAGGAGTAGCGCCAGGACCCCACCGATCGCCAGCGACGTTCCCATGCCGTCGACCGCACCGGTTCCGGCGGCGACGAGCGCCGCCAACATCACGATGATCGCCTCGGAGATGAGGACGGTGGAGCCGAGAACCCGCATCAGTCCAGACCCTCCTGGTCCAATCCGATCTCGCCCATGCCCATCTCTCGGTCGAATTGCCGGTCGACTTGCCGTTCGAACAGGCGCAGGGCATCACCGATCAACACGACCGAACCGGTGATCAACACCCCGTTGCCGCCGGTTTCCGTATCCGCTTCAGCCCACGCCATCGCGCGATCGACGGCTTCGAGCAATTCGGGTTCGACCATCACTTCCTTGCCACCGAACAGGTCCTCGGCGATCGCCGCGAGATCCTCGGCCGGCAGCGCGCGAGCCGACGCCGGAGTTGTGATGACGATGGCGTCGAGGATCGGTTCGAGCGCTTGGAGTACGCCGGTGGCGTCCTTGTCGCCGAGCACGCCCACCACCCCGATCAGTCGATCGAAGGTGAACGAATCGTGGATGGCCGCCGCTAGCGCTTGCGCACCGTGCGGGTTGTGCGCGGAGTCGACTAAGACGGTGGGGTCGAGGCGAACGGCGTGCAACCGACCGGTGGTCTCGGCCATCGCGAAACCCTCGCGGATTACCTCGACGTTCAGCGGTTGCTCCTTCGAGCCGAGGAAGGCCTCGACCGCTACCAGCGCCACGCATGCGTTGGATGCCTGGTGTTCGCCGAAGAAGGGCACGAAGAGTTCGTCGTAGTCACCGCGCAG
This sequence comes from uncultured Rubrivirga sp., assembly GCA_964550285.1. Classification (GTDB taxonomy): domain Bacteria; phylum Actinomycetota; class Actinomycetes; order S36-B12; family S36-B12; genus S36-B12. The sequence goes on from CAZJYN010000032.1 coordinate 14,302, forward strand.
GCCGCGAAGCGTGACGAGTTGACCACCGACCGCGATTTCCCGCTCGACGATGCCGAACTCGCGCCCCTCGGTGAGTAATTGCGTGTCGGTCTCCGCCGCCCTTTTGACCAGGACGTCCATGGCCTCCGAGCTTTGCCGTTCGCTGATCGCGGTGCAGCCGGGCGCGATGATGCCGGCCTTCTCCCCGGCGATCTGCGTGATCGTGTCACCGAGATATTCCGAATGGTCCATTCCGATGGGAGTGATCACGGCGACCTGCGCAGCAGCTACGGATGTCGCGTCCCAGGTACCGCCCATGCCCACTTCCACCACGGCCACGTCTATGGGCGCATCGGCGAACGCGGCGTAGGCCAAGGCCGTCAGCACCTCGAAGTACGAAAGTCGCACCCCGCCGGCCTCGACCGAGTTCTTGTCGACGAGATGGATGTAGGGCTCGATGTCGGTCCAGGTGTCGAGTAGGCGCTCCTCGCTGATCGGCTCCCCGTCGAGTCGGATGCGCTCCCTGGCATCGACTAGGTGGGGGGAGGTGAACAGTCCGGTGCGCAGGCCGTGCGAGCGAAGCAGCGCCTCGATCATCCGCGCGGTCGATGTCTTGCCGTTCGTCCCTGCGACCTGGATCACCGGGTAGGCGCGTTGAGGGTCACCGAGCAACTCCATGACCGAGGCGATGCGCGTCAAGGAGGGTTCGATGATCGATTCGGGCCATCGGGAATCCAGCTCCGCCCACACGCGCGAGAGGTCCACCGTGCGAGTGTAGGCAGGCGCTCGTCCTCCTAGGATGAGCCACCATGCGATCAGCGCCCCAGGTCCCGGATAAGCCGTCGTTGGATGGCATCGAAGACAAATGGTCCTCGGCCTGGGAAGCGGGGGCCACCTACCGATTCGATCGCACCAAGACTCGCGATCAGGTCTACTCGATCGATACTCCCCCGCCCACAGTGAGCGGATCGTTGCACGTCGGTCACGTCTTCTCCTACACGCATACGGACTGCATGGCCCGCTACAAGCGCATGCGCGGCTTCGAGGTCTTCTACCCCATGGGCTGGGACGACAACGGCCTGCCGACCGAGCGCCGCGTGCAGAACTACTACGGCGTGCGCTGCGATCCATCCCTGCCGTACGAGCCCTCCTTCGAGCCCCCGGACAAGCCGGATGCGAAGAACCAACTTCCCATCAGCCGACGTAACTTCGTGGAACTGTGCGAACGATTGACCGTCGAGGACGAGAAGGCCTTCGAGGAACTGTGGCGGCGAATGGGCCTGTCGATCGATTGGTCGCAGAGTTATCAGACCATCGACGCTAATGCCCAACGCACCAGCCAACTCGCCTTCTTGCGCAATCTCGCCCGCGGTGAGGCCTATCAGACGAAGGCGCCTACTTTGTGGGACGTCACCTTCCGTACCGCGGTAGCGCAGGCCGAACTCGAAGATCGCGAGCGTGAGGGTGCTTATCACCGCATCGGTTTCCCGGTTGCCGGCCAGGACGACGCGAACCGTGTCTTCATCGAGACAACGCGCCCCGAACTCCTCGCCGCGTGCGTGGCACTGGTCGCGCACCCGGACGATGAGCGCTACCAGCCGCTGTTCGGTTCAACGGTGCGCACCCCGGCCTTCGATGTGGAAGTTCCCGTCGTGGCGCACCATCTCGCCGATCCCGAGAAGGGCTCGGGCATCGCGATGATCTGTACGTTCGGCGATCTGACCGACGTCACCTGGTGGCGTGAACTGCAATTGCCCACCCGGCCGATCATCGGTTGGGACGGCCGGGTGATCCGCGAGACTCCCGAGTGGCTCGCCGATCCGCAGCCGGCGGAGTACTACCAGCGAATCGCCGGCGCCACTGCCTTCACGGCCAAGGAGCGCATGGTCGAGATCCTGACCGAGACCGGCCACCTCGAAGGCGACCCCAAACCGATCACGCACCCGGTGAAGTTCTTCGAGAAGGGCGACAAGCCACTGGAGATCGTGACCACCCGGCAGTGGTACATCACCAACGGCGGACGTGAGCCGGAATTGCGCGAGGCCCTGCTCGAGCGCGGTCGTCAATTGACCTGGCATCCCGAGCACATGCGGGTGCGCTACGAGAACTGGGTCGAGGGCTTGAACGGGGACTGGCTCATCTCCCGCCAACGCTTCTTCGGGGTTCCGATTCCGCTTTGGTACCGGCTGGATGCCGACGGCAACCCGGACTACGACGAAGTCCTCCTCCCCGACGAGGACCGCTTGCCGATCGATCCCTCCAGCGATGCACCGGACGGCTTCACCGAGGACCAGCGGGGCGCGCCCGGCGGCTTCATGGGCGACCCGGACGTCATGGACACCTGGGCGACGAGTTCGCTCAGCCCGCAGATCGCGGGCGGCTGGGAGCGCGACCCGGATCTGTGGGCCCGCGTGTATCCGATGGACGTCCGCCCGCAGGCCCACGAGATCATCCGCACCTGGTTGTTCTCCTCGGTGGTGCGCGCACACTTGGAGGACGATTGCCTTCCGTGGGCCAATGCCGCTATCTCCGGATGGATCCTGGACCCCGATCGCAAGAAGATGAGTAAGTCCAAGGGCAATGTGGTCACACCGATGGGCCTGCTCGACGAGTACTCCTCCGATGCCGTGCGCTACTGGGCGGCTTCCGGTCGCCCGGGAACCGACACCGCATTCGATGTGGGGCAGATGAAGATCGGTCGCCGGCTGGCGATCAAGATCCTCAACGCCAGCAAGTTCGTGATGTCGATGGGCTTGTCCGACGATCCGAATCTGGTCACCGCGCCGCTGGATCTATCCATGCTCTCCAGCCTGCGTTCGGTGGTGCAGCAGGCGAGCGCTGCGTTCGAGGACTACAACTACGCCCGAGCACTCGAATTGGCCGAGACGTTCTTTTGGAACTTCACCGACGACTACGTCGAACTCGTGAAGGAACGCGCCTACGGCGGCCAGGGTGACGAAGCAGCGCAAAGCGCCAAGGCCGCGCTCTCGCTCGCGCTGTTCGTGCAATTGCGCCTGTTCGCCCCCTTCCTACCGTTCACCACCGAGGAAGTGTGGTCGTGGGTGCACGAGCACTCGATTCACCGCGCGTCCTGGCCGTCGATCGACGAACTCGCGCTAGCTGCTGACGCAGACCCGAAGGTGCTCGAGCGCACCGGGGAGGCACTGAGTGGAATCCGTCGGGTCAAGTCCGACGCCAAGGCATCGATGAAGGCGGCGCTCACCGAAGCGAGCATCGAAGGCTCGCCGGGTGCCATCGAACTCATCTCGCAGGCGCGTTTGGATCTAGCGGCGGCCGGCTCGATCGCCGAGTTGATCTTGGTGCCGGGCGCAAGCGATGCCCCGATGAGCGTCAGCGCCACCCTCGCCTAACGCCGAAAGGGCAGTCTGCAAGACGCGAAAGGGCAGTTCTCGCGCATCGAGTGGGCACTTGTGCCCACTCGAGCGAGCAGGACTGCCCTTTCGGCGTGAGCAGACTGCCCTTTCGGTTGGATTTGGGGCTGGTTAGGCGGTCTTCTCGGCGCGCGCCGGCGCATCGACATCGCGCGGCACGATCGTTGGATTCACGTTGTCGCGGACTACCTCGCCGGTGATGACCACCTTCGCGACATCCTCGCGGCCGGGGACGTCGTACATCACGTGCAAAAGGACTTCCTCCAAGATCGCCCGCAGCCCGCGAGCACCCGTGCCACGCAGCAGGGCGAGGTCGGCGATCTCATCGAGCGCCTCGGGAGCGAACTCCAGTTCCACGCCATCGATCTCGAACAGCCGCTGGTACTGCTTGACCAGTGCGTTCTTCGGCTCCGTCAACACCTGCACCAAAGCTTCGCGGTCGAGTTGCGTGACGGAGGTGAACACAGGCAGGCGACCGATGAATTCCGGGATCATCCCGAACTTCAGCAGATCCTCGGGCATCACGTGCCCGAAGACGTCGTCGATATCGCCTTTGTCCTCACGCTCGCCATCTACGAGGTCATAGGTGAAGCCGAGATTCTTCTTGCCGAGCCGCTGCTCGACGATCGAGTCCAGGCCGGCGAACGCGCCACCGACGATGAACAACACGTTCGTGGTGTCGATCTGGATGAACTCCTGGTGCGGATGCTTGCGGCCACCTTGCGGAGGAACCGACGCCGTAGTCCCCTCGAGGATCTTCAGCAGTGCCTGCTGCACACCTTCACCGGAGACATCGCGGGTGATCGAGGGGTTCTCGCTCTTACGGGCCACCTTGTCGATCTCGTCGATGTAGATGATGCCGGTTTGCGCTCGGTTGACGTCGTAGTCGGCCGCCTGGATGAGCTTGAGCAAGATGTTCTCGACATCCTCACCCACATAGCCGGCTTCGGTGAGTGCAGTGGCGTCGGCGATCGCGAAGGGGACGTTCAGGATCCGGGCGAGGGTTTGGGCAAGCAGGGTCTTGCCGGAACCTGTAGGGCCGAGCAGCATGATGTTGGACTTGGCAACCTCTACTTGGTCATCGCGGGACTTCTCGCGGGCCTCGGCCTGCACACGCTTGTAGTGGTTGTAGACGGCCACGGAAAGGGACTTCTTCGCAGGATCCTGACCGATCACGTACTGGTCGAGGAAATCGTAGATCTCCTTGGGCTTGGGGAGTTCACCGCCGACGGGTGACTCAACAGCCTCGTTGAGTTCCTCTTCGATGATCTCGTTGCACAG
>CAZJYN010000033.1:0-12770 GCA_964550285.1 uncultured Rubrivirga sp.
ACAGTGGGGTCGGTGACCGTCCGGTAGGCGTAGCGCTTGCCGGTGAGGTTGGAGATGGAATCCCAGACGGTGACTTCGTCGTTCGTTCCACCCTTGGGTGATGGCTCGCGGATGATTCCGGGAGTGATGTCCAACGTGTTGAGAATGTGCAGCGCGATCAACTCGGCCTCGTGCCCGTCTGTCGGTTCGTCGCTGAGCGTGACCTGAGTGGCCGCCCTGATGAATCTGGCTGGCGGCGTGTAATCACCCGGCAAACCCATGAGGCCCTGCCCCTGACCTAGGGATTTCACCATCAGGTCCCCGACCTGTTGCGGATCGGGCATCTGGGCGGACAGTCCCACGTAGTTGGCGAGGTTGGTCAAATGCCAGTCGAGGTAGGGCGCGTTCGTACCGATGCTCGTCGGGTTATCGACGAGATGGACACCGTCCGAGTGGAGCTCGATAGCGAGGGAAGCCTTCGTGTCGTGGACGAGGACATGGCACGGTGGTGCGAAGCCCATGCCGGGGTCGTAACCCCAGATGCGCAGGCCCTGCATGGCCTGCTTGACCTCGTCGAGAGAGGCGCAGGTGCCCAACAAGTAGGCGATGACGTCGAGCTCGGCGATGTCGTTGCCATCGCCTACGAAGTCCGCGTAGGTGCAAAAGCCACCCGGCATGTACAGGAAGTGAGCAGAGAGGCCGGCATCGTTCATGCCGTCGGATAGTTGCTGGGGGTTGCCGAAAGCCGACATTCCGACGACCCCGTGGGAGGCCTTCCAGGTTTTACCTGTCTTCCCGGCAGGAGCAGCCGAGGATCCCTCGTGATCGTTGGGAAGTATCGCCAGGGCGGTTGGGATCCCGACGGGGAATTCCATCGATCGTCCGACGACGATGCTGCCGTCCTTGGCCGGCTTGACCTTGAAGTTCGTGCACATGCCCAGTCCAATCTCCGCAGGGTCGTTGAAAGCCTAGGCGCATGATCTAGAAGTTGCCAGCGTTCCGACATTTGTCTGCGGCTCCCGTTGAACGAGAAGCGGGCCGTAACCCATCTGCGGGTTTGCCTGATCATTGGCGGCATCGAACTCCCGGGAGATCGCTTGGGGAGTCGAGCATGGGGAGATGACATTTTCCTTGAACGAATCCTGGCGGCTTCCATCGCGACTGACCCGGGCAGTGCTGGCTGCTGCCGTCGCGCTATCGGCCTTAGCCACCGTCACGTTGCAGGCTCCTGAATCACAGGCAGCGCAAAAGAAGGCGTCGATATCGGTGTTCCACGCGATCCCGGAAGGATTCGGCGTGGATGTGGTCGATGTCTACGCCGATGGTGGACGCATCATGAACAATCTGAAGTCCGGCGAGTTGCGAAGCATGCGCGTGCGTCCCGGCACCTACGACATCGACATCTACATCAACGGCGAAAGACCGAAGGTCGACGAGCCGGTGCTGGAGATAGACAGCGTCACCTTCCTATCCGGCACTTGCTCGACGGTGACAGCCAACCTCGACGAGACTGGCGTGCCGACCACCGACACGTTTGCCAATTGCGTGGCTCGCAACCCTGTCGGTGAAGGACGCATCACGGTCCGGCATATCGCGGCCGCTCCGGCGGTCGACGTGCTCGTAGGAGGGAACGTGGCATTCGGAAACCTGACGAATGGAGCTGCGGCGACGAAACGGGTGCCCGCGGCGACCTACGCGTTGACGGTCAACCTGGCGGACTCCGAGGAGCGTGTCCTGGGACCGGCTGATCTGCGGATCAGCAGGCCGTTCAACACGATCGTGTATGCCTGGGGTTCAGCAGCGGAGGGGACTTTGGCGCTGAAGGTGCAACGCGTCCCGATCAACCGATAGCCGGTCGCTTATCGCTTCGAAGCGTGGAGCCCGGGCCTGGGATGATGGCCCGGGCTACGCACCGTGCGGGGCCCGGGAATGGGGTTGCCGATGCGCGGTTCGCCGCACCGCAACCCGCGCTCGTGGACCGCTTTACTTCTCGGTGCGTTCGCCCTGGGTACGGGGCTTGCCTGGATGTTGGCCGCGGGTTGGGGAGTGGCGCCCCTAGATGCCTTCATCGCTGGTTCATCGGAGATCACCGGGCTAACCGTGGGCACCTTGATCATCGTCATGTCCGTCCTGTTCTTGATCGGTTCTTGGTTACTCGGCTCTCCTCCCGGCCTGGGGACTCCCGTGGCATTCATCGGGGTGGGCGCCGTGGTGGACATGTGGAACCTGCTGGTCTTCGATCTCATCGGCTGGGCACCTGCCGGGTGGTCGGTGGGCCTGCGCATCGCGGTTTGGATCCTTGGATTCATCTTGTTCGCCGGTGGGGTAGTCGCGACATTGGCGTCGGATCTCGGGGCCAATCCATATGACCAGATCGTGCGGGCGGTGCATGAGCGATTCGGTATCTCCTTGTGGTTGTCCCGATTGCTGTTCGATGCGGTGATCCTCATCGCCGCCTTCGTACTGGGTGGAGCTTGGGGAGCGGGCACCGTGGCCCTTTTGATACTGATGCCGGTAGCGATGGGTTCGTTGACACCGAAGTTCCGGCGCTGGGTGCATGGCGCTGATGCTGCGCCGAGTCTTGTAGGCGAGCGACGAGCAGGTGGCGAACCGGCACGATGAAGGCCTTTCGCTTCCGGGATTTCCGCATCTTCTGGATCGGTGCGCTGATCTCGAATACCGGCACGTGGGTCTTGAACCTCACGTTGCCCTATGTGTTGTTCGAACTCACCGGCAGCGCCCTATGGGTGGGTGCCGCCGTGGCCGCCCAGTTCCTGCCGATGTTCGCCTTCAGCCCGCTCGGTGGGTCGGTAGCTGACCAGTATTCGCGCCGGAGCGTGCTGCTCGTTATGCAAACGGCCATGGGCGTCGGTGCAGGGCTCATCTGGCTCGCCTGGAGCCTCGACTTCCGCGAGCCGGGGCTGCTGTTGGCGCTCGTCGCCGTCGTCGGCGCGATCAACGGGGTGAGCATGCCCAGTTGGCAGGGATTCGTGCACGACCTGGTGCCACGTGACTATCTGCTGTCTGCGGTCACGATGAACTCGCTGCAGTTCAATGCTGCGCGGGCGATCGGCCCCGCTTTGGGTGGTCTCCTGCTGGCTACCCTCGGGCCCGCTTGGGCCTTCGGGCTCAACGCCGTGTCGTATTTGTGCATCGTGTTCGCCTTGCTCGCCATTCGGGCGGGCCGCGGCCTAGTAGTCCAGCGCAGTTCCCTTGGCTTCGTGCAGCAGATCTCCTCTGCTGTGCGGTACATCGGCACCCAGCCGGGAATCATGATGGCCCTGGTGATCGCCTTCGTGGTCGGCTTCTTCGGCAACCCGGTGTTCTCCTTGACAGTTGTCTTCGCTGGAGCGGTGTTCGAGGTCGGCCCGGTGCAACTCGGTCTGATGAACGCTGCGCTGGGCGTGGGCGCCTTCGCAGCCGCACCGCTGGTTGGCGGCAGTCGTTTCGCACCTCGACTGAGCGTGGTTGCCGGAACTGGTCTGGTCGCCTACGGCCTGATGCTCATGGTCTTCGCGCTCGCTCCCGGTTACACGATCGGATTGCTCTCCCTTGTGGTCATCGGTGCATGTTTCCTCGCGGTAGTGGCATCCATCAACACCGCGGGACAGATGATCGTCGCCGATTCCTACCGAGGGCGGGTGCTAGCGCTGAGGATGATGGTCTTCACCGTGGCTGCACCAACAGGTGGACTCGTGCAGGGATGGTTGGCCGACCTCATCGGTCCCCGGATCACTGTCATGTTCGCAGGGGCGGTGATGTTCGCGATCGCAGTCTCGTTGCTGTTCATGCGCGGCAGACTGCGGCTTGCCAGACTCGATGATCCGCATGATCCGAATGATGCGACCGAGGTGATAGATCACACGCATCGTTAGCAGCGCGGCACCGTTTCCAGGCTCTGAATGTGCAAGTATGAGCGCTCACCGCGAAAACGATAGGAAGCAAATGGCTGGACTGCTCGAATCCGTCCGCTCTGGGAAACTGCGTGTCGGCGACGGTGCCATGGGAACGATGCTGCAAGGCGCGGGTCTGGATGACGGCGGAGCACCGGAGTTGTGGAACGTCGATAAGCCGGAAGAGATCGCCCGCATCCTCAGCGGCTACGCCGATGCTGGTGCGCAGCTTTTGACGACGAACACCTTCGGTGGCAGCAGGCCTCGCTTGCAGATGCACGGTCTGGAGGATCGAGCGGTCGAGCTGAATAGGGCTGCGGCCGAGATTGCGCGCCAGGTCGCGGACACCCACGAGGGAGTCTTCGTCCTCGGTGATATCGGTCCTTCCGGTGATCTGCTGGAACCGATGGGGACCTTGACCCCTGAGTCCGCGCAAGAGTTATTTGCCGAGCAGATCACAGGTTTGGTCGAAGGTGGCGTCGATGGAATCTTGATCGAGACGATGAGTGATCTCGCCGAGGTGCGCGCCGCGGTGGCTGCTGCCAAGCAGGTAGCTCCCGACCTTCCTGTCTTCGCCACGCTGAGCTTCGATACGAATCTGCACACCATGATGGGTGTGTCTCCCGCGCAAGCGGTCGTCGAACTGACCGAGATGGGGGCAGATGTGGTCGGTGCGAACTGTGGCAGAGGCTTCGAGGAGATGCAGACGATCGCCGAGCAGATGGTCCAGGCCCGCCCCGAGGGCTCCCTACTGTTCATGCAATCCAATGCGGGGCTTCCTGAACTCGTGGGGGCTGACTTCGTCTACACCGGCACACCCGATGGCATGGGCGAACTAGCGGTCACGCTCAAGGAGCTTGGGGTCGACATCGTCGGTTCGTGCTGCGGCTCGACTCCCGAGCACACAGCAGCCATCCGCAGCGCGATGATCGCCTGATTGGGTAACGTGCCCCTATGAGTGAAATGCGCGTGGAACCGGCCGACCGTTCGTGGACGACCACCAAGGTGGTGGCGGTGATCGTGGCCATCGTTACTGCCGGCTACATGCTGCCGTGGGCGATCGCGGCGGTTCGTGACGTCCCGCACTGGACGGTCTTCTGGGTGAACCTGCTACTCGGCTGGACCATCATCGGCTGGATCGTCGCTCTTGTGATGGCGCTACGCGCTCAGCGCTTGGTGATCAGCGGCTGACGTCGCCTGTTTCGTGGGCCGACGGTTATCGACCCACTTGAGTGAACCGATGAGGCCGTAGATCGCGATTCCTAGCGCGATCACCGGCCACCAGTCGGAAGGAGCCAACGGCGCCGTGTCGAAGATTTGGTTCATGAATGGTGCGTAGGTGAAGAGCCCCTGAAGCGCGATAGTGGTCAAGACACCCCACCACACCCACTTGTTGCTGAAGAGTCCGACGCTTAGCACGGATCGGTGTAGCGATCGGCAGTTGAACAGGTAGCCGATCTCCATGGCAACGAATGCATTAACCGCTAGCGTGCGGGCCTCGGCCAAGGAAGCGCCGGCATCGACCGCAGCGGTGAACAGACCGAACGAACCGAGCAGCATCATCGCCCCCACCACGGCGATGCGCAGGACTAGATTGCCCGTCACGATCGCTTGATCCGGTGGACGAGGCGGTCGAGTCATGATGTCGTCTTCCTTCGGTTCGAAAGCCAACATCAGGCCGAGAGCCACTGCTGTCGTCATGTTGATCCACAGGATCTGGACCGGGAGAATCGGAAGCGTGCTGCCCAGAAGGATGGCGGTCAAGATCACCAAGCCCTCTCCCAAATTCGTGGGCAGCGTCCAGGTGATGAACTTCGTCAGATTGTCGAAAACCCCGCGGCCTTCCTCCACCGCTGCCTCGATGGTTGCGAAGTTGTCATCGGTGAGCACGATGTCGGCCGTTTCCTTGGCGACTTCCGTTCCGCCGAATCCCATAGCGACACCGATATCGGCTTGCTTCAGCGCCGGTGCATCGTTTACTCCGTCACCAGTCATCGCAACCACGTAGCGAGCGCCCTGGAGTGCTCGGACGATGTCGAGTTTTTGTTCCGCGGTCACTCGGGCGAAGACTTCGGTTCGCAATATGGCGTCATTGACCGCCTCGGGTGAGAGTGCAGCCAACTCCGCTCCGGTTAAGACCCTCAAGCCGTCGTCGTCGGTTCCGCGTAGGCCGATGAGTGTCGCTATTGCTTCGGCTGTAGTGCGGTGGTCACCGGTAATCATCGTGACGCCGATGCCTGCACTGTGGCAGGCGCGAACTGCATCGATTGCCTCCTCTCGGGGTGGATCGAGCATCGCCTGCAGCCCGAGGAAGGACAAACGCTCCGCGCGTAGGGAATCTAGGGACAGGCTGAAGGAGGAGGGGACATCCACCCAGGCGAATCCCATAACGCGCAGTGCCCGGGAACCGAATTGATCGGTCTTCTCCAGCAGTGTCGATTCGGCAGGGTCGTCGCAAAGTGCGAGCACGTCTTCCACAGCTCCCTTGACGATCAGGCGGCTGGTGTTGTCGTCCGGACTCGTGTGCAAGGTGGCCATGAATCGCAACTCCGAGGAGAACGGGATCTCCTGGATACGCGGCCAGCGTTGCGCCTGCTCGATGATCTGCGAATCGGTTGTCTCAGCGGCTGCGATGAGGGCCAACTCGGTCGGATCACCCACGTTGTCCTGCCGGTTGGTGATCCCAGTGCCGACGCTGGCGTCGTTGCAGAGGACTCCCGCCAGCAAGCAGTCGCGGATTGCGGGTGAGACCTGATCACCTATCTCAGCAACCTCGTAGGAAGTGCCTTCGCAGTAGATCTCCTGCACAGTCATGCGGTTTTCAGTGAGGGTTCCGGTCTTGTCGGTGCAGATGACGGTGGTGCTTCCGAGGGTCTCGACGGCTGGTAGTTGCCGCACGATCGCATTGCGCCGGGCCATTCGGGAAACTCCGATGGCCAGCGTGATGGTCACCGCTGCGGGTAGCCCCTCGGGAATAGCCCCGACCGCCAGGGCGACGGCTGCAGTCACCATGTCGGCCGCGGATTCACCGCGCACTAGCCCGAGGATGAAGGTCACCCCCGCCAACCCGAGGATCAGCACGGTCAACCATCGGCTAAAGCCCGTGAGCTTGCGGGTCAGCGGTGTATCGACGCCTTCGGCCGATTCCATGAGTTCGTGGATGCGACCCATCTCGGTCTTCGAGCCGGTCGCTACTGCTACGCCCCGGGCGCGTCCAGCCGTGACCAACGTGCCGGAGTACCCCATGTTGACCCGATCGGCGAGAGTCGTGTCTCCTGCCAGGCGCTCGGTGTGCTTGTGCACCGGCACCGATTCCCCGGTCAGGTTCGCCTCATCGATCTGCAGTTCCTGGGCATGCAGGAGCCGGATATCCGCCGGTACCCGGTCGCCGGCATCGAGAACGATCAGATCGCCGGGAACCACGTCAGCGGAAGGAATCCGTTGAACGTGCCCAGATCTAACGGTGGTGGCCGAAGTAGTCGTGAGTTCGGCCAATGCGGCTAGCGCCACCCCGGCGCGCCATTCCTGGATGAAACCGACGATTGCGTTCACGACGACGACGCCGAGGATCACGGCGGCATCTACGATGTGACCGATCACCAACGTGGTGGCCGCCGCAGCGAGTAGGACGTAGATCAGTGGGTTGCGGAATTGCGAAAGCAGGATCCGCCATATCCGCACCCCACCGGTGTCATCGAGGCTGTTCGGCCCGTACTCGGCCAGCCGTTCAGCTGCTTCTTCATCCGTGAGTCCGGACTGTGCATCGGTTGTGAAGTACTCGACAAGTTCCGAGGTATCGATCGTATGGAAATCGGTCGAATCAAGTGCAACGGTCATAACGCGCCTCGGCCGATGGCGAATACATGGTGCAACTACACCACGACTGCGAGGGTCCTTCCAGCCTGGTTCCCTCGGTAGTGGGTGAAGGTCAGGTCAAGGACGGATTCATGACCACTTTCAGGCTTTGCGTATTCATCGACATCTGCATGGCGGTATCGACGTCGGTGAGGGCGTATTCGTGACTCACGAACTCCTCGAAGGGGTATCGATCGGCATACCGCTGAAGGAGGTCCATTGCCGGCCCGTATCCAGTAGACGGATGGTTAGTCAACCCGATCAATCTGATGTTCTTGCTGCAGATGTGTCGGTGCACATTCATGCTGACATCGCCGGTGTCTGCGAAGTTCCCCATCTCCAGCATCATTCCGCCACGCTTGAGCATTTCGATACCTTCGACGAATGACATGGGCGTGTTGGCCATGTGCAAGACAACATCTGCACCGCGGCCGTTCGTGGCCTGCATGACCGCTTCGACGCGCTCCTCGCTAGAGGTTTGCGAAACGTTGAGTGTCTGGTCGGCTCCGCAGCGCTTAGCGAAAGCTAGTCGGTGCTCGCTCAGATCCGTTGCGATGATCTGACCAGCACCCATCATGTCCGTTTTGGCGACGTGCAGCAGACCTAATGGGCCCGATCCGATGACAACGACGGTGTCTCCGGAGTTGAAGCCTTCGATGGCGTAGGACGAGAACTCTTTGAGCTTGTCCAGCGATGCCGTGCAGGCCATCAATTCGGCTAGGACGGCAACCCGAGGGCTCAATCCGGTAGGAACCTTGTAGACGAAAGTGTCGGGGCGGATGTACATCTGCTCCGCCCATCCGCCCATCAGATGGGGGGCTACCGCCGAGGTGTAGGAGTTTCCGTAGCACTCGCTGTGCTGACACCACACGTATCCCATGACGTGCTTGCACTCGTAGCACTCTCCGCACACCACATCTGGGCACATCGTGATCCGATCGCCGACCTTGAGCGGACGACCGTAGAACTCCAGCGATGCAGCAGCCTTGGGTGTGATCTCAGAGACGACTCCGACGTTCTCGTGGCCCTGAATGATCGGAAACGGCGTGTCCGTCTCGGCTGGGGTGCCGGCGTATTGCTTGGTCTCACCGAGGTAGGTGTGCTTGTCGGTTCCACAGATTCCGGACATCTCGATTTCCATCAACAGCGCCCCCTCCTCCAACTGGGGCTGGGGGAACTCCTGGACTTCGTAGTGGCCTGGCGCGGTCAAGACTGCGGCGCGGATACTCATCGGGACCTCCTAATGGCTGGCCCCCGCTGTTTGCACAATAGAACGCGGGCCCCGTGATGTCACGGGGCCCGCGTTCATCGGTCACTTAGGACGTCAAATCGAAGGTGAATGTACGGATGAGCGGCTTGACGTTCTTACCGCCACTCGATGACACCGTGACGGTGCAGGTTCCCTCATCGGCCAGTGCGGTGATCGAGGTGTCCTGGATCGAGCAGTTGTCGCTGCTGACCGTTGGGGTCAGACCTGACCCGAGGGTTGCGGAGAACGGCACCGCTTCGCCCTCCATGAGGTCGGGTGTGCTGTTCGGGGTGACACGTTGGCCGTCGACTCGAACGCGAAGGGTGTCGTCACGACGGTCCTTCGTCAGCGCAGTGAATTGAGTCGGGAAGACCCGCAGGTAGGCGGGGTTACTCGCTTCGCGGCCGGCACCGAGGATGTAGACGGCGCACTCAGTAGTCCGAGGGTTCCCAGTATCCGCGCGGCAGTCGATCAGTTCGGGTGTCTCAGCGCCGTCTTGCGGATTCGGGTTGACACCGTAGAACTCGGCGTTGATCTTCATCGGGAACGCACGAGCGCCACCGGGAACTGTTCCGGCGGGCAAGTAGGCCAAGGTCCGCTCGGCCGAATCGCATTGGGTGGGTGCCGAACGTGGGTTATCGGGGACCGCGCAGTGCAGCGCGTACATGCCGACCGACTCCGGGAGTCCGGATACCGACACGTCAAGATTAACGCTCGATGGCAGTGCCGCCAGGACCGAGTTAGCGGGCTGATCGGCGATGGTTACATCGAAGCCACCCGGATTCGCCTGCGCAGCGGCAACGGTCGAAGCCATCAACGCTCCGGCGGCTACCAGCGCTGCTCCGGTACGAAGTGAACGCACTCTTACCTCCAGTTAGGTGTGCCCGGATCCGCCGGGCGGCGGTCTAACGAAAATCGACGGGGACGATCACGTCGTGGGATCGATCCCGAGAACGGGTGTGGTCTGCTCGAACGGCTATCGCGCACTGCACTCGGCGGCAATCGATGTCACCGATCCGCGAGGAGATAGTGATGGCGACCTTGAAGCGACCCTTCTTCTTGAAGGGTGTGACAAGACTGCGCGCGTATGGCGGCGGGTTGGAGGAAATCCAAGCAGAGGCCTCGCTGCTGCCCTGCAGGTTCACTCCGCCACCGCAGGGGGTTGGCTTTTCACCCTTATCCGGCTCAACGCACAAGCCGACATAGATCCCCACTCGCGGGTCGAACTTGCGACCTCGGATCACGATTCGTTGCGTACGTGGATTCAGATCCTGCGTCTTGGACACGATCACTCGCTGCCCGTCTTGCCCGGTGACCTTCTCGCGAGATCCGTCTGCCTGCGCGGCAGGGGCCATCAGGGGAAGCGCGAGCACGAGTGCGCCGAACAATGCCAGAGCGCGCAGACCAATTCGCATAATGCGGAAAACGTAGGAAGTCCCCGCGCGCACGATGCGAAACACCCTGTCGACATGTTCCCGACGGTGTATCGGAAAAACGGATCACGCCACTGAGCCATACTCGCTTCGTGCGCCGTTTTCGTGTTGCCGTGCTTGCGGTTAGTGCCGTTGCAGCCGTGGTGCTGAGCGCATGCTCCTCTCAAACGTCGCAACAACCCGAACAGACGCCTGCGGCAGCACCGACAACGCCGGTGGCGCAGAGCGCGGATACGGCATGGCCGGTGACTATCGATACCGAGGATCTCCAGCCAGTCGATTTCGATCCCGGGTCTACCGCCGGCAGCGAACGGGTCCTCGCGCTGGCAGTCGGTTCGGCGGAGATCGTCGACCTTCTCGGTGCCGGTGGTCAACTCGTCGGTAAGGATGAAACGAGTGTCGATGTCCAGGGCGTCCCGATAGTCACGCAAGGACACCAGATCGAGGTCGAGCAGGCGCTCGCACTCGAACCAACTGTGGTGCTAGTCGATGAATTGGTAGGTCCGCCGGAAGCCCTCGATGCCCTCGCGGACGCAGGGGCTCAGATCGTGAACGTTCCATCGGTATGGACTCTCGCAGATGTCCCGCAGCGGGTCGAAGCGATAGCCGGTGCAACCGGAGCTGACCGGGATAGTGCGCTGGAACTAAGTGACGCGCTCGTGCCTAGTGAGCAGTCTGCTCCCGGTGAAGGCGCGCGGGTTGCCTTCCTCTACCTGCGTGGTCCCAGTGCCATCTACCTGCTCGGCGGTGCCAACACCGGTGCCGATGCACTCATCACTTCAGCCGGGGGCGTGGATGTCGGTGCCGAACTCGGGTACGACGGATTCGTTCCGCTAACTGCGGAGGCATTGGTCGAGGCGGACCCGGATGTCTTGTTGGTGATGTCCGATGGACTCGACTCGGTGGGAGGGATCGAAGGACTGCTCGAACTACCCGGGGTCGCGCAGACGCGCGCCGGGCTAGGCGAGCGGATAGTCGAAGTGGATGACCGGGTGCTGCTGTCCTTTGGAACGAGGACCCCGGCGTTGGTTGATCGTCTCTCGGAGGTCTTGGGCGAGGCTGGACAGTGACCGTTCACCCGAGCCCTGCTCGGTTGGTGACGGTCTTCGGACTACTCGTCGTCGTACTTCTCGGTGTTGGGGCCGCTGCACTAGCAATCGGCTATGCATCCTTCGACTCCCAGATCGTTTGGACGATCCGCATGCCACGGTTGGCGTTGACGCTGATCGTTGGAGCGGGCCTCGCGGTAGCGGGTGTGCTGCTCCAAGGAGTCTTCGGTAATCCGTTGGCTGCTCCCTCGATCATCGGCGTCTCCGCCTCGGGAGCGGCCGGTGCCAGCATCGGCGCAGCGCTGGGTATCGCCTTCAACTCCGTCCTACTCGCAGCGATCGGGGCACTCGTTGCCGGTGCCGCGCTGGCGATCGTGCGCGCGATAGCAGCCCGTCAGGGCCGAGTGGATTCCACCGCCGTGCTGCTCGGTGGAGTGGCCATGAGTTTGTTCGCGCTCGCCGTAGTGCTCATCGCCTCGCCTTTCATCGATCGGGCTACCGGACGATCCTTCTCGTTCTGGGCGAATGGATCCTTCGCCCTTGCTACCTGGGATGGGGTAGTAGCGGTACTGCCGTTCGTCATCGCTGGGGTCGTGTTGGCGATCGTGCTGATCCAGGATCTAGATCCGCTGTCCCTGGATGCAGCGGCTGCCCAGGCCCTGGGTGTCAATGTCCGTCGTGTCTCCACACTCGCGCTGGTCGCGGTCGTCCTACTCGTTGCCCCGGCCGTGACGGTCGTGGGGGTGGTGTCCTTCGTGGGCCTGGTGGTCCCGCACGCGTTGCGCTATGTGATCGGCGCTCGAACAGTGACCTTGCTCCCGGCCGCGGCACTCGCCGGTGGCGCGTTGGTCGCTGCCGCGGATCTTGTGGCCCGGACCGTTTTGGCACCCACGGAGATCCCGGTCGGTGCGGTGACCGCCCTCATCGGAGCTCCGGTCTTCTTGGTCCTGCTGCGTCGGATGGTGCTCACGAGATCGGAGTTGGTCCGATGAACGTTCTGGAGTTGCAGGAACTGACCCTCCGTTCGGCCGGACACACGCGGGTCGAATCGGTCAACGCTGTCGTCCACAGCGGTCAGGTGGTGGCGGTGGTGGGTGCCAATGGTTCGGGTAAGTCCTCGCTGCTGGCTGTGATGGCCGGCCAGATTGCCCCTACCTCTGGCCAGGCCCTCCTCGAGGGCCGCCCGGTGCACGAGATCACACCCACCGAACGGGCGCGCCAGCTCGCCTGGCTCGGGCAGACCACCGCTGGGGCCGGGGCATATTCGGTCAGCGACGTGATCTCCTGGGGGCGTATCTGCCGCCGGGGCACG
>CAZJYN010000033.1:12870-18884 GCA_964550285.1 uncultured Rubrivirga sp.
GATACCACCGAGTTGGTGGAGCGCCTTGGTATCGCGCACCTGATGGACAAGCCAATAGGCAGCCTCTCCGGTGGTGAGCGCCAACGGGTTCACCTCGCACGCATTTGGGAACAAGATGCCGCCGTCACGTTGCTCGACGAACCCGATGCCAGTTTGGATACAGCCGGTCGCGAGCGTCTGCACCAGTTGATCACCGACTCGACATCCACCGGAAAATCGATCGTGATCGTCACGCACGATCGGCCGTGGGCGCACGCGGTTGCCGATGAAGTGTGGGTTATGGACGCAGGGACACTCGCTGCGCAGTAGCGTCAGGTCATGCTCAAGGGAATCGATCCGCTGCTCAGTGGTGACTTGTTGAAGATCCTCGACGACATGGGTCACGGCGACCAACTGCTGCTGGTCGATCGCAACTATCCAGCAGCAGCTAGCGGCAAGCCGGTGATTCGACTCGGTGAAGTGGGAGTGTTGCGAGCAGCGGAAGCGATCTTGAGCGTCTACCCGCTCGATTCGTTCATCGACTTTCCGCTCGAACGCATGGAAGTCGAAGATGATCCGAACAAGACGACGTCACTGCAAGACGAACTGCTCGGGCTCGCACGAACGAGCGGGAATCGCGACCTCGATTACGGAGTGATTCCGCGCCTGGATTTCTACCAACGTGCCAAACAGGCCTACGCCGTCGTCCACACCCTCGAAACCCAGCCCTACGGCTGTTTCATCCTGCATAAGGGCGTCATCTTCTAGGGGGTTATCCGTACTTCGGGGGCGGTTAACCCCACTCCCGCACTAGCGTTCGAGCCATGAAGGCATGGTCTAGGCGGGTGTTGCTGGTCGATGACGATGCCCTGGTCCGATCGCTCGTGGCAGATCTGCTGCAGCGCAGCGGCTTCGATGTGCAGAGTTGCTCGGACGTCACGCAGGCCAGGCAGTTGGTGGAGGAGTTCGATCCGGACCTGGCCATCTTGGACGTGAACCTCGGCGCGGGCCCCACGGGTGTGCAGTTGGGTTACGTGCTTCGCCAGGTGCACCCGGGCGTTGGTGTCATGTACCTGACCCGCTATCCCACGGCGCTGGTGACCGAGCCGGGACTCGCCGAGCACATCGCTGAATCGGTAGTGGTGCCCAAAGACGACGTGAATGATCCCGAGGTATTGATCTCCGCGGTGGAGATGGCCTTGCGGGGTTCGCGTGCAGCGGGCGTGTCGGCTGCAGGAACCGATGCCGCGATACGGCAACTCTCGCGTACCCAGTTGCTGGTCCTGGAACTGCTCGCTCAAGGCTTGACGAACGCCTCCATCGCGGAATTGCGCAACACCAGTGAACGGGCGGTGGAAAAGCACGTGAAATTGATCTACGAAAATCTTGGACTGCAGACACAAGGACCCCACAACGCCCGGGTACTTGCGGCGAAGAAGTTCCTCGAGGCCATGGGAGCGACCAGTAATGCAAGCGAAAGTAGCGTCACTCCCCGCTGACAAGGGTGGCTGGCGGACCTTCCTGGCGCTCGCCACTGATCCTTGGATGCTCAGCGCTCCGGCGCTGGCACTGACATCCCTGACCTACCTGGTACTCGCTGCGTGGTCAGCGCTTTCGAATGGGTCGTCGTTGCTCGGCGCCCTCGTCACGACCGTCGTTGCCTTGCTGCTCCAAGTCGTGCTGCTGTGGGGAGCATTCCGCGCCTTCCTGGCGCGCGACTGGTGGAATCGACACCTGCTCACACGCTCGGCGCTCGTGGTCTTCATCGTCTTGGTCAGTAGCGCGAGTTCACGTGGCTTCGTTCGAAGCGTGGGTGAAGAGGAGCTGGCTCGAGCGGAGTCCGCCGGAATGTGGTTCCAGCGTGCGGCCGCTTTGTTGGTGATAACGGCTGGATGGACCGCGCTGGACTCCTATCGGCGCAGTTTGGCGCGTGAGGGGGAATTGCAGGAGCAACTTCGCGAATCGCGTGCCGTGGCGGTGCAGACCGTCGAGCAGCAGCGCCGCGATGTGATCGAACGGATCCGCGAGATGCTCGATGAAGCGCTCCAAGAGCCGGCGACCTTCAACCAGCGCAGCCTCGATCGGGTGCGTGAACGAATTCGGACGTTGAGTCACGAACTGCAGGGGGCCGCGCCCTCGTACCAACCGCGAATGCCCGAATCGCTGTCAACACCCGGCTGGCGCGTCGTGGCGCAATCGGTGCTCTCCCGCCCGATCATCCAGCCACTGCTCATGGCGATCACGGTCACCGTCTTCTTCTTTGCTCAGACGGTGTCCACTGATGTTGACTCCGTTTCTTCGGTACCTACTGACGGCGAGGGCCTTCAGGTCAGCGTCGACTTGGGCTCTTTCGCGGTGAGCGTGACCTATTTGCTGGTGGTCTTCCTTGTCACCTTGGTCTGCAGCGTTCTCGCTGTCCGATTGACCCGACCCCGCTTGCCCCGGCTCCCACTGGGTGCTCGCGCGGTGTGGGTCTTGGTGACACCCATCCTGCTCGCCGTGGTGGTGCAGATCGTGATCGAGGTGGCCTATGTGGTGCCGGGCTTGTCGGGCAATCTCGACGGAGACCTCACCGCACGCTTGCTCTTGACCATCCCGATATTCCTCGTTGCCGCATTGATCGTGGTCATCCGCGCAGTGGGTGGGCTGTTCACGGTTGCCCAGGTCAACCAGCACGAGTTGACCGAGCAATTGCAATGGCAGGTGGCTCGGGCGAACGAGACCCTCGTGCAAGAGCGCAGGCACTTATCCCTGCAGGTGCATGGTCCGCTGCAAAGCACCGTCGCGTCCGTTTCCCTGGCGCTGCAGGAATCTGGACTGGAGCCAGGGTCAGGGGCCAGCGAGGCCAAGGCCCGAGACAAGATCACCGAGATGATCGATCGTCTCGCACTCGGTCCGATCGAGCAGCGCTCCTTGGCCGATGAGATCGGACTCCTTCGCTCCACCTGGGCTGGTGTCTGCGACATCGAGGTGGATGCCGATCAGCAGGTGCTCGATGCCATCGATGCCGACTGGATCAGCGCAGGCACGGTGGCCGATGTCCTGATCGAGGCGGTGGCTAATGCCGCGGTGCACGGGAGCGCCTCGCGGGTGCGGATCACGATGACCCTGCTGAATGCTCGTACCGTGTTGGTCGAGGTCGAGAACAACGGTGCGCTGGTATCCCACGAATCGGTAGGTGGTTTGGGATCCAAGATGCTCGATGACGTCTCGGTGGCGTGGCAACTCGATGACACAGACGAAGGAATCGTGCTGAGGGTCTGGCTGCCCACGGCAGGTGTGCCTGCGGAAGTAGACGGGTTGGCACCCGATGCGGTGAGGGTGTTGGATGTAGGGAACTAAGGAGGCCAAATGCCAGATGACGACATCGAGATCGGCGAGGACATCGAGGTGGAGGTCATCGTCGATGAGGACGACAACGTCCTTGGGACGGTAACCGACGACGTCATTGTCGCCTCGGCCCCTGAAGGATCGCTCGTGGACGAGACGATCGACGTCCGCGATGCGGATGGCAACCTGATCGTCGAAGACGAGACGGTGACGGTCTACGACGAAGACGCGCACGTGGTGGGTCGCACGGAGACCGTCACCTTGCCTATCGACTCGGAGTAGTCGCTACCTGCGTAGTCGCACATTCGTGGGTGAGAGCTCGCTTAGCTTCCGCGCGCCGAGCAGCGCCATTTGCGTAGAGATCTGCTGCTGGAACAGGTCGACCACCTTTTGCACACCGGCGGCCCCGCCTGCCATCAATCCGTACAAGTGGGCTCGACCGACGAAAACGCCCTGGGCGCCGAGGGCGACGGCTGCGAGGGCATCGGCCCCATCGGTTACTCCGCCGTCGATGTAGACCTCGGTATCGGGCAGCGCATCCTTAACCTCGGGAAGGAGTTCGAGCGGCACCGGGGCGCGATCGAGTTGGCGTCCACCGTGATTGGACAGCACGATCGCATCCACCCCAGTTGACTTGAGATCCTGGGCAGTCGTCACGCTCTGCACACCCTTGACGACGAGTTGTCCCTGCCACCGCTCGCGCAGCCATTCCACATCATCCAAGGTGAGCGCGGCATCGAATACCCGGTTGAGTAATTCGGCGACTGTGCCCTCGGAGTGGCGTAGTGACGCGAACTCCAGCGGCGCTTCGGTGAGCTTGTGCCACCACCAGCTTGGATGCAGGGCCATGTCCAGGGCCGTCGCGGGGGTGAGTTGCGGGGGGACGGTCAGGCCGTTACGGATGTCGCGTCGGCGAACACCGCCCACGGGAGTATCGATCGTCAACTCGATCGTCGGATAGCCCGCCGCTTCGACCCGGTCCACGAGATCGTGGGTGATCGATCGGTCCTTGGAGATGTAGAGCTGGAACCAGTTGTTCCCAGCGGGCACCTCCGCCTTGAGTTCCTCCGGACTCGTGGTGCCGAGTGTGGACAGGACGAACACCAGGTTGTTGCGCTGGGCTACGCCGGCGGTGGCTAGTTCACCGGCGTTATGCATCATCCGGGTGAAGCCGGTGGGTCCGAATCCGATGGGCATGGCTACCGGGCGCCCGAGGAATTCAGTCGACGGATCCACCTGCGAGACATCGGTGAGTGCCGTCGGGATGAACTGCAGATCGCGGTAGCAAGCTCGCTGCCGATAGAGGGTGATTTCCTCACCGGCGGAGCCGTCGGTGTAATCGAAGACCGCCTTGGGGGTGAATTTCCGGGCAGCGGCCCGGATGTCTCCCAGGCTCGCGGCCCGCTTCAATGCGCGTTCACGCGGATTCCAGGTCGGTTGCTCGAAGGCGAGGAGATCCTTCAACTCCGACCACCGCGGGGTTCGCATTCGACGAAGGCTAGCGACACGTGGGCAATCGTGTGTCACAGTGGAGGCATGGTTGGGGGGCCACGGGGGAAGCGCGCGTACCGGTTCTCGGCGGTCTCGCTGGTGGTGCTGGTGACGATGGGCGTAGGTATCGCCCCAGCGCAGGCGGATTCCAGGCAAAGCGCACAGCGGGTGCTGAACTCGCTGCCCGTCTCACCCGAGCGGACGAACGGCTATGACCGTGATCTCTTCGAGCACTGGTCCGATCTCGACGACGACGGCTGCAACACACGCGAGGAAGTCCTCATCCAGGAACGGAAGGCCGGGCGGGTTGTCGACTGCGATGTGATCGGTGGTCGCTGGCGATCGGCATTCGACCGCGACGTCACCCGGAATTCCAGTTCCTTCGACGTCGATCACTACGTACCCTTGAAGGAGGCATGGGATTCGGGTGCTTGGCGGTGGAATTCCCGAACCCGCGAACGTTTCGCCAACGATCTCGGATACCGAGGTTCGCTGATAGCGGTCTCGGCTTCATCCAATCGCAGCAAGTCCGATCGCGACCCGAGTGATTGGTTGCCGGAGTTCGGTAAGTGCAAGTACGCCAAGACGTGGATCGCGGTCAAGTTCCGGTGGCGTCTTGCGGTGGATTCCCAGGAGAAGTCGACGCTGTCGCGGATCCTGCGTGGTTGCTCGCCGCGAATGAAGGTGCCCTCACTGGCGCGAGTGGTGACGCGCTGACAGGGGGTTTCAGCGGGTGCGCAGGATCGTGAACTGAAAGCGACCTTCCACGAAGTAGGTCTTGCTGTAGGCGATAGGTCGTCCGATTCGATCGAAATGAACCTGATCGAGTAGGACGAGTAGTTGCTCGGCGATGTCGTCGTCGGTGATGTCGTCCTCGGCGATGTCCACATCGCTGCCCCGCACAGCGTGGATCTCGGCGAGAGCCCGCACTGGCTCGAGACCGAGTCGATCGAGCACGCCGAATACCGAGGCGTGTCCGAGTGTCTCGTCTTCCGCGGGTGGGATGAGATGCGCCGGCATCGCGTCGATCGAGATGGCCACGGTCTCCTCTCCGGCGAAGATCTCACGGTGCACGATGACGATGTCGGAGCCTTGTGTGATGTCCAGTCGCGAAGCCTCGGCCTCGAGCGCAGGGCGACGGGTGAGAGAGACGCGGCGAACATGAGCCGCTATTCCCGATTCCTCGATGGTCTCGGTGATGGAGCGGAGTTCCT
>CAZJYN010000034.1:0-18758 GCA_964550285.1 uncultured Rubrivirga sp.
AGCAACACCTTTTGGTACCAATTCACTGCGTCTGCATACGATCTTCTCGGTGTTCAAATGACTCCCGGGTCCAGCACCGCTAACACGTAGGTCAATCCCAGACTGATCGCGCTCGCACGCACGTCCGGATCGGACTATCAGCTGCCTGTGATTGACGGATGCCGGTATCGGTTCCAGATGACATGTCCCGGAGCCGACCTCAAGAATGCAGACCTCTCCGACTCGCGGATGCGGCGCAGCAACTTCGACGGGGCAGACCTTTACCGGGTGAACTTGTCCGAGTCGTCTTTTCGGGATAGCTCTGCAGTCAACACCCGATTCTTCGAAGCAAACCTCACCGGACTTGATGGCCGCAGGAGCACGTTCTCCCGTTCGAACATGATGCGGGTAGTAGCCAGCAACGCGGACTTCCGGGATGCGGATCTGACTGGCGTCGACTTCCGTAAAGCAGACCTGCGTGGCGTCGACTTCCGCGGTGCCGCTCTGGCAAATGTGGATTTCCGGGATGCGGACCTGCGCGGAGCGGATCTACGAGGCGCTCAAACAAAAGCGGCCAACTTCAAACGCGCCAAGACCCAAGGAGCGTTGGGTCTTCGCTGACACGCGACAGCGCTGACCGGCCGTGGCGGAGGTGGAGGGATTTGAACCCTCGAGGGAGCTTTAAACTCCCAACCCGCTTAGCAGGCGGGCGCCATAGGCCACTAGGCGACACCTCCGTGCTGGCGTCGTCACAGTTCTCCGGTTTACCCAGGTTCGCCGATCGGCCGACAGCCCGGAAAGGCTATCGGGCAGACTTACACCCGTGACAACCACGTTGGCGATCGACTGCGGGGGCGGGGGCATCAAGGCTTCCGTGCTCGATGAATCGGGCACCATGCGGGCCCAACCGGTACGCGTGCCCACTCCCTACCCGCTGCCGACGGCGTTGTTCATCAAGACCCTTACCGAATTGTCCGAGCAACTGCCGAAGGCCGATCGAGCCACCGTTGGAATGCCGGGGATGATCCGTCACGGCGTCGTGGTCACCACCCCGCACTACATCACTCGCTCCGGTCCGCGCTCACGCATCGATCCGGATCTGGTGCCGCAGTGGGAGGGCTTCGATGCGCAGGCCGCGCTATCCGACGCACTGGGCATCCCGGTGCGGGTGCTGAACGACGCCGAGATCCACGGGGCCGGGGTGGTTGCCGGTCAGGGCCTGGAGGTCGTGATGACGTTCGGTACCGGGCTGGGTTTCGCGGTCTTCGACGGCGGGCGCCTTGCACCACATTTGGAGATGTCCCAGGCGCCGGTGCGCTGGGGCCTGAGCTACGACACCTACATCGGCGAGCACGAACGCCGCCGGCTCGGCGATGCCCTGTGGTCCCGTCGGATCGGGCGAGTGGTCGACGTCCTGCGTCCGGTGTTCTTGTGGGATCGCCTGTATGTCGGCGGCGGCAACGCCCGGCACATCACGCCGACCGTGCTGGCCAAGCTCGGCGACGACGTGGTGATCGTTCCCAATTCCGCTGCCCTCGTCGGTGGCGCGCGGGCCTGGCAGCTCAACACCGCCTAGCGCCGCGCCGAAAGGGCAGTTTCTCTCCGCCGAAAGGGCAGTTTCCTGGCGTCGAGTGGGCAGTACTGCCCACTCGACGCGTCAGGACTGCCCTTTCGGCGCTCTGAAACTGCCCTTTCGGCGTTAAGGCAGGGTGGTGGGTGGGATCAGGCTGGACTCGCGGACGATTAACCATGAGGGCACCACGTAGGACGAAGGCTCCCGGCTACTCGAAGGGTCGTCGTCGGCCTCCATCCGCTCGAAGAGCAACTCGGTGGCGCGCTGACCGATAGCGCGCGGATCCTGGGCGATCACCGTGATGGCCGGATCGAGCATGTCGGCCAGCGCGAAATCATCGAAGCCCACCAGGGCGACGCTTCGGTTCAGGCCGGCTTCGCGCAGCGCCCGAAAGGCGCCCATCGACAACAGGTTCTGGGCGGCGAAGATGGCGGTCGGGCGATCGTTCGCCGGTGCTGCCAGCATCGCGCGGACAGCCTCGGTCGCCTCGTCCGGACTGCGCAGGTCACGAAACACCCAGTTCGGCCGGACAGGCACCCCGGCCATCGCCAGCGCGTCGGCGAAGCCCTCGTAACGCTCCTGCGCGGTGTCCAAATGCGCCACCCCGCCGAGGAAGGCGACGTGCCGGTGACCACGTTCGATCAAGTGGGTGACCCCCTTGCGGGTGCCCTCGTTGTTGTTCGTCAGCACGCAATCGGCGGCAACGCCCCGGGGCGCGCGATCCACGAAGACGATCGGCACGCCGATATCCCGCTCGTTCCACAGCGAACTATCGGCCGCTCCCGAGGGCACGACGATCAGGCCGTCCACGCGGCGGTGGGCCAGGGCGCGCACGGCGTCGCGTTCGCGGGTGGGGTCGTCGGCGATGCTCGCGGTGAGAACGGCCACGCCCCGCGCGCGGGCAGCCTCCTCCACCCCGGCGTGTACCGCTGCGGAGAACTCGTTGGCAACGTCCTCGACCATCAGGCCCACGGTGGCGGTACGTCGATCCGAGCGGCGCAGGTTGCTCGCGCTGAAATCGGGCCGGTAGTCGAGTTGCTCCGCGGCCCGACGAACCCGCGCGAGCAGTTCGGGTGAGACCCCGGCCTCGGCGTTGACCACCCGTGAAACCGTTTTCACGCTGACCCCCGCAAGGGCCGCCACGTCCCGCATCGTGGAACGCCGACGCCCTATTGCCCGGTCACTGACCGAGCCCTGACCTGACAACGTTGTCATCCCCGTTTGGTTCCCCTTCACCCCAGCGTCGCCCCAGATCGAGCAGTCCGACACGAACGGACGCCGCTTGGTAGACAACGTTGTCATGGCCGAGATGGAACGTAAAGCGTCCGATAACGGCGATTACGCACCGAAGCCGTAACGGTTGCGTAACGAGTGGTGTGCCGCCCCTAGCGGTGTGGCGTAGAGCACCGTAGAAAAGGGGACGTAACCGCCAGCTAACCAGCTGGAAACGCACCATCCACCCCTCGAAGGGATAACACATGTTCAAGCGCTCACGGCGCGGCAAGGCATTTACCGTCATCGCGGCGGCCGGTGCCCTGTCCGTGACTTTGGCCGCCTGCGGTGGGTCCGATGACTCCGGCAGCGGCGACTCGGGCAGCGACGACGCTGCTACCGAGGAGACCACCGAAGAGGTAGTCGAAGAAGAGACCACCGAAGACGCCGGTGGCGACAGCGGCGGCACGGTGGCCGTGTCCTTGATCACCAAGGACTCCACCAACCCGTTCTTCGTGGCCATGCAGGAAGGCGCCCGTCAGGCTGCCGAAGAGGTCGGCGTCGACCTGACCGTTGGATCCAGCCAGGAAGAAGGCGACGACCAGGGCCAGATCGACCTGATCGAGAACGCCATCGCTCAGGGCCAGGCCGGCATCCTGATCACCCCGATGTCCGTCAACGTGAACGACGCCATCAGCCGCGCCCGCGAGGCCGGTCTGTACGTCATCGCGCTGGACACCCCGACCGATCCGCCGGACGTCGTGGACATCACCTTCGCGACCGACAACTGCCTCGCTGGTGAGGCCATCGGACAGTGGGCCGCAGGCGCACTGAACGGTGAGGACGCAGTCATCGCCCAGCTCGTGATCTTCGACGATCGCGTCGTCTCGGTCGACTACTGCCGCGCCAACGGCTTCCTGACCGGCATGGGCATCGATGTTCCCGTCCTCGAGGACATGAACAGCGCTGCTGATTCGGGCACCTACACCACCGGCGCCGGCGGCAACTACGAGATCGCTTGCCTCGAAGCCTCGGGTGCGAACGAAGAGGGTGGCCGCGCCAGCATGGAGAACTGCCTTGCTGCTAACCCGGACATCAACGTGGTCTACACGATCAACGAGCCCGCCGCCTTCGGCGCAGCCGTTGCTCTTGAGGCCGCAGGCAAGACCATCGGCGAAGACGTCATCATCGTCTCCGTCGACGGTGGTCTCGCCGGCGTCCAGGCCGTGCAGGACGGCACCATCCAGGCCACCTCGCAGCAGTACCCGCTGCTGATGGCCAGCCTCGGTGTCGAGGCGATCAAGACGATCGCCGACGGTGGACCCGCCCCGGAGAACACCTCCGCTAACGGCGAGTTCTTCGACACCGGCGTGGCGCTGTGCACGGATGATCCGCAGGACACCGTGACTGCTGCTCCGCAGGAGTCCTCGCAGTTCTGCATCGACAACGCCTGGGGCTAAACCCCAGCGTGTAGATCGCGCCGAGGGGCAGCAGCGTTTGCTGCTGCCCCTCGGTTGCACTCGGGGGATACGCAAAAACGCAAACACACAGCACGAACCTTCCTTACACTCCGCTTAACCCGCGAACGCATCACCCGCGGTCGATGGACTACCCGTAGTTGAACGACACACCCCCGCAACCATGGAGGCCCCTCGGTGAGCGCACCAGCCACCCCGGACTACGACCTCGACGAGGAATTCACCACCAAGCGCAGCACGGTGCAGCGCATCCAGATGACCCTGCACCGCTATCCGTGGCTGAGCTCCCTCATCGTCCTCGTAGCCGTCATCATCGTCTTCGGACTCGTCAACGAGCGCTTCTTGCTTCCCAACACGATCTCGCTGATGATCCAGCAGACGGTGATCGTCGGAACGCTGGCCATTGCGCAGACGCTCATCATCTTGACAGCCGGCATCGATCTTTCGATCGGTGCCATCATGATCTTCGGCCAGATGTTGATGGCGAACTTCGCCGTCTACACGACTGCTTCCAATGTGCTTCCGATCGCGGGGCAAAACCCGATCATCGCGATCATCTTGGGCATCATGGCCGCCACGGCGGCCGGAGCCGTTAACGGCTTCTTGATCGTCAGATTCAACCTGCCTCCGTTCATCGTCACCCTGGGCACCTGGAGTGTGTTCATGGGTTTGACCTTGATCCTGTTCAAGGCGCGCACCATCCAGGGGCCGGAGATGCCCGAAACGATGAAGTTCATGGGCGATTCCTTCCCGGTCGGCCCGTTCAACTTCAGCTTCGGCGTCGTCACGATGTTCGTGCTGTATCTGCTCTTCGCGTGGATCTTGAAGAACACCGCGTGGGGAACGCACGTCTACGCAGTCGGCGATGACCCGGTAGCTGCGCAGCTGACCGGCATCAACACCAAGCGCGTGCTGTTCAGCGTCTACCTCGTCGCCGGTGTGGTGATGGGTATCGCCGCCTGGATCACCATCGGACGTGTCGGCTCGGCTAGCCCGAACGTCGACCCGATGCTCAACTTGCAGACCATCACCGCGGTGGTGATCGGTGGTACGTCGCTGTTCGGTGGACGCGGAGCCGTCATCGGATCGCTGATCGGCGCCATGATCGTCAACGCGGTCGAGATGGGTCTATCCCTCGCTGGCGTCGACCAGGCCTACCGAACTACCGCGATCGGCCTACTTGTCATCCTCGCCGTCGGCGTGGACCAGTGGATCAGGAAGGTGAAGCAATGACCGAGCCCATCGTCAAGGGCCGCAACCTCGTCAAGCGGTTCGGGAGCGTCACCGGCCTCAACCACGCGGACTTCGACCTCTACCCAGGTGAAGTGCTAGCCGTCATCGGCGATAACGGTGCCGGTAAGTCCACCCTCATCAAGTGCTTCGCTGGCGCGCACACGCCCGATGAAGGCCAGATGTGGGTGGAAGGCAAGGAGGTCGCCTTCAAAAGCACGCACGAGGCTCGCGAGCACGGTGTGGAAACCGTGTTCCAGACCCTCGCGGTCGCGCCGGCCTTGGACATCTCGGCGAACTTGTACCTCGGCCGGGAACTGCGTAAGCCAGGCATCTTGGGCAAGGTCTTTCGCACCCTGGATAAGAAGCGGATGCGCAAGGAGTCCGGCGAGCACCTTCAGGATCTGGGCATCATGACGGTGCAGAACATCACCCAGTCCGTGGAAACGCTTTCCGGTGGTCAGCGCCAGGCCGTATCCGTGGCGCGTGCCGCGGCCTTCGGTAGCCAGGTGATCATCCTCGATGAGCCCACTGCGGCACTCGGTGTTCGCGAATCGGCGAAGGTGCTGAACCTGATCCAGGACCTGCGCAAGCGCGGCATCTCGGTCATCTTGATCTCGCACAACATGCCGCAGGTTTTCGAGGTGGCCGACCGCATCCACGTCCAGCGCCTTGGACAGCGGGCAGCGGTGATCACCCCGAAGACCCACTCGATGAACGATGCGGTGGCCATCATGACCGGCGCACTGCAGGTTCCCGAGAGCGAGCAGACCCTCGGCCCGGTGAACGTTCCGGCGTAGGGCGTCGAGTTCTCCCTCTAGGCGTAAAGCGCGGGGCGGTCGGGTAGTTCGATACCCACCGCCCCGTCGCTCGTCAGGGCCTTGACCGCAGCCTGGGCCGACAGCGCCGCTACGTACCCGTCCCAGGTCGATGCACCCGCTGGGCCTGTGAGCCCACGCACGGAGTCGATCCACGCCTGGAGTTCGGCGCGATAGGCCTCACCGAAGCGTCCGAGCCACAGCTCGGGGATGTCCTGTCCGCGCACACCGGTCGCAGATCGGGTGATGAAGGTGCCATCGCCCATATCTAGGACGCCTTCGCAGGCCACAACCTGGCAGCTGACCTGGTACCCGAAGTGGGCCGTCATGAACAGCTCGATCGGGACCAGCACTCCGGATTTAGTGGTGAAGGTGATGAGCATCGGATCGTGCTGCCCGGCCGGCACGTCCGGCCCTGGTCGGCCGGTAACGACCTGGACGCTGGCGTAATCGTCGTCGAGCAGCCAGCGGTTGATGTCGATCTCGTGCACGGCCGAGTTGGCGATGTTCATCGCACTATCGACTCCATAGGGCGCGAATGCGTTGCGGTGCATGTTGTGGACGATTAATGCATCGCCCACCTCGCCGGAGGTAAGAGCGGATTTCAGCGCTACGTATCCGGGATCGAATCGGCGCATGAAGCCGAGCATGATCGAGCGCTTACCGGTGGCCACTTCAGCATCCAGCACCGCGTTGGCTTCTTCGAGTGTGGGGGCCAACGGCTTCTCAAGCATCATCGGCTTATCCACCGCAAGACCTGCCAGTGCCTGTTCCGCGTGTAGGCCATCGGGGCTGGCGATGACGATGGCATCGACGTCGTCGTCTTCGATGAGTGCCTGCGCGGTAGGCAGGACGCGCGCACCGATGTCGTCGGCGAGGCCTTGCGCACGCTCGGTGGCTACGTCGAAGACTGCGCTCACGGTGCTCCCGGAAACCTCGCGCGCCAGCGAAATCGCGTGCGCCGTTCCGATGTTCCCGGTTCCGATCACTCCCACACGAATCGTCATGCGCGCCATTGTGGTGCACGCATCGCATCGAGTAGCTGGCAGCACTACCCTTACCCGGTGCCTGGATTCGTGAGCGAACTGACCGGTTCGTTCTCTACTTCGGCTGCGCAAAACCCCACGGTGGCAATCATGGAAGCCGCCTACGGTGCCGCCGACCTGGATATCCGCTACATCAATTGCGAGGTCCCAGCCGATCGTTTGGCCGATGCGGTACGAGGAGCCATCGGGATGGGTTGGCTGGGCTTCAACTGCTCCATCCCCCACAAGGAATCGATCCTCGAATACCTCGATCAGCTCGCTCCCAGCGCTCGCATCATCGGTGCGGTGAACACGGTGGTCAACCGCGACGGCAACCTCACCGGGGAGAACACCGATGGTCAAGGCTTCGTCGAGGCGCTGCGCACGGTGCGCGATCCGCAGGGTGCGCGAATGGTCATCTTCGGGGCCGGCGGGGCGGCGCGGGCGATCGCGGTGGAATCGGCGCTGGCCGGGGCCGAGGCCATCACCATCGTGAACCGCACGGCAGAGCGCGGCGCTTCGTTGGCTGCTTTGCTGGACGAGCAGACCCCGGCGGCGGCCGATTTCCAACCTTGGACGGCGAACTATCCAATCCCCGAGGGCAGCACCATCGTGGTCAATGCGACGTCGTTGGGCTTTCATCCCCATGCCGACCAGACCCTCGATGTCGACGTCAATACCTTCGCCCCGGAGATGGTCGTCGCCGATGTCGTCGCGAACCCACCGATCACACTGTGGCTACGGTCAGCACAGAACGCCGGATGCGTTCCGCTCACTGGACTTGGCATGCTCGTCAACCAAGCACTCGTCAACGCGCGACTGTGGACAGGACGGACACTCGACGCCGATGTCATGCACAAGGCGTTGGAACAAGCACTCGGAATCGACACACCCAACTAAGGAGTAATGCGTGAGCACACCCGCCTATGCCGCAATGACCCCGGGCGCAGCCCTCGAGGCACACACCATCGAGCGCCGCGAACTCGGTCCCGATGACGTGTTGATCGACATCAAGTTCTCGGGCATTTGCCACTCCGATATCCATCAGGCCCGCAACGAATGGTTCGAATCGATCTTCCCGATGGTTCCCGGTCACGAGATCGCCGGCATCGTGCGCGAAGTGGGTTCGGCGGTGACTAAGTTCGTGCCGGGCGACCGGGCGGGAGTCGGCGTGTACGTCGATACCTGCATGGAGTGCGAGAACTGCAAGAAGGGCTTGGAGAACTACTGCTTCAAGGGTTTCGTGCCGGCATATAACGGTCTGGATTACAACGGCGATCCCACCTACGGCGGCTACTCATCGGCGATCGTGGTCAAGGAGCACTACGTCCTGCGCATTCCCGAGGGAATCGAGTTGGACGCCGCGGCTCCACTGCTGTGTGCCGGCATCACGGTCTACGCACCGCTTCGCCAGTTCGAGGCCGGTCCCGGTAAGAAGGTCGGCATCATGGGTCTTGGCGGCCTTGGGCACATGGGTGTCAAGCACGCCCACGCGATGGGTGCCGAGGTCACCTTGATCTCGCACTCGCCCAGCAAAGAGGACGACGCCAAGCGACTCGGCGCCGACCACTTCCTGCTGCTGACCGACACCAAGACGATGGCCGAGCAGGCGATGACCTTCGATCTCATCGTGAACACGGTCTCCGCTCCGATCGATCTCGGTCCGGTGATGAACCTGCTCAAGACCGACGGCACCATGGCCTACGTCGGCTTGCCCGACAAGCCGCTGGCAGTCAACGTCTTCTCCTTGAACGGCCAGCGTCGCAACCTGACCAGTTCGACGGTGGGCGGTATCCCGGAAACGCAGGAGATGCTCGACTTCTGCGCCGAGCACGGATACGCCGCGGATATCGAGGTCATCGGCGCCGAGCAGATCAACGAGGCTTGGGAGCGCGTCGTCAACAGCGACGTCCGCTACCGCTTCGTCATCGACGCCTCCACCTTCTAGTCGAATCCCCCGGATTCCGGGGGATTCGCTTCGCTTCCCCCGGAATCACCCCGGCGTTGTGCGTTTCCCCCGGAATCCGGGGGAAACGCTTGTGGTGGGGGGTGGGCGTTGGCGTTGCGCAGCATGCGCGAGAGACGGGCATTGTTGCCGCGCAGGACGATCAAGAACGGCAAGTTGATGACGACGGCGATGACGGCACCAGCCAGCGTCATCCCCCAGGGGTTGAACGCCAAGAGCGGCAGCCAGGTGAACATCGAGAACGTGTGCACCCAGTTCGCCCGCCGGACTTCCAGCAAGTAGCGCTGCAACGACGCCGCATCGCGTCCGGGAACCGACCGCTTGCTCTCGCCACCGAACATGGTGCCGAATTCCGGGAGGGCGCTAGCAAGCCAGGGTGCGCGTAGCGCGCGGAAGAAGCGCGGCGTTTCCCACCGTCGTGGCTTGGTCAGCCAGGTGTCACGGGTGAGCAGCCGGTCGGGCCAGCGCGGCGCGGTAGCGCCGATGGCGATGGATAGTCCGGCGATCACCGCGATGTCGATGACGCCGAGCAGGACGTACTCGCTCAGCGTCATCGGCTACGTGCCATCGACACCCTCTTCACGCGGCGAGGGAGGGATTTGAACCCCCGGAGGGTTTCCCCTCGGGCGCTTTCAAGGCGCCTGCAATCGGCCGCTCTGCCACCTCGCCTGACGGGCTAACGGTAGTAGGTGCAGGCAGGAGAGCGGCGATCACGTCAGTTGCGTGATTGACACGCTCACCAGGAATCCCGCGCTCTGCCCACCGGCGTAGATCCCCTTCACCGGAGCAACGTCGGAATAATCACGTCCGCGAGCGACGATCACGTGCGCTGAACCCACCGCACGGTCGTTGGTGGGGTCGAGGGCGTGCCAATCACCGTCCCAATACTCGACCCACGCGTGGGATTCACCCACAACCGTGTCCCCCGGGGCTTCTTCCTCGGTATGCAAATAGCCGCTGACGTAGCGCGCGGGGACCCCCACCGTCCGTAGCAAGGACAGCAACACATGCGTGAAGTCCTGGCACACACCGTGTCCGGCCGCCCACGCTTGCGCCGCGGTCGTGTACACGCCGGTGACTCCCGGGGTGTAGCTCATCCGATCCCGCACGGCTGCGATCGCTGCAGTAGCCGCAAGTTGCGGGGTCGGTTGCGCGCGCAGCGTGGCGACCAACTCACCGCGCTGGGCATCGGTGTCCGCATGATCGACGTAGTCACTGAAGGACAGGTACTCCGCGAAGGTGTTACGCACGCTGGCCGTATGCACACTCGACCATGCTCCGCCTTCGATGGGCTTGGACAGTGGCGGTGTGTCGACGGTACTCGTTGCAGTGATTTCCAGGACCCGGTGCAAGGTGTGGACGTCGAACGCCTCCACCAAGGCTCCCCAGTAGTCGGTGTACGTCTGCACCATGGAAGCCGGGTGCACGCTTAGTTCGTGCCCGAGCAGCACTTGACCATCGGAGTCCAGCGGCGTCATGCGTACTTCATTGAAGGACACATCGACCGGTTCGGCGTACTGGTACGCCGTGTGATGCACGATCCGCAGTCTTCGGCCGGCCATCAGTGGCTCCACACCACGGTGCCGTGCTGACGGAAGAAGGCGGAGTTGACCTGATCGGAAGCCCGGTGCGCTGCCATCCGTGCATCCTCGGCGAGGCGATCCACCGACTCGGAATCATCGTCGATCTCGAATTCCAGGGCCGAACGCAACATGCCGACCTCCCGTAGCAAGGCGCCACGATCCGTGACTCCGATTCGCGACAAGGAACGCACACCCTGCTCGGCATCGCTGGCGCAGTGGCGCATCGACCGGGGGAACACCGGATCCAACACCAGGTACGAGCGCACCTGCGGCCCCGAAAGAGCCGCCCCCGATCGTAGGAACGCCGTCTGGGCCCCCGCAGCCCGCAGGGCGGCTGACGGGCCGGCGGAAGGCCACAGTTGATCGTGTCGCACGGCGAGTAGTCGCCCGACCATGTCGATGCGCTCTAGTTCGCGGCCCAGCACCAGGAACTGATAGGCCTCATCGCGGGGCATCGTCCAATCGATCACACCGTTGACGGTCAACAGGCGCTCCATCAAGCGATGCATGGTCACACCCGGGGTCGATGTGATCACCACGCCGCGCACCAACGACAAGTACGCCGCATTCAGCGCTTCGAAGGTTTCCGCGGAGAGAGAATCGCGCACGGCACGCGCGTTATCGCGCGCCCCGGCGACCGAACCGATGATCGTCGACGGCGAGTCCTCGGCCCCCACCACCGCACGGACGAGTTCATCCGGCCTGGTGACGTCGTCATGCGGAAGCGCAAGGGCCTCCAGCAACACCGCGCAGGAGAGCAACTCCGAGACCGACTGATCCTCCACCATCAGTTGGTGGTGTTCGGCGAGCAAACGCGTGGTCGCTTCCGCGCGCTCGAGGTAGCGCCCGAGCCAGAAGTAGGACTCCGCGAGCCGGCTTAGCATGTCGGGCCCTGCTGTTGCTGTTGCTGCCGTTCTTGCTGGACGATTCGGTCCTCGTGCGCATTCGGGGCGTCATGGCGGCCAGGTGCATCGGTATCGATCACCATGGCGCGCGGGACCGCTGGGGGTGCGACGACGCGCGGGCCGTCCTCATCGAGCACCCAGGTGTCCTTGGATCCACCCCCTTGGCTTGAGTTCACCACGAGGCTGTCTTTCGGCAATGCCACGCGGGACAGCCCACCGGGCAGGACGTAGACGGACTCACCGTCGTTGACCGCGAAGGGGCGCAGGTCCACGTGCCGGGATTCGATGACGCCGTCCTCGACGACCGTCGGACAAGTCGAGAAGACGACCACCGGTTGCGCGATCCACCCGCGCGGATCGATTTCGATCTCCCGTTGCACAGCCTGGAGTTGTTCTTCGGTGGCGTCCGGTCCCATCACCAAGCCGTAGCCGCCCGATGCATCCGAAGGCTTGACCACCATGCGATCTATTCGCTCGAAGACGTGGGCGCGCTGGTCGGGATCGCTTAGATCGAACGTATCGACATTCGCCAGGATCGGTTCTTGGCCGAGGTAGTAGCGGATGAACTCCGGAACGTGCGGGTAGATGGCCTTGTCGTCAGCCACGCCATTACCGACCCCGTTGGCGATCGTGACCCGTTTGGCACGCGCGACGTTCAATAGGCCCGGCACACCTAGGACGCTGTCCGAACGCATCTGCAACGGATCGAGGAATTCATCGTCTATGCGTCGGTAGATGACATGAACAGGGCGCGGTCCGGAGGTCGTGCGCATCCACACCATCTGGTCGCGGCAGTACAGGTCCCGGCCCTCGACGAGTTCGACACCCATCCGCCGGGCCAAGAAGGCGTGTTCGTAGTGGGCGGCGTTGTGCACGCCGGGGGTGAGCACGACGATCGTTGGTTCGTCGACATCCACCGGCTTAGCCGCTCGTAGTGCTTCGAGCAACTTCTCCGGATACTCACTGACCGGATGTACTCGGTGCCGGGCGAAGACCTCGGGCAGCACGTGCGCGAGCGTGCGCCGGTTCTCCAAAACGTAGGAAACACCCGAAGGGTTGCGCAGGTTGTCCTCGAGCACCCGGAACTGTCCGGTCTCATCGCGGATCAGGTCGCTGCCGGAGACGTGGATTCGCACCCCGTTCGGCGGCTCGATCCCCCACGCTTGCCGGTGGAAGTGCGTCGAACTGGTCACCAGCGCGCGCGGGATCACCCCGTCTTCGACTATCTGCGCCGAGGAGTAGATGTCCGCTAAGAAGGCTTCGAGGGCACGGATGCGCTGCACCACCCCCGCCTCGACCACCGCCCATTCCTCCGGCGTGATGAGCCGGGGCACCAGGTCCAACGGCAATGGTCGTTCGCGCCCGGCGAGGGTGAAGGTGATCCCGTGCCTATCTAGATAGGCGTCACGCTGACGGGCGCGTTCCCCCAGATCGGTGGAACCCAATGCGGTGAGGACGTCGTGCAGGGCCCGATGCGAGGAGCGGGGGGTGTCCCCATCCAGCATCTCGTCGAAGGGGGTGAGGGAAGCCGAGGACGCATCGATGCTCATCGCGGCCCCTTTCCTACCCGGGAGACCTCGCCGTGCCGGCCTGCCCTACCAGGGGCGAACGATAGACCGCCCGTATTTCGGCTACGTCACGCAGCGACGCTCAGCCCCGGGACATCGATCTCGACATCGTCCACCCAGATCGTGATCCGGGCCGCAGCCACCGTAGCCGCATGGCAATGTCCGCCGCTGGTGTGATCGGCGGCGATCGCGTGCAGGTGCAGCCCGGGGATCACCACATCATCGGCTACGTCCGGGAAGCGGAAGCCGGCGAGCGTCCCATTCCAGGGCGCGAGATCGAAGCGCACTTCCCCCGTGACCTGCCCGGGTGAACCCAGCGGCTGGTACGGCGGCTCCTGCGGGTGTTCGCTACGTAGCAGGACGTGCGAGAAATCACCGACGACGCTCACCGCCGCAACGAGGTAATCATGATGGGCCTCTTCCTCGGCGAGCACCTCATCCACGATCGCGGTGATGTCCTTCATCGTCGCGCCTTGCGGTGCACTGCGGGTGATCGGCTTACCACCGTAGGACGCGACCGCGAAGGGCATCCCGAGTTCCGGCGGTGCCATGCGCGGCACACCGTCGGCCGGAATGCGCCAGGTGGTTCCATCGACGTGGATGATCTCCCCGTCGACCGCTTCGGCGACTCCCAGCCCGACGACAGCACCTTCGAACGTCTCACCCACAGTGCACACCGAGTCATAGCGCCCAGCGAACAGATCGTGCACTGTCTCGATCTGTCGAATGTGGCCGAGGTGATCGTCGGGATGCTCGCCGACCTTGGCGTGTTGGATAGCAGTCGCGAGGGACATGTTGAACACGTGATGCTCCTATTCGGCGGACTCGATCGGGACGGTGAAAGCGGCGTTGCTGCGTCGATCCAGGAACAGACCGACGACCGTCAATGCCAAAGAGACAACGACGACGGTTGTCACGATGTCGGTCACCGAATCGTTGCGCCACGTGGCCACGGTGACCACCAACGTCACCAGCGCGATCCACACGGCGATGACTGCCTTGCGGTCCTGCGCAGCTAGCCGCGCGTACAACAAGACCTGCACAAGCGCGAAAGCCGAACCTTCCAAGGCGAACAGCCAGATGACCGATCCCATCGACAGGTACTGCTCGCCGCCGAGGATCCCGACGACGAAATCACCGAGCAGGAATGCGCCCGCCGTGATCGCCGCGCCGACGATCGCCGTGAGTCCGGTGGCGATGTACACGGTGCGTCGCGAGGCCTCGGCGGACATCTTGGGGAACAGCACGATCACGATCGCATTGGGTAGGAAAAACGCGATCTTTGCGAGCAGGACACCTACCGCGTACTGCCCGGACTGGTCCTCGGTCAAGAAGAAGCGGGCGAGCAGGACGTCGACATTCGTCAAGGTGAACAGCACCATCAGTGCGTGCACCACATGGCCGAGTTCGACACCGATGCCGGCGCCGACCTTGGTGCCGAACGGCTGCCAGTCCGGTCGGCGCACGAGCCGGTACGCGATCAGTGCACCGACCGCGCACCCGATGAACACACCGATACCGACTCCGGTGACGCTGGCTAGAGCCAGCACACCGATGATCCCGCCGAGTGCTCGACCGCCTCCGTTGGCGATGAACGCCAGGGACAATCGCGTGTGCTCTTCGCGACCTTGTGCGATGCCCATCGCCGCGGAGCCGACGATCACGAAACCCAGGGAGCCGATACCGGTGGCCACCGCGAGTGTGGGGATAGTGAAGATCACGCCGATCGGCCATGCCACGGCTGCGCCCACCACGATCACCGCACTGCCCAGGAAGATCGACAGCCGGATCAACTGCTCTTCGACTTGCGGGCGATCCGTGCCCGCCGTTGCGACCCTGCGGGCCGCCAGTGCCTGAGTGGAGATGCCCAGCGTCGCCAAGATGACGAGCAAGCCCAGCAGCGCACCGAGTGCACCGAAGTCGGCCTGGTTCAAGATGCGCGCTGCCACCATCGACAGCAGGTAGGCCGCGCCGTTGCCCACCAGCGTGGCGACCCCGACGAGGATCAGGCCCTTTGCGAGGGTCGACCGCGGGGTGCTCGTGGGGTCCGACTCACTCACGAGCGCCACCCTATTCGCCGGATCAGGTTGTCTGGACCTCCGGAAGCGTGGCCAGCGCCGCGGCGAAGCGCTCGTCGGTGACCTCCTCGTCGGACATCGCGCCGCTTAGGTAGGCGTCGTAGGCGGCGAGGTCGAAGTGCCCGTGCCCGCACAGCGCGGTCAAGATCACCGTCTCCTCACCGGTCTCCTTGGCCTTGAGCGCCTCGCGGATCGCCAGGGCGATCGCGTGGGTGGGCTCGGGCGCCGGAACGATGCCCTCGGTCCGGGCGAACTGCACTGCCGCGGCGAAGCACTCGGTCTGCGGCACCGATTCGGCGTCCATCAGCCCCTCCTCGTACAGGTGCGAGATCATCGGCGCCATCCCGTGGTAGCGCAGGCCGCCCGCGTGGATGGGGTCGGGGATGAAGTCGTGGCCGAGGGTGTGCATCTTCATCAGCGGGGTCATGCCGGCGGTATCGCCGAAGTCGTAGGCGTACACGCCGCGGGTCAGCGACGGGCAGGACGCCGGTTCCGCGGCGAGGATGCGCGGGCTCATCTTGCCGTCGAGCTTTTCCTTGATGAAGGGGAAGGACAATCCGGCGAAGTTGGATCCGCCGCCGGTGCATCCGACGATCAGCGTGGGGGTGTCCCCGGCCATCTGGAGTTGCAGCAGGGCCTCTTGGCCGATGACGGTCTGGTGGAGCAGCACATGGTTGAGCACCGAGCCCAGCGCGTAGCGGGTGTTCGGGTCCTGCGCGGCGACCTCCACCGCCTCGGAGATGGCGATGCCCAGCGATCCGCTGTGGTTCTTCGGATCCGCGGCGAGCTGGCGGCCTACCTCGGTTAGCTCCGATGGCGAGCGATGCACCTGCGCCCCGAAGGCCTCGATCATCAAGCGGCGGTAGGGCTTGGCGTCGTAGGAGGCACCGACCTGCCATATCTCGCACTCCATGTCATACAGCGAGCAGGCGAATGCGAGCGCTGTTCCCCACTGACCCGCGCCGGTCTCGGTGGTCAGCCGCGTCGTTCCTTCCTTCTTGTTGTAGTACGCCTGCGGAACCGAAGTGTTCGGCTTGTGCGATCCCGCCGGCGAAACGCCCTCGTACTTGTAGTAGATCCGTGCGGGGGTTCCGAGCGCTTGCTCGAGTCGGTGCGCGCGGAACAACGGCGAGGGACGCCACTGGCGGTAGACATCCAGCACGCCGCCGGGGATCTCGATGTACCGATCGGTGGAGACCTCCTGCAAGATCAGATCCATCGGGAACAACGGTGCTAGGTCATCGGGTCCCACCGGATCCATCCGGCCCGGGTGCAGCGGCGGGGGCGGCGGGGTTGGTAGATCGGCTGCGATGTTGTACCAAACCGTCGGCATCTGGTCTTCGGACAAGACGTACTTGTGCTGGCGGACGGTGTCATCCATCGCGGGCCTCCTGCGCTTGGGGTAGGTCCGTGACGGTAGTGGCAGGAGGGAACCGCCTCAAGTGGAATGCGGGAACCGGCAGGCTCGCCGCGGTCGGCTTACGCCGGCAGCAGCCGACCAATCCCGGTGAAGGAGCGTCCCCACCAGGAGCCGGAGATCGGGTTCACGCTCACCGATTCCCCGGGGTTGGGTGCGTCGATCATTTTGCCGTCGCCGAGGTAGATGCCCACGTGGTGCGCACCGCCCTCGAAGAAGAACACCAGGTCACCGGGACGGGCTTGGCTCTTCTTGATGCGCTCGACCTGCTGGTATTGCCCGCGCGAGGTTCGTGCGATGTCCATCCCCAGTGCCCGCCCGAAGACGAACTGGGTGAAGCCGCCGCAGTCGAAGGCGTTCGGTCCGGCCGCGCCGGCGCGGTAGGGATCCCCGAGTTGGTTGCGCGCCACGCGCAGCACTTGCGCGCGCATGCTCACGGCTCGGGCTTCACGCTGGGCACGCGCTAGTTCCTTGCTGCGCATCGTCATCGCGACGGCGTCGACCTGGCGCACCCGCGGATGCAATCCGACTTCCGATCCGGCGAGGCGGTCGGCGGTGGGGGTCGGGTCTCCCTGCGGCTTGGCGGAGGTGGGGGTCGCTGAGGCGAGCGCCCAGATCAAGGCGGTGGCGATGGCGATCGTCACGGCCGAGAGCGCGGCGGTCACCCGACGATCCGCCCGGCCGGTGCGCAGGGAAGTACGCACGGACGGGGGATCGACCGGGTCGTGTGCTTTGTTCATGGCGGGGACGCTAAGCGCGATCGCGGTGATCACGAAACGGTAACGCCCGGATATCGGGTGGTCTTTTCGGTCAGGTATGACGCAGGTCACATGTTTTGTGCGACATTTCTAGGACATTTGCGGGGTCTGGCAGCGACAGTCTCGAGTCGTACTTGAGACCTCGACCCACGCCAACCACCCCCGCCCGCGCCCGAGCCCGCGCCCGCGGCCCAAGTCCCGCGCCCGCCCCGCTAACTCCTGCAGTTGGCGTCGCAAGGCGGCAGCTCTTGCGACGCCAGTTGCAGGAGTC
Organism: uncultured Rubrivirga sp.; assembly: GCA_964550285.1. Lineage (GTDB taxonomy): Bacteria > Actinomycetota > Actinomycetes > S36-B12 > S36-B12 > S36-B12. Next base: position 17,862 of record CAZJYN010000034.1, read on the forward strand.
GGTGCGGGGGCGCGGGTGTGCGGGGGGTGCGGGGGGTGCGGGGGGTGCGGGGGCGGGTGTTGGCGCAGGGTGCGGGGGGCGACGACGACGGCCTAGATGGCCCGGATCAACGAGGCGTAGTCCAGCGCCGTAGCCGGCCGGTCGAGCAACCGGCCATCGGGCAGCGGCACCGCTAGCGGCGAGCCGGCCTCGTCGACCACCGAGACCGTGGAATACCCGGCCGAGGAAAGGCTCAAGACCACCTGCCCGAGCAACAGCACCTGCTCCGCAGAGGGCAGCGACCCGAACGCCGAAGCGACCGCAATCGTGACGTCGGCGGTGGGCAGCGAAACCTCCGGATCACCTGGCACGAAGACGCCGACGAGTGCGTTACCGGTGAGCGGGTCGACCACGACCGAGCGCAACCCGGTCTCCGGCGGCGGGCCGGCCGTCAAGCCCTCGAGCACCACTTCGGGGCTGGTGGGCGAAGTGATGTCGCTAGGCAGCGGCACCAAGCCGTCCTCGCGGATGAAGAAGAAATCCACGAGTTCGACCGCCGGGGACTGCGTGGAAGTAGGCGAGGGAGACGCCGTGGGTGAAGGCGCGGGCGTCTCGGTCGGCGAGACCACGGGCGGGGGGATCACCTCCGGTGGAAGCGGCTGGGCCGAGTCCTGCAGCGGAACACCGCAACCGGTCAGCAGCAATGCGGCGGCCGACACGAACGCCAACACCCTCATTGATCCGCTCCGTCGTCGTCATCGCGCGCCACCGGGATCTCGACGATGAAGCGCACTCCGCCGCCCTCCCTGTTCTCCACGATCAACTCGGCGTTCAGCAAGTTCGCCTGCTCGCGTGCGATCGCTAGGCCCAGTCCGGCCCCGGAAGTGTGGTGGGCGTCCTCACCGCGGGAGAACGGCT
>CAZJYN010000035.1:0-9778 GCA_964550285.1 uncultured Rubrivirga sp.
CGGGTCGTGTAGGCCTTGAGGATGCCGATCACCCGATCGATGCGGGTGGGCCCGATGCCGCTGCCGGTGCATGCGCCTCCAGCGGTCGGGTTGCTGGAGGTAACGAACGGGTAGGTGCCGTGATCGACATCGAGCAACGTGCCCTGCCCACCTTCGAGGAGGACGACCTTGTCCTCGTCGAGGGCTTCGTTCAACAGCAAGGAAGTGTCGGCAACCATCGGTGCTAGCGGTTCGGCGAATTGCAGTAGCTCCTCGACGATCGCATCGATATCGATCGCCCGCCGGTTGAAGACCTTCACCAAGACCTGGTTCTTGTTGGCAAGCGCACCTTCGATCTTCTGGCGCAGGATCGATTCGTCGAAAAGATCCTGGACTCGGATGCCGATGCGCGCGATCTTGTCTCCGTAGGTCGGCCCGATGCCGCGTCCCGTGGTCCCGATCTTGCTCTTGCCGAGGAAGCGTTCGGTGACCTTGTCGAGGGTCACGTGGTACGGCGTGATCAAGTGCGCATTTGCGCTGAGGATCAACTTGGAGGTGTCAACTCCTTGCTGCTGGAGTCCTTCGATCTCCTCCAGGAGCACCGCGGGATCGACCACCACACCGTTCCCGATAACCGGCACGACCTCCGGTGTGAGAATCCCACTTGGCAGCAGGTGGAGGGCGAACTTGCGATCACCGATGACAACGGTGTGCCCGGCGTTATTTCCGCCCTGATAGCGAACGACGTAATCCACGCGACCGCCCAAAAGGTCGGTCGCCTTCCCCTTGCCCTCATCGCCCCACTGGGCGCCGACGAGCACTATCGCTGGCACGAGCGGAGAGGCTATCGGATCCAGATCACGGTGTCTGCGCAGTGAAGTGCCGGCCTAGGGCACGGCCTGAAAGCCACGCCGCTTCCACCTTCGGCCCACCGGCCCAAGCATCACCCGCAATGCCGAGTGGCAATTCGGGGTGAGTCCAAAAATCCGCCTCCAGCGCAGCGATAGGGCGTGCCAGCGACCAGCGGTGCGCCCAGGTCCAACTCGGCAGCGCATCGATCTCGAGTACCCGCCGCACAGCGGCGATGGCATTGGGCAGCACCCCACTCGGATCATCGAGGTGCCTGGCCGCGAATACCGGATTCACGTGGGCGACAAGGACGGGGGCGTCGTCCCCCCGGCGTTTGCCGTCGTCGGCGATCCAGGTGATGACCGGATCGTCATTGACGAACACACCGTCGAGCTCGATCCACTCTCGATCCTCGAATACCAAGGTGACTGCGATGACCGGCTCCCACGTGATGTCGGTTTCCGGCAGCAGGTCGGCATTCAGCAATCTGGCGGCCTGGGGTTGGGGCATGCACAAGCCCAAACTCCGTGCGTGGTTATCGGCGAAAGCGACGCCGTCTGGCTCGACCTCGATGCTCTCCACATGTGTCTCGGTCTGCAGATCCTCGAGGCCAGTTGCTAAGTGCTCGACTATCGACCTCAGTCCGCCAGGTGCCGCATACCGGATCGGTCCGGTCTTGACCCCTGCCATCGTTCCCTCGTTGTGCACGTGGAAGGTGTCGGTCCACGGACGGACGATTCCCGCTTCGATCATCGAGTCCACAAGTGCACGGAAATCCGGATCACTGACCGTGAAGTAGCTCGCGCCGTAGTCGACGATGCGTCCGTCGTGTGTCGTGCCGGTCTCCCGAAGTCGACGCGAGGCCATTCGTCCACCGGGACGACGACCTCGATCGACCACCTTCACACTCGCGCCGGCTTGTACCGCCGACTGCGCCGCGGTCACGCCGGATATTCCGGCACCTATGACAAGGAGATCGGATCGTCTGCTCACATCTGCAGGCTAGTGCCACTATTGACGCATGAGCGGATCGAGTGTTTCTCCCGAGATCGGTGAGATGGTCATCGCAACTGGGATCGAAACCAACATCCACATCCGGCGTCACTCTTCGGCCTCAGACACTGTCTTGCTGCTACATGGCTCAGGCCCGGGTGTTTCGGCCTTCGCCAACTGGCGACTCACGATCCCGGAACTCGAAAAACACATGACGGTCATTGCGCCGGACATCGTCGGATTCGGGTTCACCGAACGACCAGCCGACGTCGCCTACAACCTCGACACCTGGACGCAGCATGCGCTCGGAGTGCTCGACGCCCTCGACATCGAGCGCGCGCACGTGATCGGTAACTCCTTCGGAGGAGCGCTAGCTCTCTCCTTGGCGGCAAGGCACCCCGAGCGAGTGGATCATCTGGTGCTCATGGGCGCAGCAGGCGTTCCCTTCGACATCACGGCAGGTTTGACCGCGGTCTGGGGTTACGAGCCTTCGGTGGAGAACATGCTCTCGATCATGGACTACTTCGCCTTCGACAAATCGCTGCTAGGCGAGGACCTCGCACGCTTGCGCTACGAGGCCAGCATCCGCCCCGGCGTGCAGGAGGCATTCGCCTCGATGTTCCCCGAACCGCGCCAAGCAGCCCTCGATGCGCTGTGCCTTCCGGAGCAGGACATCCGAGGCATCGACAAGCGAACCCTGCTCGTCCACGGTCGCGACGATCAGGTGATTCCCCTCATGACATCGCAGCGGCTGCTCGAACTGATCGACGACAGCGAATTGCACATCTTCGGCCGCTGCGGCCACTGGACACAGATCGAGCGCAGCGAGGAGTTCGCTGCGCTCGTCCTGCAATTCCTGACGCGCTAGTCGATTACCTAGCCCCTCACCAACGCGGGGCGTTCGGATCGCAGTCAGACAAGAAGTCACCGATGCGTGTGACTTCCTCCTCTTCACCGATGGCCTGTGAGGCGCGGCCTAAGGCTGCAAGGCAGCGAAGGAAACCCTGGTTCGGCTCGTGTTCCCAGGGCACTGGACCGTGTCCCTTCCAGCCGTTACGGCGCAGCGCATCTAGTCCACGGTGGTATCCCACTCGCGCGAAAGCGTAGGACTCGACCACCCGACCCTCGGACCAGGCTTGATCGGCGAGCACGGCCCACGCCAGCGAACTCTGCGGATTCGCTCGGACGACCGAGTCCGGGTCCGCTCCAGCCGCCAACTGTGCTTCCACTGTCGGGTCCGCCGGCAACAGCGTTGGCGGCGGACCTCCCAGCAGGTTCTCTCCGAGAGCCATGATCAGGTAACCGAAGCGGCGTAGATCTCGGCGATCGCAGCATCGAGCGTGGAGGTGAACTCCTCTTCACTCATCTGTGCGGTCAATCCTTCACTCAGTGCCCGCGAGAAGCTGGCGATCATCCCGTGATTCGCGGTGAGGATGTCGCACGCTTCGTCGCGCGAGTAACCACCGGACAGCGCGACCACACGCATCACCTTCGGATGCTCGATCAGCGGTGCGTAGAAATCGTTGTGGCTCGGCAGCGACAACTTGAACACGACCTGCTTACCTTCCGGCACGCGATCGAGCCACGCGGCGAGCTTGTCGCGCAGCGTCTCTTCGATCGCGGCCTTGGTAGCGCTGTGGATGTCGACCTCGGGCTCGATAATCGGGACGAGTCCGGCGTCGAGGATCTGCAGGCCGACCTCGAACTGCTGGTCGACCACTGCGGCGATGCCGGCGTCGTCGTTGTCCTTGATGACCGAACGCATCTTGGTGCCGAACACGCCCTTGTCCCGCGCACGGGACAGCAGCGCATCGAGTTCGGGCATCGGCTTCATGACCTGCGCACCGTTTTGTTCGTCAGCTAGGCCCTTGTCGACCTTCACGACGGGGACGATGTTCTTCGCATTCCACAGGTACTCGGCGGTGCCGACCCCTTCGATGTCGCGATCCATCGTTCCCTCGAAGAGGATGGCCGCGAGGACGCGATCGCCGTTGAAAGCCGAGTTCGTGATGATCCGGCTGCGCATCTGGTGCACGAGGTCGAACATCTGCTCCTCGCCGGAGTACTCGCTCTCCTCGATGCCGTAGAGCTTCAGGGCCTTGGGCGTGCTTCCACCACTCTGGTCGAGTGCGGCGATGAAGCCATTGCCCGAGCGGAACTTCTCCGCCATTTCCTGGTTCATGGGGGTCCTTCCCGGAGGGATTGCCAGTGAGTCTCCAGCCTAGCGAGCGACGTGCAAGCGTTTCCAGGGGTGACCGGGCATCAAGTTGATCATGCGTTCGGCGGTACCTGACCGAAACGATGACGACGTATCCATGCATGCATCGCGATGGCAGCCGCCGCTCCGACGTTGATCGATCGAGTGGATCCGTACTGGGCGATCGAGACCGTGGCAGTGCAGGCCCGTTGCGCCTCAGCGGACAACCCCTGCCCTTCAGTCCCGAAGAACAACACGCATGCCTCGGGTAGATCGAACTGCTCGATCGGGACCGATGCGGGGATGTTGTCCAGGCCGATGATCGGCACTTGATCTTCAAGACACCACTCAGCGAGGTCTGTCACCGACTCGTGGTGGCGGATGTGCTGGTAGCGATCGGTAACCATCGCTCCACGACGATTCCAACGACGACGCCCCACGATGTGCACTTCCTTGGCCATGAACGCATTGGCCGTGCGCACGATCGAGCCGATGTTGAAATCGTGCTCCAGGTTCTCGATCGCGACGTGGAAAGGATTTCGCTTCGTGTCGAGATCGGCCACGATCGACTCGAGTTTCCAATAGCGGTACCGATCCACCACATTGCGATGGTCGCCCTCACGCAGTAGATCCGGGTCTAGCCGAGGGTCATCCGGCCAAGAGCCCGTCCACGGACCAACGCCGGGCAGGTCGGTTGGGTCGTCGTCGTTCAAGACCCGACTACTCGAGACCTAGATCGGCGAGGGTGTACGCCGCGCGGTAGGCCAGCCCGCGCTCTTCGATAGCCGGGCCGGCACCGCGATCGACGATGACGGCAACACCGGCAATTTCGGCGCCGGCTTCGATCAGCGCATCGACCGCGGTCAGCACCGAGCCACCTGTGGTGGATGTGTCTTCGACGGCGAGAACGGTACGGCCGGCGACATCCGGTCCTTCGATGCGCCGCTGTAGGCCGTGCGTCTTCTCCGCCTTGCGGACGACGAAAGCATCGAGGTGCGTGCCGTGACGAGCCGCCGAGTGCATCATCGCCGTGGCGACCGGATCGGCGCCGAGGGTCAAGCCACCGACGGCGCTGTAGTCCCAATCGCTCGTTACTTCACGCATCACATCGCCAACAAGCGGGGCGGCGATGGAATCGAGGGTCACCCGGCGTAGGTCGACGTAGTAGTCGGCTTCCTTGCCGCTGGAAAGGATCACCTTGCCGTGCACTACCGCTTTGTCGAGGATCTGTTGCCTCAGTTCGTCCCACGCGGGGCTGTTCGACATGACCTCACCCTAGAGCCCTAGCGTTGTCTCGTGACGACATCCGGTTTCCAGGTTGTGGTGCTGCCGGATTCCTCCTGGGTCGATCGTCCGGACACGATCGATGCACTCACCCAGCAGGGGTTGGCAGTCCTCGACGTCGACACACAAATGGAGGCCAAGGCCATCTGCGCAGCGCTGGTGTCTGCACCACTCCAGCCGCCGATCGTGGTTGTCGCGCGCGGTGATGCCTGTTTGCTTTTGCCCGCGGTCGCGCTTTCACTTCGCACCCAGCACCGCGACACCTGCGGATACGTCCTCATCGATCCCGACGCACCTCCAGCTACCGACACGTGGCCGGAATCACCGGTATCGGTCGTCAGCTCCACCGAAGCCACCGGAACGTCACTTCGCGGATGGCCGGTTGTTCGATCACACAGCGACGAAGCGGCACTGGTCGCGAGCTCGGTCGCTGAACTCCTGCAGGTTCGGCGCATCTAACGAGCCTGTGGGAAACGCGACGACGTCTGGCGCACCCCCGTCGCCCGGCGCACCAATGACCGCGGGAGAACCTGCAATAGCGCGGTCAGTAACCGGTACTGCGTGCCAGCAACGCTGATGGTGCGTCCTGCGCGCGCATCTTTCAACGCCGCGGCAACAACATCATCGGCGCTGAGCCACATCCACTGCGAGACCGAATCCATCTGCATGTCTGCCCGCTGGTGAAACTCGGTGCGAGTGAATCCCGGGCACACCGCGATCGCCTGCACACCTGTTCCCGCAAGTTCAACCGCGAGTCCTTCGGTGAATACCGTCGCCCATGCCTTCGCTGCGGAGTAAGTGCCGCCGGTGATCCACCCGGCCACACTGCTGACGGTGAAGACGTAGCCGCGTCGTCGTTCCACCATCCCCGGTACGACAGCATGCGTGAGTCTCATGACCGCGGTGGTCAAGATGTCGAGCATCCGCTGTTCTTGCTCGGCTTGCGTTTGCAGGAAACCACCCTTGACGCCGAAGCCAGCGTTGTTGACGAGTACATCGACCGGCTCTTCGGTCACCAGCAGTGCTACTCGTTCGATCTCCGCTCGATCGGTGAGATCCACCGCTTCGGTTCGCACGTCGACTCCGAATTCACGTGCCAGGTCTGCCGCGACTGCTAAGAGGCGCTCTGCGTTGCGACCAACTAGGAGAAGTTCGTGACCCTGCGCAGCCAGCGCACGAGCGAATGCGTAGCCGATTCCGGAGGAGGCGCCGGTGATCAAGGCACGTGGCATGACCCCATCTTGACCGATCAGGGTTGCGCCAGGGCTCACCGCGCGGGGAACGCCCGTCACCTTGGCCCCGTACCGTGGTGAGGTGTCCACCTTCCGTTCCGCGCTGGCCTGCCTCCTCGCGGGTGGCCTGCTTGCGGCCGCGAGCGCAGGATTCGCCGAGCCCGCTGATGCTCGGCAGCCATCCGTGGTCGGTGGACAGGAGGCAGATTCCGGTGAGTTCGGCTTCGTCGCCTCCGTGCTCGATGCCACGCGCTACCGGCAGGCCGGTGCCTTCCAAGCGCAGTACTGCGTAGCGAGTCTGACCTCGCCCACCACCCTGGTGACCGCCGCGCACTGCCTGATCGATCAACGCACCGGACGCTCACTCGACCCGGAGGATCTCCTCGTCGGTTTCGGTTCCGACCTGCGCTCACCGGAACTGCGAACGATCGCGGTCGCGGATTTCCGGGTTCACCCCGACTACAAGGTGAAGACGTCGAAGCGCGATCTCGCCGTGCTCTATCTCGCGCAACCCGTGGACGACTATCCGACGATCTCGCCACCCCTAGGTGCAGATGTGGCCGCCTTCACGGCCCCGGGGACATCGGCGCAGGTCGTCGGTTGGGGTAACACGCGTACCCGCGGAAATCGTTTCCCGCCCGCGTTGCAGGTGGGCGACGTTTCGATATTCCCAGCAGCAGCCTGCGGTAAGGGTGCGGAATACACGGTGGACGGCGTGACATTCGCAGGTTTCACCCGTCAGCAGGCCGATCCACGCACGATGCTCTGCGCAGCGGGGGCGAATCCAGCAGGTGGGGTCATCGACGCCTGCCAAGGGGATTCCGGAGGCCCGCTGACTGTCGGGACGGGCGGGCAGCGGCGGTTGGTCGGTGTCGTAAGTTGGGGCCAGAAGTGCGCCTCGCTCATGCCGGGCGTCTACACCCGAGTCACGGCGGAATCGGACTTTCTGATCGATGCCGGGGTGCTTGCCGATCGCGCACCGATACTGCCACCAAGTATCAACGTGACTGCGCCATCGGACACGCGCGTGCGGGTGAAGGTCACCGCACCACGCGATGGCACCCAGGTAGACGCATTCGCGGTCTCGGGAACTGATACTGCAACGGGTGCCACCTACGCATGCACCGCGGCGCCGCGGCCAGGTAAGCGAACCCGCGCATGCTTCCTTGACGGTGTGCCGGCTGGCACGACATTGCGAATCGAGGCGATTTCCGGCAACAGCACCGGCAACTCACCGGTTTCACCGCCTGTGCTGTTCACCAACTGATCAGTTCAATTAGCGCTCTCTACGAGTGACAAGGATGCAGCTCGGGTCTGCGCCGTTTGAGCCTGAACCTGCAAGAACATCGCCTCACGCACGCGACGCTCCGCGCTGCAGCCGCTGCGCATAGCCGCGCCCGCCTGGGCAGTGACCACGGCCGTGGTGGCTTGAACCGCCAGCTCGAGGGATCTAGCGCGCAGTTCCACCCGGCGCTCGGCTGACGCATCGCTTTCCATGGCCTCATACGCCTGGCTCCGCAGCTCGCGTGTGCGTGCGACGAGGTCGGAGACGAGATCAAGGATTTGCTGGTCACCGCGCCGTTCACCTGTGGCATGCAGCTCCGCCAGAGCACCGCGGATCACCCCGAAGGTTGCTGGATTCACATCCACCGTCTTCTTCGCATCGGCGGCCGCCCACTCATCGAAATCCAACAAGGCGGCGACGTTCGTGTCGGCGATCTTCATCGCGTCGAGGGTCATGGGTCGGGTGTGCGTACCGGACATCGCAAGCAACTTCAGTGGTTCGTGTACGTGCAAGCCCTCGAGGTAGGCCGGGTCCCGCCCGGCCGCGAGGTAGCAGCACACGATGGAGTTCGAGTAGTCCCCGCTACCGCGCACCATCAGCAACATGACGTCGGCGATATCCCAGGAAGTCACCCAATCCAATTTCCCGGTGATCGCCCAGCCGCCGTGCACCCGCTCGGCCACCGGATTGGGGGCACCGGGGCGACGCAGGTGGGCGAAGGCAACCGACCCGAGGAACGTTCCGTCCTGCAGGCCCGGCAACCATCGGGCCTTGATCTCATCCACCAACGGGGCGTGGTCCCCGGGCTCGGCCGCAGCCAGGGTCTTCATGGGGGTCTGGTGCTGGGCCCAGCAGAACCACACGGACGCATCGGCCATCGCGATCCGTTCGGCTACCTCGCGCTGGCGAGCGGCGGGCTCGAGGGCCGAGCCCAGTAAGCCGACCGATGCGAGGTCATCGATCTCGCTGCGCGGGATCCCCTGAGCGTCGGACTCCGCCGCCCGATCGGCGATACGGGCCAGCACTTCCTCGGCCGCCGGCGAAAGCCGCCAGTCCCCGACCGCTGCATCCGCCCCGACGACATCCACTCCGCCACGCTAACCCCTCGTTTCCCCCGGATTCCGGGGGATCTGCTTCACATCCCCCGGTATCGGCCGCCACGACGTCGTTTCCCCCGGAATCCGGGGGAAACGCATGGGTTTGCGCGGCAGCACAGAGAATTCGTGCGTTTCCCCCGTTCCGCGCTGTCGCTACCGTTCGCTTCATGGAGTCGCCTCTGGTCGCACGCATGCGCGAGCACAGCACCAGCGTCTTCGCCGAGATGTCCGATCTCGCTCGGCGCACCGAGTCGATCAACCTGGGGCAGGGATTCCCGGACACCGACGGCCCGGCCGAGATCGCCGAAGTGGCGCGCGCCTGCATCGCTGACGGGCGCGGCAACCAGTACCCACCAGCTCCCGGGATCCCGGAGTTACGCCACGCGATCGCCGCACACTCCGATCGCTTCTATGGACTCGCGGTGAACCCAGACACCGACGTGGTCGTCACAACCGGCGCTTCCGAGGCGATCCAATCCGCGCTGCTGGCTCTCATCGAGCACGGCGACGAAGTGGTCATGTTCGAACCATGGTTCGACATCTACGCCGCTGGGATTTCACTCGCCGACGGAATCCGCGTTGGAGTGCCGCTCACTGGACCTGATCTACGCCCGGACATCGACGCACTTCGCGATGCGATCACCCCACGCACCAAAGTGCTGCTGCTGAATACGCCCCACAACCCGACCGGCGTGGTCTTCACGCGAGCCGAACTCGAGGCCATCGCGCAGGTGGCGATCGAAAACAACCTGATCGTGATCAGCGACGAGGCCTACGAGCACCTGTGGTTCGACGATCACCGACACATCCCCATCGCAACACTTCCGGGCATGTGGGAGCGCACGATCACCATCGGTTCGGG
>CAZJYN010000035.1:9878-18237 GCA_964550285.1 uncultured Rubrivirga sp.
CGATCCCTTCCCAAGGGACCTACTTCCTGACCACCGATGTGCGCCCGTTGGGGTACGACGACGGCCTGACCTTCTGCCGAGACATCGCCGAGCGCGCACGCGTCGTGGCTATCCCGCATCAACTGCTCTGCGACGACGCAATCACGACCGCGCCGTACGTGCGGTGGGCCTTCTGCAAGAAGCCGGACGTACTCCACGAGGCGATCTCACGCCTGACGACGGGCCTTCAGGCATGACGATCCTGGTCGATGACGCCGTCTGGCCCTGGCGGAATCGCTTGTGGGCGCACATGATCAGCGACGAATCGCTCGACGAACTTCATGCATTCGCCGCTCGGTTGAATCTGCCCAAGCGGGCTTTCGGAGGCGATCACTACGACGTCACCGACGAGTTACGCGACTGTGCCATCGCAGAGGGCGCGGTTCCCGTCGACTCCCGCACCATCGTCCGTGCACTGCACGCGGCCGGTCTACGCCGACGCCCCTCATCCCCCGTTGCGGCGTCGGTTGTCGGGGAGAAATCTTGATTTCGAGCCCGACAACCGACGCCGCAACGGGGAGGGGTTAGAGGTTGAGGACTAGGTCCTCGCCGTCAGGCTGAGCGCCAACGACGACGGAATCACCGTCCTTCACTTCCCCGGACAAGATCGCAACGGCGAGCTTGTCGCCCACTGCGGTTTGCACCAGGCGGCGCAGCGGGCGCGCTCCGTAGATCGGATCGAAACCCTTGTCCACCAGCCATTGCTTGGCTTCCTCGGTGAGTTCGATGCTGATGCGTCGATCCTCGAGGCGATGCTGCAGCTGCTCGATCTGGATGCCGGCGATGCTCATGAGTTCCTCGCGATCCAGCGGGTTGAACATAACCATCGCGTCGAGGCGGTTCAAGAACTCCGGCCGGAACTGCTGGCGCACCACACTGAGCACCTGCTCCTTGCGCTCTTCGAACGGGGTAGTCAGGTCGATCAGGAACTGCGAGCCCATGTTCGAGGTGAGGATCAAGATCGCGTTGCGGAAGTCCACCGTGCGGCCTTGGCCGTCGGTCAGACGACCATCGTCGAGGACCTGCAGCAGGATGTCGAAGACCTCCGGGTGTGCTTTCTCGACTTCGTCGAGCAGGATCACCGAGTAGGGCCGACGACGCACCGCTTCGGTGAGTTGTCCACCTTCTTCGTATCCGACGTATCCCGGAGGCGCACCAACCAAGCGTGAGACCGAGTGCTTCTCGGAGTACTCGCTCATGTCGATGCGCACCATCGCGCGTTCGTCATCGAACAGGAAATCCGCGAGCGCTTTAGCGAGTTCGGTCTTGCCGACACCGGTGGGACCGAGGAACAGGAAGGAGCCGGTCGGCCGGTTCGGGTCGGCGATTCCTGCACGCGAACGCCGCACGGCATCGGAGACCTCGCGCACCGCTTCGGTCTGTCCGACCACGCGGTGTCCGAGTTCCTCTTCCATCCGCAGCAGCTTCTGAGTTTCGCCCTCCAGCAGTCGACCAGCAGGGATACCGGTCCACGCGGCGACCACCTCGGCGATGTCGTCGGAAGTCACTTCTTCCTTGACCATGGTCGCTTCGCGTTCGTTGGTCTCCTTGGTGACCCGTTCGAGCTCTTCTTCGAAGGTCGGAATCTCGGCGTACAGGATGCGCGAGGCCTGCTCGAAGTCGCCAGCGCGCTGGGCTTTGTCGGCTGTCGCGCGTAGATCGTCGATCAGCACCTTGATCTCACCGATGCGATCTAGGCCCTGCTTCTCGGCGTCCCAACGAGCACGCATGCCACGCAGATCCTCTTCCTTGTCCGCTATCTCGGCTCGGATCTTGGTCAGACGCTCCTGTGATGCCTCATCCGTCTCCTTGGAGACCGCGAGTTCCTCCATGCGCAGCCGATCGACCTGGCGCTGCAGAACGTCGATCTCGACAGGAGACGAGTCGATCTCCATACGCAGCCTGCTCGCGGCCTCGTCCATTAAGTCGATCGCCTTGTCCGGCAGGAAGCGGGAAGTGATGTAGCGGTCGGACAGGGTTGCCGAGGCAATAAGCGCGGAGTCGGAGATGACCACCTTGTGGTGCGCCTCGTACTTCTCCTTGATGCCGCGCAGGATGGCGACGGTGTCCTCCACCGATGGTTGGTCGACGAACACCTGCTGGAAACGGCGCTCGAGCGCCGGGTCCTTCTCGACGTACTCGCGGTACTCATCGAGCGTGGTCGCGCCGATCATCCGCAGTTCGCCGCGGGCGAGCATCGGCTTGAGCATGTTCCCGGCGTCCATCGCGGAATCGCCACCAGCACCGGCACCGACAACCGTGTGAAGTTCGTCGATGAAAGTGACGACCTGGCCGTCGGACTCCTTGATCTCATCGAGCACGGCCTTGAGGCGCTCTTCGAACTCGCCGCGATACTTCGCGCCGGCGACCATCGCACCGAGGTCCAAGGCGATCAGGGTCTTGCCGGCAAGCGATGTCGGAACATCGCCTTCGACGATGCGGCGAGCAAGGCCTTCCACTACCGCCGTCTTGCCTACGCCGGGATCACCGATGAGCACCGGGTTGTTCTTGGTGCGCCGGGAGAGCACCTGGATGGTGCGGCGGATCTCGTCATCTCGACCGATGACCGGATCGATCTTGCCCTCGCGGGCGCGGGCAGTGAGGTCCACCCCGAACTTCTCGAGTGCCTGGAAGGTGCTCTCGGGGTCCTGACTGGTCACCCGAGCCGAACCGCGAACCTCCTGTAGTGCTTCGAGTAGGGCCGGACCGGTCGCACCGGCTGAAGCGAGCATGTCGCTGACACCCGGTCCACCGTCTTGGGCGAGTGCGATGAGCAGATGCTCGGTGCTGACGTACTCATCGCCCCGCTCCTTAGCAAGCGATTGCGCGGCGTTGAGCACCTTCAAGGCGGGCTGGTTCAAGCTCGGTTGCGCGACCGTACTGCCCTGCGCGGATGGCAGGGATTCGACCTTGGCGCGAGCATCGCGGACGAGCGCGGCAGGATCGGCCCCGACCGCGTCGAGTAACGCAGTCGCGATTCCCGGGCCGAGTTGCAGCAGCGAATCGAGCAGGTGGATCGGTTCCACCTGCGGATTGCCATTGGCCGCAGCTATCCGAACCGACGCACCGAGGGCCTCTTGAGCCTTGGTGGTGAATTGGATGTCCATGTTCTTGGTTCCTTTCCAAACCTGTGCTTAACGACGCCGCTATCTCCGGCGTTGACGCCGGTGCGGCTGCCAGACGACGAGGGCGCGCGATGAGGCTTCAGCGCGGAACTCCTCGAGTCGTTGGCGAAGTTCCCGTACTTCTGCTTGCAGTTCTAGGACCCGGCGGATGCCTTCCAAGGAAAGGCCCTCTGCCGACAGTTGGGCAACCTCACGCAAACGAGCGATGTCCTGCCCGCTGTACAGCCGGTTGCGGCCTCCTACCCGGGTTGGCCGCACGAGTCCAGCTCGGTCGTATTGCCGAAGCGTCTGTGGGTGCAGACCGGCGAGCTCGGCGGCAACGGAGATGGCGTAGACCGGTGCATCCGAACGCGGGGAGAACACTCCCTGTGTCTCAGCCACTCGAACCACCGGCCATCGTCGCGAGATCCTTGCGGGGGTCTTCGGTCTCGGTCAGGTCCGCGTAGGCACGCAAAGCCTCGCGAGCCTCGTCGGACATGTTCTGCGGTACCGCTACTTCGACGGTCACCAGGAGGTCACCGTTCTTGCCGTCCTTGCCGCGGATGCCCTTGCCGCGTACTCGGAAGGTGCGTCCGTTGGAGGTGCCCGCGGGGATCTTCACGGTGACCGAGCCACCGCGCGGGGTCGGGACCGCGACCTGTGCACCGAGGGCCGCCTCGGAGAAGGTGACCGGGACGGTGATGGTGACGTTGTTGTTCTTGCGACCGAATACCGGGTGGTCGCTGACATGCACCGTCACGAACAGGTCACCTGCCGGTCCACCGCGCTCACCGGGGCCGCCCTTGCCTTTGAGTCGGATCTTCGATCCGTCCTTCACTCCCGCCGGGATGCGAGCTTGCACAGTGCGCGAGCTGGTGCCGCGCCCCGAACCCTGGCACGACGGGCACGGATCATCGACGAACAATCCCCGGCCACGGCACGACGGGCAAGGCTCAGCGAAGGCGAAACCGCCCGCGTTCCGTGAAGTCTGTCCCGTTCCATCGCACGTGGGGCACACACGAGGCACCGTTCCGGTCTTCGCGCCCGTGCCCTTGCAGACCGAGCACGGCGCATCACTACTCAAGCGCAGCGGGACGGTCACGCCGTCGAGGGAATCGTCGAAGGACAGCGTCAATTCGCTTTCGAGGTCCTGCCCGCGACGGGGCTGGCGACTACGGCCGCCACCGCCACCGCGATTGAACAATCCGCCGAGGAAATCGCCGAAGCCTCCGCTGCTGTCACCGAACAGATCCTCAACGTTGACGTTGTATTGACCGCCACCCCCGCCGGGGAATCCTCCGAAGCCTCCCGCGCCGCCTCCGCCGGGGAATCCTCCCCCGGCGAACAGCGTGCGGGCTTCGTCGTATTCCTTACGGGTCTTGGGGTCGGACAGGACGTCGTAAGCCTCGGAGACCTCCTTGAACCGAGCCTCGGCCTTCGCATCACCCGGGTTCTTATCCGGGTGGTTCTCGCGGGCCAGGGTCCGGTACTTCTTCTTGAGCTCGTCGGCACTCGCGTCCTTGGATACACCCAAGGTCGCGTAGAAGTCCTTCTCCAACCAGTCCTTGTTCATCGTCCTTCGCTTGTTTCCCTACGTTGTCGGTGCGATCGTCGGTGGGCTTTTCGAGCCCCGATCAGGTGCCCGCGACCGCGACGCGTGCCGGCCGCAGGACGCGGTCGGCGAACCGGTAGCCCGGTTGGTAGACGGTGACGACCGTCGGCTCGGAGACGGCGTCGTTCTCCTCGCTGGTGAGCGCTTCGTGCACCAGCGGGTCGAACTCCTCGCCCGCAGCGCCGAAGCGCTCGAGTCCCAACTTGGTCAACGTCGATTCCAGTGCTTCGCCCACTGTCCGGAAGGCTCCCTCGAGCTCACCGTGTTCGCGGGCACGCTCGATGTCGTCGAGCACCGGCAGTAGTTCGGTGATGGCGGCGCCGACCGCAGCGGCCTGCATCACCTCGCGATCCCGTTCTACCCGCTTGCGGTAGTTCGCATACTCCGCATGCAGACGCTGCAGATCAGCGGTGAGTTCGGCGACCTTGGCCTCCACTGCAGTGACATCGCCTTCGACGGCACTGGCCGCGGCATCCTCCGCGGCCAGTGCGTCGTCGCTTGTTCCTGCAGCGGCCGATACGCCTTCCCGGACTTCGTAGGTGTCCGGGTCGATGCGGCGCTTGTCGCTCACGCGCACGCCCTCACCGGCGTTCTCCTCTTCCGAATGTCCGGGATCGATCACTTGGCCTCTTCCTCGCCCTCGTCGACGATCTCCGCGTCGATGACCTCTTCTTCCGCGGCATCGGCAGCAGCGTCGGCTGCACCTTCCGCGGAAGCGGTCCCCTCTTGCTGGGCCGTTGCGTACATCGCGGCTCCAAGGGCCTGGCTCGCCTGAGCGACCTTGTCGGTCGCCGACTTCATCGCGGCCAGATCGCCTTCCTCGATCGCCTTCTTCAGCTCGTTCAAAGGCTCCTCGACATTCGCCTTGGCGTCCTCCGGGACGTTCTCGGCGTTGTCGGTGAGGAACTTCTCGGTCTGGTAGACCAGCGCCTCGGCGTTGTTACGGACCTCGGCCTCCTCGCGACGCTGCTTGTCTTCCTCAGCGTGCTGCTCGGCATCGCGCATCATCTGATCGATGTCCTCCTTAGACAGCGCGCTGCCACCGGAGATCGTCATCGACTGCTCCTTGCCGGTAGCGGTGTCCTTCGCGGACACATGCACGATGCCGTTGGCATCGATGTCGAAAGCGACCTCGATCTGCGGCACACCACGCGGAGCCGGCGGCAGGCCGGTGAGCTCGAAGGTGCCGAGCTGCTTGTTGTACGCAGCCATTTCGCGCTCGCCTTGGTAGACCTGGATCAGCACCGACGGCTGGTTGTCCTCCGCCGTGGTGAAGATCTCGCTGCGCTTGGTCGGGATGGTGGTGTTGCGCTCGATCAGCTTGGTCATCACACCGCCCTTGGTCTCGATACCTAGGGACAGCGGGGTGACGTCGAGCAACAGGACGTCCTTGACGTCGCCGCGCAGGACACCCGCTTGGAGCGCCGCACCGATGGCGACGACCTCGTCGGGGTTCACGCCCTTGTTCGCTTCCTTACCGGTGATCTCCTTCACCAGTTCGGAGACAGCTGGCATGCGGGTCGAGCCGCCGACCAGGACGACCTGATCGATGTCGCTGAGCGAGATGCCTGCGTCCTTGATGACGGCTTCGACCGGCGCCTTGGTGCGCTTGAGCAGATCGGACGTCATCGACTCGAACTGAGCCCGCGTCAAGGTTTCGTCCAGGTGCAGCGGGCCTTCCGCGGAAGCGGTGATGTAAGGCAGGTTGATCGACGACTGCGTGGAAGAGGACAGTTCGATCTTCGCCTTCTCCGCGGCCTCTTGCAGACGCTGCATAGCCATCTTGTCCTTGGACAGGTCCACGCCATGGGCGTTCTTGAACTGGCTAACGAGCCATTCAACGATCGCGCTGTCCCAGTCGTCGCCACCGAGGTTGTTGTCACCGCTGGTGGCCTTCACCTCGACGACTCCGTCGCCGATCTCCAGCAGCGAGACGTCGAAGGTTCCACCACCGAGGTCGAATACCAAGATGGTTTGCTCTTGATCACCCTTATCGAGGCCGTATGCGAGCGCGGCCGAGGTGGGCTCGTTGATGATGCGCAGGACGTTCATCCCGGCGATCTCGCCCGCTTCCTTCGTGGCCTGACGCTGTGCGTCGGAGAAGTACGCGGGAACGGTGATGACGGCGTCGCTCACGGTGTCGCCGAGGTAGGACTCGGCGTCTCGCTTGAGCTTCATCAGCGTGCGAGCGCTGATCTCCTGCGCTGTGTAGTCCTTACCGTCGATCTCCTGGGTCCAGTTGGTGCCCATGTGGCGCTTGACGGACCGGATCGTGCGATCGACGTTGGTGACGGCCTGGCGCTTGGCGACCTCGCCGACGAGCACCTCGCCGTTCTTGGCGAAAGCAACGACGGACGGAGTAGTCCGCGATCCTTCCGCGTTGGCAATGACGACGGGGTCTCCGCCTTCGAGGACCGAGACGACCGAGTTGGTCGTCCCAAGGTCGATACCTACTGCTCGAGCCATGGTGGCTTATCTCCTTGTTCGTATGTGTTCTTGCGTGCTGCCGGCCAGGAGTCACCCCATCGATGACGCCCTCCGGGAGGTCTTCCCATGTCAGTGTGACCCTTGCGGGCCCATACTGCAAATTAAGCAGCAGAACCTTTGAGTCGTACTGGCTCAATGTAGAGAACGCGGTGGGAAGGCGGGACATTCCCCCACTCGAGCGCTCTACAGGTGATCTACATCACATTGAGCCAAGCTGACGACGACCCCGCCTCGTCTAGCCAACACGACCCGCACCCAGGCGGCACCGGATTCGGGGGAGGCCACGACGAAACTGGACCGCGCCGGGTCGAATCCGACGACCGGCCAGCGAGCCAGGCTCCCACCCAATCCGGTGCCGCGGGCCTTGGCCGCGGCCTCCTTGGCCACCAGTAGGTCCAGGACACCGGATGGTCCCTCGAGCAGGGCGCTTTCCTCGGGTGTCAGCGCGCGGCTCAGCGTCGATACGTTCCGGTCCTCGGATTCCACGTCGATGCCCAGACCTCGGCCCGGTTCGCCGGCGGCGGCGAGCACCAGGGATGGACAGTGGGCAAGGGACACTGCCGGGGTTCCCCCGCGCTCATCGAGTGCATCGCAACTCACGAAGGGGGCCCCTTCGGAGGTCGTCTCGATCTGCACCATCTTCGGCGTGAGCGCGAGTCCGTGGCGCGCGATCGCCCAACTGCGCACGGCGTCCTTCATCGCGACCCGGCCCAACAACCACTCGACCCTGCGGGTTGGAGCAGCCCACATGGTGGACCACCGACGGTACTCGTCGTCAGCGAGAACCGACCGCGCAAGCAAAGCCGACCACCATGTGGAACCTCGACCCCCGGGGTCGCGACCGGCATTGGGGATCGAGCGCAGGTGCACGCCCGTTTCGGGCCACGGCCATGGCGCGCACAATGTGGAACGCGCAGGCCGACTCAGGAAGTACGCCAGGCGCCGTGCGCTGCCGCCGGGTATCGCCATTGTTCGCACCTCCGCCGATGACTACCCACCAGCATCGAACACCCGGGCAGATCACCGTAAATCTAGTAGCGTGACGGAGTGCAAACAGGTGTTCAAACGGCCATCATCATCGTGGCCGCACTCGCCACCATCGTGGCGTTCGCGATGT
>CAZJYN010000036.1:0-8375 GCA_964550285.1 uncultured Rubrivirga sp.
CTCACCTCCATCGCGATGGCAGTCTCGGTGATCCGGCTCGCCCAGCGGCGGGTCCTCGTGCAAGACCTTCCGGCGGTGGAAGTGCTCGCCCGCGTGGACACGGTGTGCGCGGACAAGACCGGAACCCTCACCGAACCGGGCATGCATCTAAACCGAATCGAGTTGCTCGGGGACACGACAAGCGAGCAGGTCGGTCGGGTGCTCGGCGCGCTGGCGGCGACCGAGACCTCCCCGAATCCGACACTGCTTGCGATCGCCGAGGCCTTCCCCGATCCGGGTTGGACGGTGGTCGGTGCGGTGCCGTTCTCCAGCGCGCGTAAGTGGTCCTCGGCGGCATTCGAGGCCGAGGGAGATTGGGTGCTCGGCGCCCCGGAGATGGTCACCCCGAACGAGCAAGCGGTTCTCGACGTGGCTGGTCCCATCGCGGCGCAAGGAGCGCGGGTCCTGGTGTTGGTAGAGGGGGAGCGCGATCAGGTACTCGATGCCGATCACGGTCCCGGTCCGGTTCGGGCCGTCGCCTTGGTCGTTATCGATCAGAAACTGCGGGATGACGCCGAGCAGACCGTGGAGTACTTCCTGGAACAAGGAGTGCGGGTCAAGGTCATCTCGGGTGATAACGCCGAGACGGTCGGTGCGATCGCCCAGCAGGCCGGGGTCCCGGGTGCCGATGATCCGGTGGATGCCCGGCGGGCTCCGCAGGACACCGATGATCTCGCCGAGGTGATGAGCACCCATTCGGTGTTCGGTCGGGTGAACCCGGCGCAGAAGCAACAGATGGTCGACGCCCTCCACCTCGGGGGATCCACCGTCGCGATGACCGGTGATGGCGTGAACGACGTCCTTGCACTGAAGAACGCCGATCTCGGCATCGCGATGGGTTCGGGTTCTGGGGCAACGCGCGCGGTTGCCCAGTTGGTGCTGTTGGACAGCAAGTGGTCGGTACTACCAGCGGTCGTCGCTGAAGGCCGGCGCGTGCTGGGGAACATCGAGCGGGTTTCGGATGTCTTCTTGACCAAGAGCGTCTACTCGACGGTGATCTCCGTGATGACCGGTGTGTTCGCGGTCGCCTTCCCGTTCTTGCCCCGACACCTGTCCTTGGTCAGTGCCCTGACCATCGGCATCCCCGGTTTCTTCCTCGCCTTGATGCCCAACAAGGAACGTTTCCGTCCCGGATTCTTCAAGCGGGTCCTGGTGTTCGCGGTGCCGGCGGGCATCATCGCCGCACTCGCCTCGTGGACGAGCTACGCCGTTGCCCTTTGGGTCGGCGAGCCGGTGATCAAGGCCCAACAGGCGGCCACTGTCACGTTGTTCATGGTGGCGATGGGCGTCCTGGCAATCTCCGCGCGCCCATTGAACCTGGTGCGCTGGTCGATCATCTTGGCGATGGTCGGAGCCTTCGCCTTGGTGCTGTACGTACCGTTCCTTTCGGAGTTCTTCGCACTCAGCCTGTCTCCTGAGCGTTACAGCTTGGTGGCCCTTGGCGTCGGTGCGATCGGTGCGGTGGCCGTTTGGATATCCGGAGTGCTCGCCGATCGTTGGCGAAAGGCGGGGTCATGATCGAGATCGGATTGTCGTCGTCGTCGGTATTCCCCGAGTCGACGGCTGTTGCCTTCGAATTGGCGGCCTCGCTCGGCTACGACGGCGTGGAGGTCATGGTCGGCACCGACTCGATGAGCCAGGATCTAGCGACCCTGCAGGGCCTAACCGATCACTACCAAGTGCCGGTGCTGGCGATCCACGCGCCATGCCTACTGATCACCCAACGGGTGTGGGGAACCGAGCCGTGGGGCAAGTTGGAACGGGCTCGGGAAGTAGCGGAGGTGCTCGGCGCCAAGACGGTCGTGGTCCATCCACCGTTTCGCTGGCAGCGGGACTATGCGCGTTCGTTCGAGGACGGCGTGGCGCGGATGGAGGAAGTGACCGACGTGCGTTTTGCCGTCGAGAACATGTACCCGTGGCGAGCTGGCCCATCGGCGCTAGGTGCCTACTCACCGGACTGGGATATCCGTAACCAGGACTATGCGCATGCGACCGTCGATCTGTCGCATACCGCGGTCTCGCATACCGACCCGCGGGAGATGATTGCCGACCTCGGCTCGCGGGTAGCGCACATCCACCTCGCCGACGGCACCGGTTCACCCCGCGATGAGCACCTGGTGCCCGGTCGAGGCGAACAGCCGGTTGCCGAGGTGTTGACCCAACTGCGTGCGCAGGACTTCACGGGCAGCGTGATCGCGGAGGTTTCCACCCGCAGCGCAGCATCTCGGGAGCAGCGCGTGGAGGACTTGCGTCTTACGCTGGACTTCACGCGAACTCATTTGGGACTGAAGTGAACGACGACGACGACACCACCGCCGCCAAGGACAGCCGGCAAGCGGCGCTCGAGCGCGCCGCACGGGCGATCTTCGAGCGGCGGGGCTACGCAGCAGCGACGGTGCGTTCCATCTCGTCGGCGGCAGGCGTAGCGCCGTCGGTGGTGGCGTCCTACTACCGCAACAAGGCCGATTTGTTCGCTGCGGTGATGAACCTGCCCTTCGATCCGGCCTCGGCTATCCCGCGGTTGGTGGCCCCGGGGCTCGATGGCATGGGTGAGCGCCTGGTTCGGTTGGCGTTGCGGGCAGCCGAGGACGATCAACTGCGCTCCGATCTGTCATCGGCTGCATCGGCTGCATCTAGCGCATCGAGCGCGTCCGAGACCCCCGTTTCGACACAGCAGGTACGGGTGGTGTGGGAGTTCGTTTCGACGGAGATCATCGACCAGGCATTGGCTCGGGTGGGTGTGGGCGATGCCCGGATGCGCGGGGCGTTGATCAGCGCCTATCTCGGCGGTGTGTTGGTCACGCGGTACGGCGCCCGGGTCGAGCCGCTGGCTTCGGCTTCGGAGGATGATGTGGTGGCGATGGTCGCCCCGACGATTCAGGGCTTGATCGATCCGACGAAGCCACTCCCGCGGGCGTAGGGGCTAGCGAAAGCACCAAGGGCAGCGGCTGGGCTTGTGGCAAGGTAGCCCGATCCCGTCGAGGCTTGGGAGGCCCACATGAGTGATCCGCTGCGGGTAGCCATGGTTGGCGGCGGTGTCATGGGCGGGGCGATCGTGGAAGGTTTCCTCGATTCCATGATCGAGGACCGTCCGGTCGATGTGCGGGTGGTCGAAGCCGACCGCGAGCGAGCGCGCTACTGGCAGGATCGAGGCGTTCGGGTAGCCGAGCTGGCCGATGCCGCTGGCGATGCCGACGTCGTGTTCCTAGCGGTCAAGCCGCACCAGATCCACGCGGTCCTCGATCAACTAGCGCCGTATCGCGGCCAGCAGTCGATCGTGGTGTCGATCGCTGCGGGGATCGGGTTGCAGGCCCTGCAGGCGCCACTCGGATCAGACGCCGCCGTGATCCGAGCGATGCCCAACACCCCCGTACGGGTGGGCAAAGGGGTCATCGGGCTGGCGGTCGGCTCCTCGTGCACACCCGCGCAGATTTCCTTGGTGCGCCGACTGCTAGAGCCGAACGCATTGACCGTCGAAGTGCCCGAAGCCCAACTCGATGCACTCACGGCAACATCGGGTAGCGGCCCGGCGTACGTGTTCTATATCGCCGAGGCGATGCGTAGCGGTGCCCAGGAACTGGGGCTGCCTGCGGACACCGCTGCCTTACTGGTCGCCGAGACGATCGCCGGTGCCGCCGAGTTGCTCGGTCGTGAGCCCGAGAACGCCGAAGGGTTGCGCAAATCGGTGACCTCCAAGGGTGGTACCACCGCGGCAGCCATCGAGGTATTCGAGCGAGCCGGCGTGCGCGAGGTCGTGGCCGAGGCGATGCGGGCGAACGTTCGCCGATCGCAGGAGATGGCCGATGAACGCGAGTGACCACTCCACTTCACTCGTCTGGGACGAAGCCCTCGCCGAATACGACTTCGGTCCCGGGCACCCGCTCGCACCGATCCGCGTTCAGCTGGCGATGCGGTTGATCCGTGCGTTCGACTTGGAGCAGGACCTGACCATGCTCGGCCCGCTGGTCCCGGCGGAGGATGAGTTGATCTCCCGTGTGCACGATGTCGCGTACATCGATGCAGTGAAGGCAGCAGGGGGCGTTCCACCGACAGCGGACCCGGCACGCGGGCTCGGCACTTCGGACGATCCGCTCTTCGTGGACATGCATCGAGCATCGGCGCGGGTGTGCGCGGCGACCTTGGCAGCCGCGCAGGCAGTGTGGAGGGGCGAGAGCGCGCATGGCATCAATATCGCCGGGGGGCTGCATCATGCGATGCGGGATCGGGCAGCGGGTTTTTGCATCTACAACGATCTTGCCGTCGCGATCGCCTGGCTGTTGGACAACGGAGCCGAACGGGTCGCCTACGTCGATCTCGATGTCCATCATGGCGATGGAGTGCAGTCGATCTTCTGGGACGACCCACGGGTGCTCACGATCTCGATCCACGAGAGCCCGCAGACCCTCTTCCCCGGAACCGGGCTACCTAGTGAGATCGGCGGGCCATCGGCCCGGGGATCGGCGGTGAACATCGCCCTGCCCGCTGGAACCGGAGATCAAGGCTGGTTGCGGGCCCTGCATGGTGTGGTGCCCGAATTATTGGAGGCCTTCGCGCCCGATGTGATCGTCTCGCAAAACGGCGTCGATTCCCACGCGGAGGATCCCCTCGCCCACTTGGCCTTGAGCGTCGATGGGCAGCGCCTGGGATTCGCGGGAGTGCACTCTTGGGCCCACTCCTTCGCCGGCGGTCGGTTGGTTGCCGCCGGTGGCGGCGGGTACGAGTGGGTGGATGTCGTGCCCCGGGCTTGGACACACCTTGTCGCGGAGGTGAGTGGTAGACGGCTGGATCCGGAATCCGACGTACCGCCGGAGTACCGCGAATACGTGCACGAAGCGATGGGGCGCAGCGGACCTTTTCGGATGACCGACGGGCAAACGCCGTGGCCACGGCCGTTGATCCAGGGGTGGAATCCCAGCGATCCGGTCGATGCCGCGATCCTCGCCACCCGAGAGTCGGTCTTCGGTTTCCACGGACTCGATCCGGATCCAGAAGGCTGGTAATCCACGGGCGGTTGGTCCTTGGCCGGTGGTCATTTTGTGGAATCAACTTTCCCGATGCCCCCGACCCCCGCTAGTGTTCTCGGCTAGGCCACCGGGCTGCCGGTGCGAAGCGAAGGATGGATACGACCATGGCCCCTACTTCCGAGAGTCCGTTGGGCGACGTGAAGTTCTTGACCGTCGCCGAAGTGGCTGCCGTGATGCGCGTATCGAAGATGACCGTCTACCGGCTGGTACATAACGGCGACCTTCCGGCCGTTCGAGTCGGACGCTCGTTCCGAGTGCCCGAGCAGGCTGTCAACGATTACCTTCGCGACTCCTACATCGAGACGGCGTAACCGCGTTTTACGGTTCCCGGTAGGCTTCAGGGCTGATCGTCACGAAAGTCGCGGCGATCGATCCGACGCGGGTCGGGCAACTAGGGAGTAGAGGCAGTACATGGGCTCTGTGGTCAAGAAGCGGCGCAAGCGGATGGCCAAGAAGAAGCACCGCAAGTTGCTGCGCCGGACCCGAGTCCAACGCCGCAATAAGAAGTAGTCCGCTCTAGCCATGGGCGTCGTCGCCGCGGTCACCGGTGTCTCCCGGTATCTCGGCGGCAAGACGGCCGCTTGGCTCGTCGACCAACCGGGCATCGACCGGGTCATCGGGCTCGACGTCATCCCACCCCCGTCGCCCTTAGCGTGTGAGTTCGTTCGGGTGGACATCCGCGACCAGGGCATCGCCGAATTGCTTGAGCGCTCGAACGTAGAGACTGTGGTCCACATGGGCGTTATCGCCACACCAAGGCAGGCCGGCGGGCGCTCGATGATGAAGGACATCAATGTCATCGGGACGATGCAGTTGCTAGCCGCCTGTCAGCAAGTCGAGAGCATCCGGCACTTGGTCGTGAAATCGACAGCCGCTGTGTACGGATCGGGGCCGAAGGATCCGGCCATGATCACCGAGGAGTCCGTGCCGCGCCATCCCCCGACATCGGGCTGGGCGAAGGATTCGGTGGAAGTCGAGCGATACGTTCGCGCCTTCGCGCGGCGACGACCGGACGTTCGGGTGTCCACCTTCCGTTTCGCCAACATCGTGGGACCGGGCATGCGCACCGGTATGACCGCGTACTTGACGATGCCGGTGGTTCCCACCGTCGTGGGCTTCGATCCGCGTATGCAGTTCGTCCACGAGGACGATGCGGTCGAGGTGAGCCGGCGTGCTGTGCTGCAGCGAACGGCGGGAACCTTCAATGTGGCGGGTAGTGGAACCGTCGTGCTGTCACAGGTACTGCGAATGCTGGGCCGTCCGCAGTTGCCGCTTCCGGCGGGAATACTGGGAACGGTCGGACGCTCGTTGTCGCGTGGTTCCTGGGCGGACTTCTCCCGGGATCAAATCCGTTACCTGACGAGCGGACGGGTGCTGGACACCAGCGCCGTCGAAGCCGAACTCGGATTCCGGGGGTCGTATTCGACCCGCCAGGCCGTCGAGTCATTCGCGCAGGCGGTGCGTCGTGGATAGCCATGGATAAGGCGATGCGACCGTCGCGAGCGGCGCGACTCGTCGGCGCTACCGGACCGGTGCCGGCGGGACGTTCAACCCCGGTCTCCCTCACCGACGACTCCGCGGAGACCTGGGACGTCCTGAAGGCTCGAGTAGCCGGCGACTATTTCGTAGATGACTTCGGCTTCGACCCGCAGTTCACCGATCGCGTACTCATGCAGTTGGTGCGGCCGCTGTACCGGCACTGGTTCCGCGTTCAGGTCAGCGGCGTGGAGTCGATACCTGCCGACAGTGGAGCACTCGTGGTCGCCAACCATTCCGGCACCATCGCCTTCGATTCGGTTATGACCCAAGTGGCCGTCCTCGATGAGCATCCGGCCCACCGGAACCTGCGGATGCTCGGAGCGAACTTGGTGTTCCAAACACCCTTCCTAGGAGACCTCGCCCGACGCGCCGGCCACACCCTGGCCTGCCATGAAGACGCCGAACGGCTGCTCAACGCTGGAGAGGTCGTGGGGGTGTGGCCGGAAGGGTTCAAGGGAATCGGCAAGCCCTTCGCCGAGCGCTATCGACTGCAGCGCTTCGGTCGTGGCGGGTTCGTCTCGGCGGCCATTCGCACGAAATCACCCATCATCCCGACGGCGATCGTGGGAGCAGAGGAGATCTATCCGATGATCGCCAACGCATCGTTGATCGCCCGAGTGCTGAACTTGCCGTACTTTCCCATAACGCCGACCTTCCCGGCGCTCGGTCCGCTAGGGCTCGTGCCGCTGCCTAGCAAGTGGTTCATCCATTTCGACGAACCGATTCCTACCGACCATCTGCCCGAGGGCGCAGCGGACGATCCGGCGGTGCTGTTCGAGGTCACCGATCAAGTTCGCGAACGTATCCAACGCACGTTGTACGACCTGCTCGCCGGGCGCGGCGGTGTCTTCGGCTAACGGCGCTGGAATTGGGAGAGTGCGTAGCCACCTGCCATGCCGACTGCGATTCCGGCGGCTCCGGAGGCCACCGGCGCGACGAACGGCTTGATGCGTGCGCGGCGCCGGAAATCGCGGATCCGCCAGTCGTTCTCGCGCGCGTGCGCTCGCAGTTCCGGATCGGGGTTGACCGCCACGGGGTCACCGACGAGGGACAGCATGGGGACGTCGTTGACCGAATCGGAGTACGCGCTGCAGGTCGCCAGGTCCAGCCCCTCGGCCTCGGCTAGCGCTCGGACGGCCTCGGCCTTCGCCAAGCCGTGCAGCGGTGGTCCATCGAGGTTGCCGGTGTAGACGCCGGCATCGCTTCGAGCCACCGTTCCCAGGGCACCGGTGAGACCGAGCCGGCGAGCAATCACCGCGGCGAGTTCTCGTGGGGTAGCGGTGACCAGCCACACCTGTTGCCCGGCGTCGAGGTGACCTTGGGCTAGAGCCAGCGTGCCCGGGATGAGTTTGTCCACCATCTCGGTGTCGAAGATGTCCTCGGCGAGTGTCTCGAGTTCACTGACGGAGCGGTCTTGCACGAAGGACAGCGCAGCTTCGGTCGCCGAAGCCATGTCCTCCATGTCCTCCGAGCCGCTGAGCACGAACTTCAGTTGCTTGCGGGCGAACCCGCTGATCTCCCGGGTCTTGAAGTACTTGCGCTTGGCGAGTCCGACGGCGAGGTGGAACAAACTCGAGCCACGCATGATCGTGTTGTCGACGTCGAAGAAGGCAGCGGAGGTCGAAGTGAAGTGATCGTCGGAGCGTGCCGCCGACGCCGAGGCCCGTCCGGCTCGCCGGTAGGAGGTCAGGACGTCAGGTGAAGTCACGACGGCAGCGTACGCCTGGGCTGCTACCGACTGGGGCTGGAACCGGGCTGGAACCGGGCTGGAAC
>CAZJYN010000036.1:8475-16292 GCA_964550285.1 uncultured Rubrivirga sp.
GGGCTGGAACCGGGCTGGAACCGGGCTGGAACACTGAATGCATGGCTCGGGTGCAGATCGTCTCTCGGTCGGGCTGTCACCTATGCGAGGAGGCCGAGCGGGTGGTCGCCGAGGTGTGCGCTCGAACGGGGAACCACTACGAGGTGTTGTGGATCGAAGACGATCCGCAGTTGGCCGACGAATACGCCGAGTTCATCCCGGTGGTCTTGGTCGATGGAGCCCGCCACGACTTCTACCGGGTGGATCCGCAGCGACTCGCCGCGGCCCTCGGCGGGTCTTAACCGATAATCGGATTGTAACGTCCGCTAGACTTTGTGCATTCGTGCACGAAGCCCTAGTGTGACGCCGCCCGATCGGCAGTTCGCGCGTAGCGCTCGGTGCCGGTGACGACCAACCAGCAGGTGACCTAGGTGCCTCTTCCCGATTCCTTCGCCGAGTCCTTCGCTGCCTCGGGGCGTGCAACCGGTTCTTCCGGGACCTCCGGTCGGGGGATCCCCGAAGCGACCGTCGCTCGGCTGCCCGTCTACCACCGGGTGCTCGCGACCATGGCTGAGTCCGGCACGGTGACGATCTCGAGCGAGGAACTCGCCGCAGCCTGCGGCGTCACGAGCGCGAAGCTGCGCAAGGACCTTTCCTATCTCGGCTCCTACGGAACCCGCGGAGTCGGCTACGACGTTGCCTTCTTGACCTACCAGATCGCCCGTGAACTCGGCCTTACCAACCCCTGGGGCGTGGTCGTGGTCGGTCTTGGCAATCTCGGTCGAGCGCTGGTGTCCTACCGCGGCTTCGCGACCCGCGGCTTCACTGTTGTCGGCCTCGTCGATTCCCACCCCGACATCATCGGCACCAGGGTGCAGGTCGGTGACCGGGAGTTGTCGGTACGTCCGCCCGAGGACTTGGCGCATGTCGTCAGCGAGGGCGACGCACAGATCGGGGTGATCACCACCCCGGGCGAGGTTGCCCAAGACGTTGCACAGCGGCTTGTGAACGCTGGGGTACACAGCATCGTCAATTTCGCCCCTGTCGTTTTGAGCGTTCCCGATTCGGTCGAGGTGCGCAAGGTCGATCTCGCAGTGGAATTGCAAGTACTCGCCTTCCACGAACAACGACGACGACAACCGAGCGGTTCGGTGGTCACGCCACTAGACGCCGGCCGACACATGAGCGTCGGCTCGGACGGCTCGGACGGGAAGGCGATGAACGCATGAGCCCCACGAAGAAGGACAAATCGACTCCAGCAGCACAAGCGGCACAGACCAAAAAGGCGGCAGGAAAGACAGTGAAGAAGGCACCGGCGAAGAAGGCACCTGCCAAGAAGAGCGCACCGGCGAAGAAGGCCGCCGTTAAGCAGGCGACTTCCAAGAAGGCACCCGTAAAGAAGGCACCCGCGAAGAAGGCACCCGCCAAGAAGGCACCTGCCAAGAAGAGCGCGCCTGTGAAGAAGGCCGCCGTGAAAGAGGCACCCGCGAAGAAGGCACCCGCGAAGAAGGCTGCTTCCAAGAAGGTCGCGACCAGCCCGGCCATGGACGAGCCGACCGAGGGAACCTCGGCGCGTACTCCCGCTCCCGCCGAGATCCCCGAGACCCCGACCATCTCCTTCGTGTCCGCAGGACCGGGCGAACCGGAACTGATCTCCTACCGCGGTGCGCGACTTCTCGCGGAGGCCTCGCTCGTTGTTGCCGACCAGCAGGCGGTCGCGGTTGCCGAAGCTTTCATCGATCCCGAACTGGTGAGCGTCGTCGATCCAGAAGCGGTGACCAATGCCGGCGAACGCATCAAGCCCGCCATCGATGCGGCCAAGTCCGGCGGCACCGTCGTGCGGTTGTTGGCACAAGACCCCGCATTGGGATCTGAACTCCTCGGTGAGGTCGGCGCCGCGCGCCGCGCCAAGGTCGACATCGAGGTCGTTCCGGCGGTCAGTGCGATCACCGGTGTGCCCGCCTACGCGGGCTTCGGACTGCTGGGTGGCAAGGCACGTGAGGTGCGCGTCCTCGACGCCCAGGATTCGGCGATCGCGTGGGAGCAACTCAACACTGCGCGCACGACCGCGGTCTTCCCAGCGGGAGCCAACCGATTGGTGCACATCGCCCGATCGCTGCTCGATGCCGGCCGCGCGGGCAGTACCCCGGTTGCCGTCACCCGCGACGGCACCACGGTCGACCAGTACACCTACGTCACGACCCTGGCCGAGGCGGCCGAATCAACGGCCACCCGCAAGGGCGGCTTCGTGGTTATCGGCGAAGTCGTCGAGCAGCGGGAGCGACTCGATTGGTTCGAGCGCAAGTCCCTGGTCGGCTGGCGCGTGCTCATCCCACGCACCCAGGACAACACCGCGGCGCTGGTCTCCATGCTGCGACGTCACGGTGCAGTGCCGAGCGAAGTGCCCACCATCTCGGTCGAGCCACCTCGCACACCACAGCAGGTCGAACGTGCTGTCCGCGGACTCGTGGAGGGCCGTTACGAATGGGTCGGCTTCACGTCGGCGAATGCGGTGCGCGCCGTGCGCGAGAAACTTCAGGAGTACGGACTCGACGCCCGCTCGTTCTCCGGCCTGAAGGTCGCCGCGAGTGGCGTCGGAACCGTCGATGCCCTTATCGAGTTCGGTGTGCGTCCTGACCTCACCCCGGGTGGGGATCAAAGCACGAGCGATCTACTCGATGTCTGGCCGCCGTTCGATTCGCTGCTGGATCCGATCAACAAGGTCTTCTTGCCGCGAGCCGACATCGCGACCGACACGCTCGTGGCCGGACTGACCGAACTGGGCTGGGAGGTCGAGGACATCACCGCCTTTCGAACCGTCCGGGCGGCACCACCCCCTGCGCCGGTGCGCGAGGCGATCAAGACCGGAGGATTCGATGCCGTCCTGTTCACCAGCAGCAGTACGGTGCGCAACCTGGTCGGTATCGCCGGAAAGCCGCACCAGTCGACGATCATCGCGTGCATCGGACCGAATACGGCCAAGACGGCCGAAGAGCACGGTCTACGGGTGGACGTTCTGGCCGATGTCAGTACCCCGCAGGGGCTCGTCGCGGCTCTCGCCGAGAAGGGCGACTCGCTGCATGAGCAAGCAGTGAGTGAAGGCCTCGAGGAGTGGCGGCCGAGCAAGCGCAAGGCGGCCGGCAGGCGCAAGTCCTGACGGTGTACCCCGGTCGAGCGAACTCACCTGGCGTCTTGCGGCTTCAGATGCATTGCTTAGGCTCACTTGCGTGAGCGGAACTCGAAGCATCGTCCATCTGTTGCGCCACGGTGAGGTGCACAACCCCGAGGGGGTCCTCTACGGGCGTCTGCCTGGGTATCGACTCTCCGATCGCGGCGAGAAGATGGCCCAACTGGCCGCGGACGCGCTCGCCGGCCACGACATCGCCGCCGTGGTGTCCTCCCCGATGGAACGGGCCCAGCAGACCGCCGAGCCGATCGCGCAGGTCCACGGCCACGACATAGAGATCGAACCGCTCGCCATCGAGGCCGACAACGTCTTCGAAGGTCAGCGAGTTAGCGTGGGCGACGGTGTGCTGCGGCAGCCGGCTACGTGGCGATATCTGTGGAACCCGTTCAAGCCGAGTTGGGGTGAGCCGTACGACGACGTCGCTGCCCGCATGCGGCAGGCGGTCGTCAACACCCGCGAGCGAGCGCCCGGGCGAGAATCGGTACTCGTCAGTCATCAATTGCCGATCTGGATCGCCCGGCTCGATGCTGAAGGTCGTCGCCTGTGGCACGATCCACGCTCGCGCCAATGCAACCTGGCATCGCTCACCTCGCTCACTTTCGACGACGACGATCTCGTCGCGATCACCTACAGCGAGCCGGCCCGCGACCTGCTGCCCGGTGCCAGCAAGGTGGCCGGCGCCTGACGATGCGACGCTTCCTGCCGC
Organism: uncultured Rubrivirga sp.; assembly: GCA_964550285.1. GTDB lineage: Bacteria > Actinomycetota > Actinomycetes > S36-B12 > S36-B12 > S36-B12. The sequence goes on from CAZJYN010000036.1 coordinate 12,348, forward strand.
TCCTGCTCGGGGCGTTCTTGCTCGTCGGTTGCGCCTCGGAGTCCTCGGGTGCGGCGGCAGATGAGGGCTCGGGTTTCGTCGGCGGCGATGGCTCGATCGTCATCATCGATCCGAATGAAAGGGTGGCCGCACCGGAGGTACGGGGATCGACTCTGGAAGGTGCCGAGATCGCCCTTTCGGATTTCCGCGGCGACATCGTCGTGCTGAACATCTGGGCGTCGTGGTGCGCACCGTGTCGGGCCGAGGCGCCCGAACTGCAGGAAGTCTGGGAGGAGTCCGAGGGTGAGGGCGTGCAATTCATCGGGCTGAATACCCGCGATTCCACCACCGCGGCCCAGGGCTTCGTCGACACCATGGGTTTGACCTTCCCGAGCGTGGAGGATCAAGACGGCCGCTTGCAGTTGCTGTTCGCCGATTCCCTTCCCCCCCAGGCGATCCCCTCCACGTTGGTGATCGACCGCGATGGACGGGTGGCCGCGCGGGCCCTGGGTCGGGTGAGTGCGGGGACCTTACGTGGACTGATCGACGAGGTCGGCGAACGTGGGTGACATCGGCACGCTGATCACCAGCGGTTCGATGTTGGTGGCGATCCCCATCGCGATCGCCGCGGGGTTGATCGCCTTCGTCAGCCCGTGCGTGCTGCCCCTGGCTCCCGGATACGTGTCCTATGTCACCGGGTTGACCGGTGCTGAACTAGCAACCGGTGCACGCAAGTCCCGGGTACTGCTCGGCAGTGTGCTCTTCGTCCTGGGCTTCAGTGCGGTGTTCGTCTCCTACGGAGCGTTGTTCGGCGGCCTTGGTTCGGTACTGCTGCGCTACGAGGGGATCATCACGCGGGTCATGGGCGTGCTCGTCATCGTGATGGGCCTGGCCTTCATGGGAGTCCTGCCGTGGTTCCAGCGCGAGTACCGACTGTTGAAGGCCCCTACTTGGGGACTGGCCGGAGCCCCGCTACTGGGCGTGCTCTTTGGACTCGGCTGGACTCCGTGCATCGGTCCCACGCTCACCGCAGTGCAATCCCTCGCCCTGACCGAGGCCAGTGCCGGCCGCGGGGCCCTGCTGTCCTTCGCTTATTGCATCGGCCTGGGGCTGCCGTTCATCGCCTTCGGCCTGCTGATCGATCGGACCGCGCCCGCCACGGCGTTCATCCGTCGTCACTATGCGCTGATCATGCGAATAGGTGGCGGCATGCTCGTCCTGGTCGGCATCTTGCTGGTCAGTGGATTGTGGTTGCAGTTCACCATCTGGTTGCGGGTGACGATCCCGGGATTCGAAACGGCCCTATGAGGCGGAAGTTTCGATCGTGGCGCAGACTAAGAAGGTCATGAGCGCACCAACGAGCCCACCGTCGGTCCAGACGCAGGCCCCCGTTCCCCCAATGGGAGCCGGCGGCTTCCTGCGCTGGGCATGGCGGCAACTCACCAGCATGCGCACGGCACTGATCTTGTTGTTCGCCCTCGCGGTGGCGAGCATCCCCGGATCGATCCTGCCCCAGCGCGGAAACAATCCGCTGCTGGTCGATGAGTGGATCGCCGGGCAACCCACCCTCGGGCCGATCATGGACTCCCTCGGCTTCTTCGACGTCTACGGGGCGCCCTGGTTCGCCGCCGTCTACTTGCTGTTGTTCATCTCCCTGATCGGCTGCGTGCTGCCGCGAGTGGGCGTGCACTGGCAGGCGATGCGCAGCCAGCCACCGGCGGCGCCCCGCCACCTGAACCGAATGTCGGAGTTCACCGAGCAGCAGGTGGCGGACTCGCCGGTGCAGGTGATCGACGCTCAAGCCGAGCGACTTCGCCGCGATCGCTGGCGAGTGCGCACCGGCACCACCGAGGACACCGTTTGGCTATCGGCGGAGAAGGGCTACCTACGAGAGACCGGCAACCTGGTCTTCCATCTCGCGCTCGTCCTAGTGCTCGTCGCGGTTGCCGTGGGTGGGCTGTTCGGCTGGCGGGGCAACGTGATCGTGAAGGAGGGCAACGGGTTCTCCAACACCCTCACGCAGTACGACGCCTGGGGCGGCGGTCGGTTGGCCACGGCCAACACCATTCCGCCGTTCGCCTTCACTTTGGATGACTTCGCGGTGGAGTTCGAGCGAAGCGAAGCCCAGCGCGGGTCCCCGCGCCTGTTCCGGGCCACCGTCGATCTGCAGCGCGAGCCCGGCGGAGAGATCGAACGCGAGGTCATCGAGGTGAACTACCCGATCTCGATCGCCGGAGCGAAGGTATTCCTCGTCGGCCACGGGTACGCGCCCACGTTCATCGTGCGCGATGCCGACGGCGGGATCGTCTACGACGACTCCGTGCCGTTCTTGCCGCAGGATGGGAACTTCACCTCCACCGGCGTGGTGAAGGTGCCGGACACCTCCCCGCAACTTGGCTTCCAGGGCATCTTCTTGCCAACCTCCGCGATCGATGACATCCGCGGCCCGCACTCGGTGTTCCCCGACGCCGATGATCCATCGGTGTTCCTATCGGCCTGGGAAGGCGATCTCGGACTCGATTCGGGGGTACCGCAGAGCATCTACTCGCTGGAGACCGAGCAGATGGAGCAGATCGGCCTGCGGGCGCTGATCCCCGGTCAGACCTGGGATTTCGCCGGTGGCGAGATCGAGTTCACCGGGTGGCAACGGTGGGCGTCCTTCCAGCTGGCATTCGATCCGGGCAAGGAGGCTGCGCTGGCCGCCTCGATCCTGGCCATGGTCGGATTGACGGTCTCACTGTTCACGCGTCGCCGCCGGCTATGGGTCAAGGCGCAGCCCGCGGCAGGCGGAAGTAGTCTCGTTCAGGCAGCGGGCTTGGCCAAGAGCGAAGCCGGTGACGTCGGTGAAGACGTTGCACGGGTTCGCGATTCGTTCGACAACGACGATCGGGAGGATCGACGATGACTACCGGCTCCGGAGGAATGGCGCTGGCCGAGGCGAGCAACGCCTTCATCTACGCCACGATGCTCACCCTCACCATCGCGATGGTGCTGTTCGCCGCATCCTTTGCCAGCGGTCGTCGTCCGAGCACCGCCAAGGCCGTCGCCGCGGGCGCACCCGCATCCGGGACGTCTGGATCCGGGTCGGTAGCAGTCCTCGACCGCGACCACGAGCATCCGGTGATCGACTCCGGTCGTCGCCTCGCCAACATCGGGATGTCGCTGACCTGGCTTTCCTTCGGCCTGTTGACGGTGGCGCTTGTCCTGCGTGGGTTGTGGGCAGGTCGGGTGCCGTGGGGGAACATGTACGAGTTCTCCATCAGTTCGGCCTGGGGAGTGCTCGCGGTGTTCCTCGCGATCTCGCTGCGTCGGGATCTGCGCTGGCTCGGGCTATTCGTCGTCATCCCGGCACTGCTGACCCTCGGTCTGTCGGTCACGGTCCTTTACACCGAGGCCGCACAACTAGTTCCGGCGTTGAAGTCCTACTGGTTGGTCATCCACGTCTCGGCGGCCATCATCTGCGCGGGTGCGTTCACGGTCGCAGCGTCCTCGGCTGGGCTCTCGCTTGTGCAGTCCCGGATGGAGTCTCGAGGCCGCGCCTTCACCGGCCCGATGGCCGCGATGCCCAGCGCGGAGAAGTTACGTACCTTCACCAGCAGGATCATCGCTTTCTCCTTCCCGGTGTGGACCTTCTCGGTGATCGCCGGGGCGATCTGGGCGGAGAACGCCTGGGGTAGGTACTGGGGCTGGGACCCCAAGGAAACCTGGGCGTTCATCACCTGGGTGGTCTACGCCGCATACCTGCACGCGCGATCCACCGCCGGCTGGCGCGGTGACAAGGCCTCGTGGATCGCGATTTTGGGCCTAGTCACCTTCTTGATCAACTATTTCGGCGTGAACATGTTCGTCAACAGCCTGCACTCTTACGCGGGCCTGTAAGTGCTCAACGGTTAGCGGCGCCCAGGACGATCGTTCGCTAGTTCGCTAGTTCGCTAGTTCGCTTCGCCGCGCCGACGTCGCATCTTC
>CAZJYN010000037.1:0-16101 GCA_964550285.1 uncultured Rubrivirga sp.
CCAGACTGTCTACAACATCTTGTCATTCGCGTTCGCTTCGATGTTCGCGACGACGATCTTCTTGCTCGCGGTACAAGGGCGCGTTCTGCCGCGCTACCGCCAGGCGGTCGTCGTGTCGTCCATCGTCACCTTGATCGCGGCGTATCACTACTGGCGCATCTTCGAGTCCTTCAAGGGCTCTTACGTGGCGGTCGACGCCGGCGCCGAAGCAACCGCGATCGACGCCATGAGCTACGTCCTGGTCAACGGCGAAGGCTTCAACGAGGGCTACCGCTACGTCGACTGGCTGCTCACTGTCCCGCTGTTGCTCTTCGAGGCCATCGCGGTTCTCGCACTGCCGCAGGCGGTTCGCCGTTCGCTGATGATGAAGCTCATCCCGGCATCGGTACTGATGATCGTCCTGGGCTACCCGGGCGAAATCACCGCCGACACCGCACCGAAGGCCATCTGGGGCGCGCTGTCCACCATTCCGTTCCTTTACATCCTGTACGTGCTGTTCGTGGAGCTCACCAAGGCCACGAAGACCCAGCCCGGCCAGGTCGCCAAGGACATCAACGGTCTGCGCTGGCTGCTGCTCGCCACCTGGGGTGTGTACCCGATTTCGTACATGTTCCCGATGTTCGGGCTCGACGGGGCCGACGCGTTCGTCTGGCGCCAAGTGGGGTACTCACTCGCTGACGTCCTCGCCAAGTGTCTCTTCGGCTTGCTGATCTACAAGATCGCCCGCGAGAAGAGCGCTGTGGACTCCGCGGAGTTCAAGGAGAATGAGATGAAGGAAGCACCTTCTAGCGTGTAGGTGCTCAACTTCCCGCAATCAGACGGCGGATCGGATGTTCCCGGCATCCGATCCGCCGTCTTCTTTTGCCTACGCGGCGGATTCAGGAACTTCGGATCAGTCGTCGATGACCGGTGCGTCGTCTTCGCTGAATCCGTACAAGGTCGGATCCAAACAGCGCACGAGCGACTCCTGCAGGAAAGTCAGCCAGTCATAGACGTGAAAGAGCCCAGCGCGGGGATCATCGCCCGGTAGCGACGCCAGTTCCTCGTGGTTGTCGTCGCCGATCTGGATCCGCGTACCGATAGCCAAACGCGCGTCGTTGAGGGTGGCCAGCCAACTATCCGGCGATCCGACGGTGATCTTGTCCCCTGAACGTTCGAGTTCAGCGAGAACGGTCGTGGCATGTTGCACCTTGCCCTCGCGAATATCCCGCTCGGTGAATCGGCGGAAATCCGCCGCGTCCTGTTCATCCGCATAGGCGCTTGGCAGCAGCCGTGCCACAGCGGGGTCATCGGAGGGTCCGACATCCCCGGCACTCCACCCGAGTTGGGCCTCCAGCGGATCGGCGTCGGCTGGCAACTCTTCCGGCTTGACCAAATCGATGACCTGCTGGGCAACCGAGGTCAATAGCCCCCGTTCGACCTGGTCGGCACGCAGCACTATCCGGCCGGTGGCCGTGCGCTGGAACCCGTACGTCGAATCGCCCACGATTCACTCGTCCTTTTGCAACGTGGCCCACAGGCCGTAGGAGTGCATCGCAGTCACGTCCCGCTCCATTTCCTCGCGGGTTCCCGCGGAAACGACGGCCCGGCCTTCGTAGTGGACATCGCGCATGAGTTTCTCGGCCTTGTCCCGGGGGTACTTGAAGTAGTTCATGAAGACGTAGGTCACGTAGGACATCAAATTGACCGGGTCGTTCCACACGATCGTTATCCAGGGCCGTTGTAAATCGACGACTTCCTCGACCTGTTCGTCGAGTTCAGGAGAGGCTGCGACGCGACTCACACGCCTAGTCTCGCAGCCGCCCCCATCGGACCGGAAAGCGACGTACCCTACGAACGTGACCGAGACCGACTGCACCCGAAGCCTCGGTGCATCGCGGCATCCGATCTGCCCACCCTCGGTGGATCTCCCGCACCCGGCCATCCTCGATCGCATTCGCGAATCGGTGATCGGCGACGACCAGGTCATGCCGGGGCCATTCGGGCCGCGTCGAGTCACCTATGCCGACTACACCGCATCAGGCCGAGCGCTGTCCTTCCTAGAGGACTTCATCTCAGGCGAGGTCCTGCCTCGCTACGCGAACACCCACACCGAGTCCAGCGGCACCGGCCTGCAAACCACGCGGTTGCGCGAGGACGCACGCGAGCGCATCAAGGCCGCCGTGAACGCAGGCACCGAAACCTGTTTGATCTTCTGCGGATCAGGATCGACCGGCGCAGTGAACAAACTGATCGGCATCTTGAACCTGCGCATTCCCGCCGACCTCGACGCACGGTATTCGTTGCGCTCGCACATACCGGCGGCCGAGCGCCCCGTGGTCTTCATCGGTCCCTATGAACACCACAGCAACGAACTGCCCTGGCGGGAGTCCATCGCCGATGTCGTCCCCATCCCCGAAACGGCCGATGGTCATCTAGACGAAGCGGTCTTGCGCGAGCGGCTCGAGGAGTACAGCGATCGACCGTTGCGAATCGGCTCGTTCAGCGCGGCGAGCAACGTGACCGGCATCTTGACCGATACCCACGCCATCAGCTCGCTTTTGCATCAGTACGGTGCACTTGCGTTCTGGGACTACGCCGCATCCGGACCCTACGTCGATATCGACATGCAGCCGCGGTGCACCGAGCATCCGCTGTCCTACAAGGACGCGGTCTTCTTGTCGCCGCACAAGTTCATCGGCGGTCCGGGAACCCCGGGTGTGCTCTTGGCGCGCCGGGAACTGCTCGGCAACTCTGTGCCCGACACCGTGGGTGGCGGCACCGTCGCCTACGTCAACACCGACGAGCACGTCTATGTCGATGACCCTGAGCACCGTGAAGAGGGTGGAACCCCGGCCATCGTCGAATCGATCCGCGCTGGCTTGGTATTCGACCTCAAGGAGAGAGTGGGGGTCGAAGTCATCCGCGCGCGCGAGGACGACTTCGTTCGACGGGCGATCGACAGTTGGCGATCCAACCCGGTGATCGAGGTTCTCGGCAACACCGAGACCGAGCGATTGTCCATCGTCAGTTTCGTCGTCCGCCGCGACGATGATCGCTACCTGCACCACAACTTCGTCGTCGCGGTGTTGAACGATCTCTTCGGGATTCAATCGCGCGGCGGTTGCTCGTGCGCAGGTCCCTACGGCCATCGACTCCTCGGCATCGATCTGGAGCGTTCCTGGGAATTCCAGCGGGAGATCACCCACGGATGCGAGGGCATCAAGCCCGGTTGGACCCGCATCAACTTCAACTACTTCATCTCCGAGCCCGTATTCGACTACTTGGTCCAAGCCGTCCACCTCACCGCGGAGTTCGGCCACCGGCTGCTGCCCCGCTACCGGTTCGATGCGACCTCCGGGTTGTGGCAGCACACCGATGGTCCGGTCGAACCCCCGCTTCGGCTCGCCCAACTGCACTACGACAACGACGGGCGCCTTACCTATCCGGTGCACCACGATCGGGCGCCGGAATCCGCGCTGGAGTCCTACCTCGACGAAGCGTGCGAGCTGCTCGGCGCTTTGCCGGAACCGGAGTTGGTCGACACCCTGCCCGGCGGGTCCCCCGATTTCGAGGAACTTCGCTGGTTCGAGGTGGCTAGGCCGACCCGCTAGCGCACGCGGATAGTGAACTCCTGCGAGACCCCGGGTGCGATCCCACCAGCCCGCCGGGAAATCACCCGGTAGGTCCAGCGCTTCTTCGCCTTCTGGGCCCGCGCCTTGATGGTCACTCGTCCCTTCGCGTTGGTGCGGGCGACCTTCACCTTGCGCCAGGTGCCCTTCTTCAACACCTGCAGCACTACTTTCTGGCCGGCTTGGGCCGGTCGCGCGATGGCCCGCACTCGGATCCGATCACGGGATCCGACCTTCTTCTTGGACTTCAACTTCGCAGTGAGAGCAGCTCCCACGGCAACATCGAAGGCTCCACTTTGGGACGCAGCCGTACTACCCACCGCCGGCACGGACAACCGCACGCGGCCCGAACTCGGGAGCACCACCTGGAATGCGACCGAGCCGTCCGCTGCCGTCGCCGCGGTCTGCAATGCCTGCCAATCGTTCCCACCGGTGGGTTGGAACTCCAAGGTGACCGGCACCTCGGCGAGCGGGGCGCCACCGACCGTGACGCCACCAGCGACCGAAGTCGGCGCTCCGATGGTGACCGCAGGGGTCGCGTCGATCGCCACTGCCGCCTCGGCCGGCGCCAGTGACTGCGCGTAACTACGCAGCACGCCCCACTGCGCTGGATTCTCCCCACCGATGGTCCAAAGCGCTGCACCGTTCAGGCCGTATTGCCCGACTAGTTGGGTACGAGCCAGAACTCCGTCGGGACCGACGAAGTTCAGTTGACGCTCAGCAAAGCAGGTCTGCCGATTGCCCGCGCCGTCGGTCCAATCCACTTCCTTGGTGTAGCGAAAGGAACTCTCCTGCCGCACTGGATCCCATCGCACATCGGCATCGGTGAGGCCGTACCGAGCCAAGATCTGGGGAATGTCCGATGCCGTGACAGCCGCCATCGACGTGGCAGATCGATACGCGCGTCGCTCGGCGGATCGGCCGCTCTTACTCGGGCATACGCCGGACAACCGGAAGTCCCCGCCCTTGGTGCGGGTGCGAGCCCGACCGTAGGTGGGCACGCCGATCTGCAACTTGGCCGGATCCATCACGGTCACCGCGTACTCCACATTCGCCCGGACCCAATCCATCGGCGCTATCGGACCGACCGATTGCACGGTGTAGTCGTAGGCCATGATCCGGATGCGATCGGCGTGCGGTGCGATTCCCTCGAGGTTGTACACCCAGTAGCCGTTGCGGCCGCCACAGTTATTGCTGACGCTGCACGGTCCCGGGATGGTCACCGACAGCAACTTGCCCTGTGCCCGCAGCGCGGCGCCGAGTTCGGCGACGAAGGTCGTCCAGTTCGGGAGAGTGGATGCCCAACTCGATCGCCCATCGCTGAACGCGAAGTTCTCGTAGTCCAGATCCAGGCCGTCATAGCCGCTGTTGACCGCGAGGGCCACGAGATCGGCCACGTGTTGACCGCGTAAGGCCGGGTCCGCCAGTGTCCGAGCCATCCGCCGCTTGCCGGAAGCATCCGCGATCGCCGGCAAGACCACCAGGCCGGCCTCGCGGAGTCGTTGCATCGCCCAGGCGACATTGGATTCGCCGTTGGTGAAGTTGCGGTTCAACTCGACCTTCACTCCCCCGCCCCTGCGCGCTGTGGCCGAGTACCAGAAGGGGGAGACGTCCTCGAACAGATCCGCGTTCGCCACGGCACTGTCGACACCTGTGGGACGCGCCGGCGAAGTCATCCAGTAGGGCATCCACCCGCTGAGGACCCGCTCGGGTGCATTCGCGGACGCGGGGGACGCACCGGGCACCTGGCCGACGAGCAGGGATCCCACAAGGGCAAGCACCACACCGAGCGCGAGGGGGAAGCGACGCATCTGGGCATTGTGCGTTACCGCCCGGTCACCATCGGGCAGCGGGGCGGGTGTGTCCTTGCCTGTGTTCTCGGGCGTGTCCTCAGCGCAACACTCGGGCGATCTCACCCGCCGCGCGCGCGACGCGGGGACCGACATCGGTCTCGTCGATCTCGCGGAAGGACACCACGCCCACGCTCGCCTCTAGCCCGGGCACCCCGAGCACGGGCACCGCGAGCCCGAACACTCCCGGGGCTACGTCTTCACTGGCGACTACCCACGGTGGATCCAGGCTTCGAGTGCCGGCGGTACGGGCAGCGAGGATGGCGCGGCCCGCGGCCGCAGCCTCCAGCGAACTACGACTACCCACTCGATAGGTCACATGCATGTCCGAACGGCTCGGCTCGGCAACCAAGGCGGCCACGGTCTCCGGGCCGTCAACGAGCGACAAGTACGCGGTGCATCCGACGGCGTCGGCAAGCATCCGTAGCGCGGGGAAAGCGGCATCGCGCACCACCGGTTGCAGTTGACGACCCATCGCGAGGACACCCATACCCAACCGGCATCGACCATCCCCGCCACGCCGGATGAGCGCGTGCTGTTCGAGGGTCACGACCAACCGGTACACGACCGTTCGCCCGATGCCGAGTCGATTTGCGAGCTCGGTGATGGTCAGCCCCTCGCCGGAATCCGCGATCTCCTCCAGCACCCGGATGCCGCGATCCAGGGTCTGGGAGGTCTCGGCGGCCATACCGACAGCCAATCACGAATAGCGGCCAGGAGCGAGGGCCTCGGTGGTCAGCCCAGCGATCAAGCCTTCATCGCCGACTTCACACTGAACGACGCGATGATCTCGTAGATGCCGATCACGATCAGCCAGATGCCGACCACCCAGGTGAGCGTGATGAGCGAGATGCCCGGCCACGCCAGCACGATGAAGCCGCCAAGCAGCATCACGACGCCGAAGAAGATGTTCCAGCCGCGTCCGTCCTTGGATTCAAAGCCCAAGAACAGCGTCGAGAATCCGCGGAACAAGAACCCGATGCCGATGAACAGGCTCAGGATGTAGAGCTCTTGGAACTCGCCGCGGATCGCGAATACACCCAACACGAGGGACAAGATGCCGGTGATGATGAACAACGCGCGCATACCGCCGGTGAGTCCGGAGGCGAAGCCACGCACGAGGCTGAAGATGCCCGAGACGATCAGCCAGATGGCGAAGACGATGGCCACGACCAGGACGGTCTTTCCCGGCCACACGAGCGCCGCGACACCCACGATCAGGCTCAGCACCCCGGCGAACAGCAGCACCCACCAGTTGCGACCGATGGCGGCCATCATGTTGTCGGGGGATTCCTCCACGATGACGGTTTGCGGTTCAGACATGAGCGTTCCTCCGGTCACGGCCCAGCGGGCGTCTCCCTAGGTGCCGCCCGAATGCTAGAGGGTGAATGGTCGTCCCGGGGGCTACAACACGATCACGGCGGCCTTTGCTCGGTCACGAACCGCGCTAGTACCGACGCACTAGGGGTAAACGGCACCTGCGAGCGTCAGTCCTCGATCCACGAGTCCGGGTCCGTCCACCGGTCGAGCACATCGCTCAACTCGCCCTCTTCGGACATTTCCCCCACCGCACGGTCCACACACGCGAGTAAGGGATTGCCAGCAACCGTCGCCATCGCGAGCGAAGCCGTAGGCACATCGACACCGGCAATGCGCGAGAAGTCGACATCGCCTACCTCCGCCAACCAACTCAGGGTTGGTTCATCGACGACGACGACGTCAGCGAGATCCAACGCGCCTTCGACGCTGATGCCGCCACGCGCCCACTCATAGCGGGTGTCGAATTGCATCCACCCCTGCTCGATCAGCCACGGCGGCCCGGGGCCTTGGAAGGTGGCGGCCCAGTTGAGTTGGTCCGGTGTGCGTACCGCACCTGCGCCCTCATCGGAGGATCGCACGCCCTGGAGGGCCGCCGGCACATCGTCGGTGGTCGTCACCAAGGTCAAGGGCAGTTCGGCGTACGGGCGCGTATAGGCAACGGCCGGAAACTGCTCCGACCGTGGCGTGAACCCGCCGATGGCGATGTCGTAGTCGACGAAACGCCCCGTCACGACCTCGTCGGGACTCACGAACTCCCAGGTGACCTCTTGCGGACGAAATCCCATCTGCTCGGCGATGGCGTAGGCGAGATCGGATTCAAAGCCCAACCGATCGGAGGGCTCATCGGTCAAGAAGAACGGCGGCGCGGGCACGTCGGAAGTGGCGAAGGTGAGCGCACCTGGCTCCACCGTGGTCAGGTTGGGACGAGAGCATGGATCGAGCACATCGACCTCGACCCCGGTTTCGGCGGAGCCGGTGGGCTCGGGGTCGGGTGACTGGGCGGTATCGCCGTTCGCGCACCCGGTAAGCAGCAGCGCCGCAACGAGAACCGGCCCTGCGAACCTTCGGGCGGTGCGCTTAGTCCTCACTACGCGGCAGTCCGGCGTGGATCTCCTGGCAATCCGGGCACACGGGGAATTTCGAGGGGTCGCGTCCGGGAATCCACTTCTTGCCGCAAAGCGCGGTCACGGGTGCGCCGGTCACCGCGCTCTCGACGATCTTGTCCTTCTCGACGTAGTGCGCGAAGCGCTCGTGGTCGCCGTCGTCGTAATCTGCGGTGCGCTCTTCGAGCAGGGTTCCCCCGCCCAACTCGGGCGACTCCAGCGGCGTTGCATCCGACATATCTACAGTGTAGATCGTTCTCCTCGCGGATCCGTATTCCGGAGCGGTCGATGGACAACGACGATCGATACCCCCTAGGGTATTTCCATGGCTACTCTCGAACTCACCGAACAGACCTTCGCCGACACCGTGGGTGAAGGCGGCATCGTCCTCATCGACTTCTGGGCGTCGTGGTGCGGTCCGTGCCGGACCTTCGCGCCCGTGTACGAGACGGTATCGCAAGATAACCCGGACATCACCTTCGCCAAGGTGGACACCGAGGCCGAGCAGGGCCTCGCCGGCTATTTCCAGATCAGTTCCATCCCCACGCTGATGGCTATCCGGGACGGCGTCGTCCTCTATTCGCAAGCAGGTGCGCTTCCGCAGCCGGCGCTGGAGAACCTCGTCCAGGCGGTTCGTGACGTCGACATGGACGATGTCCGCGCGAAGATCGCCGAAGAGCAGGCAGCAGGCGGCGCCGACCAATAGGCGATCTAGGGCCACCCTGGTCCCGACTATTCGGGACTTTCGCCAGTAGTCGGGACTTTCCCCCGGGCCTACCGTCGGGGTATCGGCGCGCCGAGCGTCGCTCGACGGGAGGAATCTATGCCGCAACAACCACTCGCCCAGGTGCCCAACGACGCCACCTGGTTCTGGCAGGAGCACGGCTCTTGCCGGAGTGTGGATCCGACGCTGTTCTTCCACCCACAAAACGAGCGCGGCACTGCCCGCATCCGGCGGGACCGCACGGCGAAGGCGGTCTGTGCACGGTGCCCGGTGCGCCTGGACTGCGCCGACTACGCCATTCGGGCCAGGGAGCCGTACGGCGTGTGGGGCGGGCTGAGCGAGGACGACCGCGAGCGCATCTACCGCAGGCTGGACTCCCGCGACTACCCAAGGCACCGCGGGGAAGGCCTGCGGGCAGCGGGCTCGGAGGTCGACCAAGCGGTCTCCCCCGCAGCGTTCGGGATCAGCGTGCGCTGACCGCTCGCTAGGGTTCCACAGGTGACCTCGAACCCGGATCTGCGCGGGCGCGATTTCCTCGCCGAACAGGATTTCACCGCCGACGAACTCGACTTCCTGATCGACCTCGCCGGACAACTCAAGGCCGAGCGCGCAGCCGGCGTCGAGCGCCAGCGGCTCACCGGTCGTGGGCTAGCTTTGATATTCGAGAAGACCTCGACGCGCACCCGGATCTCCTTCGAAGCGGCCATCGCCCAGCAAGGCGGTTTCTCCACCGTCTTGGATTCTGCTACCAGCCAGATCGGCCACAAGGAGTCCATCGCCGACACCGCTCAGGTGCTGTCAAGGGTCTACGACGGAATCGAATATCGAGGCTCCGACCATGCCATCGTCGAGGAGCTGGCGGCCTACGCCGAAGTTCCGGTGTTCAACGGGCTGACCGACACCTGGCATCCGACGCAGATGCTGGCCGACTTCCTGACAATGCGCGAGCACACCGCGACTCCCGATCGGCCGCTTTCCTTCGCCTACGTCGGCGATGCCCGATTCAACATGGGCAACTCGCTGCTGATTACCGGCGCGATCCTCGGCAGTGACGTCCGCATCGTCGCCCCGCGATCGCTGTGGCCAACGCAAGAGATCCAAGAACTCGCCCGCGAGCGCGCAGCCCGATCCGGTGCCCGCATCACCGTCACCGAGAACCTCGAAGAAGGGATCGACGGCGTGGAATTCGTGCACACGGACGTCTGGGTCTCCATGGGCGAGCCGAAGGACGTGTGGGCGCAGCGAATCGAACTCCTACGGGACTACCGGATCGACACCCGTGTCATGTCGATGGCCGGCCCGCAGGCGAAGTTCATGCACTGCCTACCGGCCTACCACGACACCAACACCGAACTCGGTCGCACTATCGCCGCGCAGTTCGGCCTCCACGATGGCGTGGAGGTCTCCTCCGAGGTTTTCCAATCCTCCGCCAGCGTTGTCTTCGATCAGGCCGAGAACCGGCTGCACACCATCAAGGCTGTACTGGTCGCGACCTTGTCTGCAAGCGGGACCGACTAGGGAGAGGTCAGCTCGACTAGGTCAAGCGCGAACGCAACGCCTGCAGTTGCTCCCGCAATGCCTCGGGCACCCGATCCCCGAACCGCTCGAAGTACTCCTCGGTCATGTCGGACTCGGCCAGCCAGGACTGCGGATCCAACGCGAAGAGCTCTGTGAGTTCCTCGCCGGTGATGTCGACTCCCTCGAGATTGAGCTCTTCGAGCACCGGGAGACGACCGATCGGCGATTCCACTGCATCGGCCTGCCCTTCCAACCGGCGCACGATCCACTCCAGGACCCGGGAGTTGTCCCCGAATCCAGGCCAGATGAAGTTGCCGTCGCCGTCCCGACGGAACCAGTTGACCGAGTAGATCCGCGGCAACTTCTCCGGTGCAGTGAACGAACCGATCCGCAACCAGTGACCCCAGTAGTCGGCCATGTTGTAGCCGCAGAAAGGCAGCATCGCGAACGGATCTCGGCGCAGTTCACCGACCGTGCCCTCCGCCGCCGCGGTCTTCTCGCTCGACATAGTGGCGCCCATGAATACTCCGTGGGTCCAGTCGAAGGACTCGGTGACGAGCGGGACGTTCGTCGCCCGGCGACCGCCGAACAAGATGGCGTCGATCGGAACGCCAGCGGGATCCTCCCAGTTCGGTGCGATCGTGGGGCACTGCGCCGCCGGGACCGCGAACCGCGCATTCGGGTGCGAGGAGGGCTCCTCGGAGTCCGGAGTCCAGTCCCGACCCTTCCAATCGATCAGGTGAGCCGGCGCCTCCTCGGTCAAGCCCTCCCACCAGACATCACCGTCGTCGGTGAGCGCCACGTTCGTGAAGATGCTGTTGCCGGTAAGGGTACGGATGGCATTGGCGTTGGTGTCCATGCCGGTTCCCGGTGCCACTCCGAAGAAACCCGCCTCCGGGTTGATGGCATACAGCCGACCGTCCTCTCCGAAGCGCATCCAGGCGATGTCATCCCCGATCGTCTCCACGGTCCACCCGGGCATCGTGGGATCGAGCATCGCCAGATTCGTCTTGCCGCACGCGGACGGGAACGCAGCGCTGATGTACTTCACGTCCCCTTGGGGGGAAGTGAGCTTGAGCACCAGCATGTGCTCGGCGAGCCAGCCTTCATCACGGGCCATCGCCGAAGCGATCCGCAAGGCGTAGCACTTCTTGCCGAGCAGCGCGTTGCCGCCGTACCCCGATCCGTAGGACCAGATCTCCCGGGTCTCGGGGAAGTGCACGATGTACTTGGTGTCATTGCACGGCCACGCGACGTCGGGACGGGGCTTGCCACCTTCATCGACCAGCGGGTAGCCGACGGTGTGCAGCGCAGGGACGAAGTCCCCGAACTCGCCGATCTGCTCGAGGGCGGCGGTGCCCATCCGGGTCATGATCTGCATGCTCAAGACGACATAGGGCGAATCGGTGATCTCGACCCCCAGCTGCGAGATCCTCGATCCGAGCGGGCCCATCGAGAACGGGATGACGTACATCGTGCGTCCGCGCATGCTGCCGGCGAACAGACCCTTCAGCGTGGACCGCATTTCACTGGGTTCGGCCCAGTTATTCGTCGGACCCGCGTCGATCTCGCGCTGCGAGCAGATGAAGGTGCGCTCCTCGACCCGGGCGACGTCACGCGGATCCGAACGAGCGAGGAAGGAATTCGGCCGCAGTTCCTCGTTGAGCTTGATGAAGGTTCCCGAATCTACGAGTTCGGCGGTCAGTCGATCCCACTCGCTTTGGGATCCGTCGCACCACTGCACCCGATCGGGCTCGGTGAGTGCGGCGACCTCCTCGACCCATTCGAGCAGTTGCTTGTTGTTGGTGGGGGCATCGCTGAGACCGGGAATGTCCATCGTGACTCCGTTGTCGCGTGGTGTGGATTGTAAACGCCGGGGGAAGCACGGCTTATTCGAAGGATGGCCCCATCTAGCCGTCACCACCCACTGAGACAGGCATGTAAACGCTGTCCTGTGAGCAATGGCACAGCCGGGCTGTGATGCGCGTTACGACGAAGCGCTATGGAACGATCCAATCAGCCGCGAGTCGAAGGGATCCGATCCGAGTAGGGAGCCCGCGGTGTCGCGATGGCGTTACGGATCATCGCCGCGTAGGCCTTGGCTCCTTCCGGGCGCAAGTGGTATCCGTCGTTGTACAGGTAATCGGGGTTATCGCCGGCGAGTTCGTTCCAGTCCAGTAGGACTACCCGATCGCTTCGGAACTTGCGGTCGCACTTGCGCAGAATGCGGTTATTCGGCTTCTCCCATGAACGCGGCACCTTGAAGTTCACTAAGTAGACCGTGCGACCGGCTCCCGCCGCACGCACCATCTGCCGACAGGTCTTCACCGAATGGCTGCCGTTCGTACCTAAGTGGATAACCACATGCTCGGGCAGCCGAGAGCCACGCTTGCGCACGAGCCCCAACCCGCTGCTGGCCTGCCGAGAGACCTTCGCGTCCACGACCGATATCCCGGCCTCGCGAAGTTGCGATTTCGCACCGAGCATCACCGAATCACCGATGGCGATCGCATCGAGATCCTTCGCGGCCGCGGGCGGAGCTGTCGTCAATGACGACAGCAAGGTGAGCGAGCACGCGAGCGCTAGGACCGCCACGAGATCACGAGAGCGCCGCACGAGGCTAAGACGCATGGCTTGCGATCACCGCTCCCATCGCATCGAGGACTTCAGCGAGCACAGTCTCGCTGGTCGCGAAGTTGATTCGGGCGTGCCCGACCCCGGGAGCACCGAACGGCAATCCGGAATTCACCGCGATGCGACCTTCTGCCAGCAACGCCTCCGCCGGATCCTCGCCGAGACCATCGATGCCCACCCAGGCCAGATAGGAGGCCTCCGGGCGCACCCAGGTGACCCCCTGGTCGGCGAGCGGCGCGAGCCGCGATTCCAGGTAGGTACGCCGGGCATCGAGGACGCTCAGCACTTCGGTCAGCCAATCCCGACCATCCCGGTAGGCGGCGAGGGTCCCGAGTACACCGAAGTGACCGACCCCGAATGTCGCTTCCAGCGGAACCTGATCGTGCAACACCTGCGCGGTGGAGCCCGTTCCCACCAGTTGCGCGCACTTCAGGCCCGGGATGTTCCAGGTCTTGGATGCCGATAGGCAGGAGGTGGCCTGGGCGCTATCGCCTGCCACCGACAAGTACGGAGTGTGCACGGCACCGGGGAGTGTCAGCGGCGCGTGGATCTCATCGGCGATCACCAAGACGTCGTGCTCGGCCGCCATGTCCGCGATCGCTTGCAGTGTCTGCGCTGAATGCACGGTTCCCGTCGGGTTGTGCGGTGAGCACAGCACGTAACCGCGGACCCGCGGATCGGCGAAGGCCCGCTCCATCGCCTCGAGGTCGATGGCGTAGCCGTCATCGATAGCGATGAGTGGGACCTCGCGCACCACCCGCCCGGCCACCTTCTCCACGGTCGAGAAGAACGGCGGGTAGATCGGTGGGTTGATGACGATGTGGTCACCCGGTTGGGTGAGCTGCAGCAAGGACTGGGCGATGCCGGTCATGACGTCGCCCAGGACCAGTACCCGCTGTGGGTCGAGTTCCCACGACCACTGGTACCGGGCGAAATCGGCCAGCGCGCCTGGCACTTCGTCGGCCCACCGGTAGCCGGTATCGGAACGGTCGACGGCGGCGTGCAAAGCCTCGGCGATCGGCGGCGCCAACGTAACGTCCATTTCCGCCACCCAGGCCGGAAGGACATCGGCCGGGTAGTAGCGCCACTTGACACTGCGGCGTTCCTGTAACCGAGCAAGGGGAACGTCGTCTACGGCCATCGGCCCATCGTGCCCGATCAGGCGCTCAGTTCACCACGCACGACGCTGTCCGCGCTGTGGGTGACATCGCCGTCGAACTGCTCGACCGAGATGTCCACGACCGGGAACCGGTTCATGTCCATGCCATCAGGTAGCGGGAACTCGTTGACCTCACCGTTGCCGAGCACACCGATCGAGACCATCGACTCCGCATCGGGAGCCAGCATCCACACCTCGTAGTAGCCATCGGTCGTGGGTAGCCCGGGAACGTCGACCACGAGCTTGGCGCCCTGCGCGGTCTGCCGTACTTGCGCCACTCCGCGAGCATCCTTACCGGGCAGCGGCTCGAGTTCGGCCTGCGCGATGGTCGGCGGTGGGGTTTCGCGGTCCATCGCCACGATCGTCCCGAGCGAGCCCACGAGCACGCCCACCGCAGCGGCGAGCGCGAAGCGGCCCATCCAGGCCCGACCACCGGAGTTCGCGCGATCGGCAGCCGAACCACCCACCGCACCATCGGATTCGATCTCGTCGGTGATGCGCTGCCACAGCGCATCCGGGGGAGCCATCGGGCGATCCTCGTCGGTGATCGACCTGGCGCTGTCCACCACTGCCTGTAGTTGATCTATCCGCGATCGGCACGCACCACAGGTCCGCAGGTGAGTGGCGTCGGCCCCTGCAACCTGCTCCCCGAGGGCGAGAAGCGCGATGGTTTCGTCGTCGTAGTGATCGTCGTACTGCTTGCCCGAAGGCGATTCAACGCGGGACACCGTCCACCTCCAATCGTTCCCGTAGGCGCCCAAGCGAGCGCCGAATATGGCTCTTCACCGTGCCCAGCGGCAGCCCGAGGAGGCTAGCCACTTGGGCATGGGTCATGTCTTGGAAAAAGCAAAGTTCGAGGATGCGCCGCTGCGGCTCACCCAAGCGGGCCAGCTCGTCGGCGAGCAGCACCCGTTCCACCGTGGTCTCGACCTGGGCATCCGGCCCGGCCTCCTCCGGGAGTTCCTCGACCGGTTCCGGGGTGCGCCCGGCCGATCGCCAATGGTCGGCGATCTTGCGTCGGGTGATCCCCAACAGCCAGGCCGGGAGCGAACCGGCGTCCGGATCGAAGCCCTGGCGCCCACGCCAGGCGGCCACGAAGACTGCTTGGGTGACGTCCGCGGCATCGGTCTCATTGCCACAGCCCCGCCTCGCGATCGAGTAGATCAGCGAGGACCACCGGGTGTACACCTCGTGCAGGGAGTCATCGTCCCCCCGCGCGAACGCCGATGCGATGTCGGCGTCGGCGATAAGTCGCACCGATTGCCCCCTCGAGCGTGACGAGTCTGCCTCGGGAGCTCGTTGGGCTCCGCGAAGGTCCACGATGGACCCAGTCATGATGCCACCTGATCTTGAGACCCATCGGCACCAGTCTGCGGATCGTCGAGTTCCTCATCGGAGTTCACCGGAACGGCCGTGACGACCACGTTCTCGCGGTAGCCATCGGCGCTGCGATCGAAGTAGCCGATGCAGGAGATCAACGTAAGTCGCTCCGGGCCCTCCTCGGCGAATAGATCCGAGGTAGGCAAGATCTCCTTGGCGATCACCTCCCGGGCGACCACTTCGTACTCGCGAACCGAGCCGTCCTGGAGCTGCACACCGATCGCGTCGCCTACGTCCAGCGCCGAGATCGAGTAGAACGCTCCCCTGCCCTGATCGAAGCCATCGCGGTGTCCGACGATCACCGTCGAGCCCTGCCCTTGAGCCGGATCGGCACCGAAGCGGTACCAACCCACCCGGGAGACGTCGTCGGGGATCTCTACCGAACCGTCCTCGTAGACGCCCACCGCATCGACCGGAGCTTCCACCCCGAGCCGCTCGATCCGAACGCCCACCGGGGCGATCGGGTCGATAGCCATGCGCGGCTCCACCGGCGCCCCGATGCGCTCGACGTCCGGTCCGGCTACCTGCGGGGCTGCGGCGATCAACTGGTCCGTTTCCGTTTCCGGTTCCGGGGAGTCCACTGGTCGCTCCCCCACGGTTTCCACTGATTCAGTTGTCGAGTCCGACGCGACGAACCCCGCCCACGCTATGGGTGCCCCGACCAGCAGCACCAGGCTGCCGATCAGCACCACAATCGCGGGGCGGGGTCGTCGCATCGTGACTACCTTGCTACAACGAGGCGACTACGCGCGGTTGCGCGCAACGCGCGCCATCGCACCAGCCGCACCGAGAGCGCCCAGCG
>CAZJYN010000038.1:0-4108 GCA_964550285.1 uncultured Rubrivirga sp.
ATCGGTCCCGATCTACGCCAATCCCCCGGATTCCGGGGGAAACGCGTAGATGGTGCGCAGATCGACGGCTTCCTGGCGATGGCGCAGCAGGCGGATATGCAAGAACCGTTGCAAGCTGTCGGCATTGATCACCACCGTTCGGTAAGGTCGAAAGTCCACCGCTAGTAGGACGGATCAAGCTCAATGAGAAATCGCGCCGTAGGTGCACTTGTCCTCGCCTTCCTACTTGGCAGTGCCATCGTTTCCCAGCCTGCCCAAGCCGAAGAGGCCGGTGCGTCCAGTGTGGATCGAACGTCTTTCCTATTCGGTATCACCGGTCAGGGCACCAGCATCGAGCCGATCCAGGACACGGACTCCTATCGCGTCCGGATTTCCGGAACGAACAACACCGTTACGTGGTTCTCCGACCGCCCTGTGCGCGAGTCGGGAACGACAACAGCCAACTTGTTCATGGACTTGTGGAGCGACTCAAATTTCGTTAGCGATCCACCCAACTCGGCCTTGGTGCTACGAGATGGACCGGCGAGCGGAACTGTGGTGGTGAAAGCATCTCGTCCGAAATTCGACAATGGGATTCTCGCTTTCACGGTCACACCGCTCGAGTCCAAGTCCGCACTTCCTGCGCAGGTGGAATCGGTCAGTCTCTTCATTGACAATTTCACCTCAGCGGGTAATTCCGAGTTAATCGCGTGTTTGAAGAATCCTTCGGCGGCTGGGTGTCCGCCAGAGGGGGTCCCCGATCACGCGCCGATTATGAATTGACATCGATACTGGTGGATTCTTCCGCCGACTCCCTTTGTTCTGATTGCCCAAGCGCCTGAGGCTGCCGACGACGAGAGTGTTTTCGTGTCAGGTCCGAACACGCCACCGGGGCTGGTCACAGCGAGTTCCGTGTCGGTGTTGACTCTCGATCACGCTTATGGTCCAGGCAACCTCGCAGCCCCTTCAACTGATTGCTGGCTCGCGCCTTCGGGATGCACCCCGTACAGTCAGCCGCGATGCCGTCCCCGGAGAACAAGCGCGTAGTTGTCGTTGGAGCCGGATTCGCAGGTCTCACCTGCGCGCGGTCGCTGAAGGATTCGGGGAACATCCATGTGACCCTCGTAGATCGGCATCCGTACCAGTGCTTCTCACCGTTGCTGTACCAAGTGGCAACCGGCGGACTGCCCGAAGATGACATCGCCTACCCCGTTCGGGCTGCGATCCCGGGGGTCGATTTCGTTCGCGGGGATGTCGTGAAGGTCGACCGAGAAAGGCGGCTGATACGGCTCGCTACCGGCGTGGAACTGAACTGGGATCAGCTGGTACTCGCGACGGGCAGCACCGGTAATTCCTTCAACATTCCCGGCGTTGATGAGAATGCGCTGCAAATGAAGGATGTGCAGCAGGCCCGCGCCATCAAGCATCGACTATTGGGAACCTACGAGCGTGTCCAAGAGGGCGAGCAGCCCAAGGAGGATTTGCAGGTTGCGGTTGTCGGCGGAGGCCCCACGGGTGTGGAGGTTGCCGGCGCCGTAGCGGAACTGCAAAAGCAGATGGCAGGTGAGTTCCCAGACATCGCCGCACACTCCAAAGTGACTTTGATCGAAGCCGGTCCACGACTCTTGCCGTCCTTCTCGCCGAAATCCAGCGAACGTGCCCTGCAGGCTCTCTCGAAATTGGATGTCAAAGTCATCTTGGACGCTGCGGTGGATCGCATGTACGAAACGGGGATACACCTGAAGGACGGTCAGGTGGTGCAGGCGGGCACCACGATCTGGGCCGCGGGAGTGGCAGCGGAACAGCAGTGGACCAAGCTCGGCGATGCGGACCGCTTGAACCGGCTGGTCGTCGACGAATACCTACGCCTTGATGACAATGTCTGGGTAATCGGAGACATGGCACACGTGGGAACGGATTCCGGCCAGCCGTTGCCGATGGTTGCGTCGGTTGCGATGCAGCAGGGTCGGTACGTCGCCAAGATGATCGAAGCCCCCACGGGCGTTGAACCCTTCCGCTATAAGGACAAGGGTCAAATGGCCACCGTTGGGCGCCGGCTTGCGGTGGTGGAAATGCCCGGCGGTTTTCGGCTCCATGGGACGTTGGCGTGGCTGTCCTGGCTGGGCCTGCATGTCTTCTACCTGGCCGGTGGTCGCAACCGTGTTTCGGTGATCGCCGATTGGTTCTGGAACTACCTAGCGTGGGGGTCGGGGCCTCGACGCACGGTCATCGACTAGCCGTAACTCATCGAGCCGCCACCTTTCGGGGCTGCTAACGTCACGAAGTGGTCGGTGTCCTCGCGGTCTCCCCAGTACTCCCGGCGTTTCGGTACGCCCAAGGTGAAATAACCGGTCCGCTCGTGGAGAGCCTCAGCACCGATGAGAAGACCGCTGCGGTGATTCGGCGTATCCACGGTGCAACAGGAGTCGAACATCGGTCACTGGTCATGCCGCTGGATGCATATCGGGAGATCGAAGACTTCACTCACGCGAATCGCTTGTTCCGGGAGCACGGACTACCGCTAGCCGTTGCGGCCACGCAGCAAGCGCTCGACGATGCAGGTATCCAGGCGGCCGATGTGGACTACGTGTTCTTCACGACGGTGACCGGGGTTGGCGCGCCGTCGCTAGATGTGGAGCTCGCCCAGGCGATGGGGTTTCGCTCGGACGTCAAGCGGATCCCGAGTTTCGGTCTGGGATGCGTTGCCGGCGCGGCGGGTCTCGCGCGGGTCAACGATCTGCTGCGCGGCGACCCGGGAGCCATTGCCGTGCTGGTATCGCTGGAGTTGTGCTCGCTGACCGTCCAGTGGGACGACGCCTCCATGGCGAACATCGTGGGCACCGGGTTGTTCGGTGATGGAGCTGCGGCGATGGTGCTCGCTGGTGCGGAACGATCAAAGGAGCCGATCGCATGGATCCGGGGATCTCGCAGTGCGCTGTATCCCGATTCGACGGAGACGATCGGGTGGAACATCGGGTCCTATGGCTTTCGTTTGATGCTCACCCCGGCTGTGCCCGATTTGATCGATCGTCACCTTGCCGCCGACGTCGATTCGCTGTTGGCCGAACATGGAATAGCCCGCTCGGACGTGGACGAATGGCTTGCCCACCCGGGGGGTCCGCGAGTCTTGGAGGCATTCTCCGAGGCTTTGGATCTCGCTCCAGGGGACCTGGCAACGAGTTGGGAGGTGTTGGCCGACGCAGGCAACATGTCCTCTAGCGCGGTGCTGCATGTCCTGGCGCGAAACCTGAAGAATCCACCGGGTCACATCGGATTGCTCTTCGCCCTCGGACCGGGCGTAAGCGTCGAGATGGTCCTGCTGGAGTGGCGGTGATCGCCTACACATTGTTCGTCCTGGCGACCGGGCTTGAGCGGCTCTACGAAGTGCGGATCTCCAAGAAGAACGCTGCCATCGCGATGGCCAAGGGCGGTAGGGAATACGGGCGCGGTGAGTATCCGTGGATGGTCGCACTGCACACGGGACTGTTGGTCGGTGCGGTAGCCGAGGTCTGGATCTTCGATCGGCCTTTCATCATCTGGCTGGGCATACCGATGCTGATCATCGCGATCGCCTGCCAGGTGGGTCGCTATTGGGTTATCTCCTCCCTGGGCTGGCAGTGGAACACCAGGGTGATCGTGGTGCCGGGAGCACCCCGGGTCCGACGCGGTCCGTACCGCTTCCACTGGTTGCGCCATCCGAACTACTGGATCGTGGTGATCGAGGGCATCGCGCTGCCGATGATCCACACCGCGTGGATTACCGCCATCGTCTTCACGGTCCTGAACGCCATCTTCCTGCTCGGTTTCCGAATCCCCGTCGAGAACAAGGCACTAGCGAGCCTGACATGAACGGCACTCGGGTAGCTATCGTCGGCGGCGGACCGGTTGGGCTTGCGGCTGCCTTGTTCGCGGCGCGAGCGGGGATGAGCCCGATCGTCATCGAAGCCCGCGACACCGATGGGGATAAGGCTTGCGGAGAAGGCTTAATGCCGGGGGTGATGCCGCTGCTGGACGAATTGGGCATCGATCCTCCCGGGCACGAATTGCGCGGAGTGTCGTACCGGCAGGGGAATCGGCAAGTCGACCACCTCTTTCCGGTCGTGCCGGGTCGGGGCGTTCGTCGCACGGT
>CAZJYN010000038.1:4208-11666 GCA_964550285.1 uncultured Rubrivirga sp.
GATGCCGCCGGCTACGTGGATGCGATCACCGGTGAAGGACTTCGTGTTGGCTTCGCGCAAGCGCGCGAAGCTGTCTTTGCCGTGGGTAGCGGACAACCCGCGTCCTATCCCCGGCGGTGGCGGGCGGTCACGCGCGAATTCCGGTTGCTGACCAGGGGACTGGTAGCACTGGCATCGTCCCCGTTACGTGGTTCGATCGTTCCCCTCGCCAGCACGGCACCCCGGGTGTTCGGCGTTGTCGTGGACCGACTCGCCCGCTAGTCATGCCACTTACCGTCCTGCGCGCGAGTCACCCGGTTCCCACTATCGCGGTAACTCTGCTGTCGTTCTTCCTGGCTCTCGCCTTCGGCGTCCCGAGTGGCAATACGACCCTGATCGTCATTGCCGTCTTCTTCAACCAGATCGCCATCGGGCTGAGCAATGACATCGTCGATGTGGGCCGCGATCAGCGCGCGAGACGGACCGACAAGCCGCTGGTGAACGGTGCACTATCGCTGCGAACGGCATGGACGATCGTTGTCGCGAGTTCGGTGCTGTCGTTAGTGCTGTCGGTCCTCGTGAACCCGTGGGTGGGGCTGGGCCAAGCGGTCTTCTTGTTCTCCGGGTTCGCCTACAACGCCGGACTGAAGGCCACGTTGTGGTCGGCGGTGCCGTACGCAACCGGATTCGCTGCGCTTCCGGCGCTCGTGAGTGCCGGTACCCAGCCGCCGAGTTGGCCGGGCTGGTGGGTGCTGCTCGTGGGCGCGAGCTTGGGAGTTAGCGCGCATTTCGCCAATGTGCTGCCAGACGCCGAAAGCGACAGAGTTGAAGGAATCCGTGGCCTACCGCAGCGCGTATCCCCGGGTGTCACCGCCGGCGCACTCGTCGCCTTGACGACGCTGTCTGCGGTCGTCCTCATCTGGCAAGGTGGCCCCACCGCACGCTGGGTGACCGTCCCGGTGGGTAGTTCCGCGGTATTCGCTTCGGTCGCCGCCGCGATCTCGGTACTGCGCGCGCCCGCACCGATCTGGCCGTTTCGCTTATCGATGATCGCGGCAGGCCTGATCGCC
Organism: uncultured Rubrivirga sp.; assembly: GCA_964550285.1. GTDB lineage: Bacteria > Actinomycetota > Actinomycetes > S36-B12 > S36-B12 > S36-B12. Next base: position 5,258 of record CAZJYN010000038.1, read on the forward strand.
CTGGGCTTGCTGGGGGCGCTCCAAGCAAGCTGATCGCACCCGTGGTGTGAAGGCGCGAGTGGGGCTTGCGATCGACCCCTATTGCGGGGTTATCTGCTCTGCCTTCTCCTGGGCGGCGGCTTCGTTGGCCAGGATGAAGAAGGTCGGTGCCCACAACCCGATGAAAATGCCGAAGCGTTCTGCGTGAGCGGCATCGCCGGACAGGCGCCGTAGATTCCACACAGCGATGGAGCCACCGATGCTGGCGAATCCAAGCCCCTGCAGAACCGTGGAACTAACTCCGATGTTGCGTAATTGCGAAATAATCATGATGTCTCCCGACCTCTCATAGTGAAGCACTCCTTCTCGACGGTAACGCCTTTTAGGGCGGGACGCGAACCATCCCGGTGATCGCTTGGCCGTTGCTTACTGCTGTGGCCTACGGTGACGCCGTGAGAGCAGAGGACATGACACGGGGTCGAGGCCGCGTGTTGTCCCTGCTCATCCTCGGGGCACTGACCACGTTCGGTCCGATGGCCATCGACTTGTACCTGCCGGCATTCCCCGATGTGGCCAGTGATCTCGGCGTCTCGGTGATGACGGTCCCGCTCACTTTGACCGCTGCGATGCTCGGTCTGGGATTGGGCCAAGTGTTCTACGGTCCGCTGTCGGATCGCTACGGACGCACTCGCCCGTTGATCGCCGGACTCGTCTTGTTCACCGTCGCTTCGATCGCTTGTGCATTAGCGCCGAACTTCGGGGTGTTGCTCGCGATGCGCTTTTTGCAATCCCTGGGCGGATCAGCTGGTGTCGTGATCGCACGGGCGATCGTTCGTGATCTGTACACAGGCAAGGCACTGGCTCAGGCGTTGTCCATCGTCGTGATGGTTTTCGCGCTGGCTCCGGTCTTCGCGCCGACTCTCGGCGCGGCGTTGCTGCAGTTGGGGTCTTGGCGTTGGTTGTTCGGATTCCTGGCGCTGTTCGGGGTTGCGTGCCTTGTGGCCGCGTTGAAACTGCCAGAGACGCTCGTGCCCGCGAATCGAACCGACCATGGAGTCCGCAAGGCGATCGGCGTCTACCGGGCTTTGATCCGCGACCCCGCGTTCTTCGCTCCGGCATTGTTGGCGAGCAGCACGTACGTGGTCTTGTTCGCGTACATTTCGACTTCGCCAGCGGTCATGATGGATTACTTCGAGTTGAGTGAGCTTTCCTTCGCGGTCCTGTTCGGCCTCCTCGCGCTGTGCTTCGCGCTGGGGGCACAAGTGAATCGCCGCCTACTCATGTCCTTCGACATCATGAAACTCTCCATCTCCTTCGTGCTTGTCCAGGCGGCCGCTTCGGCGACTTTGCTCATCTCCGCACTTACGGGACCGAACTTGCTGGTCGTGTCGATAGCGGTGGGTGTGGCCATGGCGACAGTGGGCGTTGTGAGTGCCAATGCCACTGCACTGTGCCTTGATCCTTTCCCAGGATCTGCGGGTTCAGCTGCAGCGCTGCTCGGGGTAATCGGTATGAGTGTCGGAGCGCTCGTATCTTCTGCTCTGGTGGCAATCCATCTGCCCGTCGTCACCGAACTGGGCACCGCGATGGTGCTTGGATCGATCGTCGGCCTAGTGACGTTGCCGCTTGTGAAAGCCCGGTATCAGCCATATGGCCAGCACGACCAGACCAGCGGCGGCGACAGTGGCGAGCAAACGTATGTCGATGGTGGACAGGACCGGATCGCCGACCATTCCGAATAGTGCGATGACCCAGATGGTGACCCCAGTAACCGCAGCTGCGTAGTTCGCCCAGATGAAGGCGATAGCGATCGTGGCGCCGACGAGTGAGAGCGCCAGGAAGCCGGCCGGCTCAGGGGTGAAAAGCACATCGACAACTGCGACGACGATGAGGCCCAGCACCGTCCCGACCAGTCGATGCGAAACCCGATTTACGGTGTCATCGTGGTCGGGTCTGCTCATCCAGGCGACTGACATAGGTAGCCAGTACGGATGCGCGAGGCTCATGTTCTGTGAAATAAAAGTAGCCAGCGTCATCACGATCGCTAGCCGGGTGGCATGCACGAGGAATCGTTGATCGGAGAGCTTCTCTTTAAGGGTCGACGAGGCAGGAACATCGTTGGATGCTGCGCGGTGTTGTCCACGGAGCACACCCATCACGACGGTGGCGATGGTTTGAACTAAGCCGCCAAGACCGAGCAGTGCGGCGGTTGGGGCGGCGTCTGCCATTTGAACCGGAATACCGACGTAGATGGCGAACGTAACGAGCGCTAGGAGCCCGGCGACTGCCGCACGCTTGCCCAATGCTCCAGCGAGGCCGCAAACGAAGGCGACAGGAGCGGTTACCGCGATCGCCCACCACGTGGCCTCGGACAGCAGGGAGCCGAGTGCGCCGGCGACCATGACGGCTGCCGACGTTCCCAGCATCGTGCGCCAACGCGTACCGAATGGTTGTCCGGCTTCACTGATCGCCACGAAAACGGCGCCGATAGAAAGGGGTATTGCGGCAGTCGGATTACCTTGAATAAGGGGAATCGAAGTGACCGCTGCGGTGACGAGGGCGCCGCGCAGCGCGTCACGCCAATCGAAGGGCGTGAAATCGAAGGTCAGCAAACTGCCGATCCGGTCACGCGCTGCTCCCATAGCGCCTCCGAAAGTGCAGTGGATTCGACGCGGAGTCTATGGTTAGCGGCCATGGAACCCTTGCGAATCGGCGTACTCGGCGCAGCCCGGATCAGTGACACAGCGATCGTGGGTCCCGCCCGCGAGACCGGACACCGCTTGGTAGCGGTCGCCGCGCGTGATCGGGGACGGGCGGAGGACTTCGCGGCCGCAAGTAACGTCGAGCGCGTCCTCGACTCCTATCAGGACGTGATCGACGATCCGGAAGTCGAGGTGATCTACAACCCGCTGCCCAACGGCTTGCACGGGCCGTGGAACCTGCGAGCGATCGCGGCGGGCAAGCACGTGCTCAGCGAGAAGCCCTCGGCCAGCAATGCCACCGAAGCGCGCGCGGTTCGGGACGCGGTTGCGGCCTCGAATGTGAAGTTCATGGAGGCGTTCCACTACCGGTACCACCCGGTGATCGCCCGGATGCTGGAGATCGCCGGGTCAGGCGAGCTCGGGGACTTGCAGGACATCGACGTCAACATGTCCTTTCCCCTTACCGATCCCGATGATCCGCGTTGGAACATGGAACTCGCCGGTGGTGCGGTGATGGATGTCGGTTGCTACGCGATCCATGGACTGCGCACCCTCGGCGCCGTGGGTGGCGGTGAACCATCGGTTGTCTCGGCCACTGCGGTGGAACGAGAGGACATTCCCGGAATGGATGCGACCGTCGAGGCGGACCTGGTCTACCCCTCCGGTCTGAGTGCGCATTTCACCACCAGCTTCGTGGTTCCCGAGATGAACTTCTCGATGCGTATCACCGGAAGTGCGGGCGAGGCCTTCGCGCACAACTTCTGTGTCTCCTCGATCGACGACCGCATCGACATCACAGTCGACGAACAGACGCGGACCGAGGAAATGGGCAAACGACCCTCGTACACCTATCAACTCGAGGCCTTCGCGGATCACGTTCGAGGTGATGCGCCGATCCACTCCGACGCCGAGGATGCACTCGTGCAGGCGGAGTTCATCGATGCCGTCTACACAGCGGCCGGGCTGCCACTTCGGCCGACATCCTCTATCTGACCGGTCTCGCGGAGCACCCGTCGCATCCGTCGGATCCTTCGGCATACGGTGGGACCATGATCGAATTGCTGCAAGGTCTACCGAAGGGTGTCGTCGCTTTCGAAGCAGTCGGTGAAGTGACCTCCCAGGACTACAAGAACACGCTCGATCCCGCGGTCAAGGCTGCCATTGCCGAGAACGGATCGATCAGCGTCATGTACGTCCTTGGCGAGAAGTTCACCGGCTACAGCGGTGCGGCGATGTGGGACGACGCCGTGATCGGAACCGAAGAGTTCCGGCACTGGAAGAAGATCGCTGTCGTTACGGATACTCCATGGGTCGCCCACTCGATCCATGCTGTGTCCTGGATGATGCCAGCACGCATCAAGGTCTTCGCTGTGGCCGACAAGGCAACGGCTAGCGAGTGGGTGTCCGCTGACGAGTGATGCTTCGCCGGTGACGGTTGTCGCTTTGCACGGATTCACGCGAGAGCCCGAGCACCTGGCTGCCTTCAGTGAGGCTTGCCAACGGCGAGGTTGGAACTGCCTGCGCCCAGCGCTGGCACCTCGGTTCTGGCCGGTGTTAATGAATTCGCGTCGTCATTTGGCAAGTGTGGCCGATCGATTGATCGCTTCCGGCCACCTCACCGGAGCTGTAGTGATCGTCGGACATTCTGCAGGGGCGGCATCGGGTAGCTGGATGGCACCGCGTCTTGTCGAAGCTGGTGTAGATATTCGTGGTCTGGTCTACGTGGATGGAAACGACAGCCCGAACCACCTCATTTCGAAGTCGTGGCCTGCTGTGGAGTCCCTGCCGATTCGGGCCGTAATGTCACCACCGAGTCCGTGCAACCGGGACGGGCAACTCACTGACTTCTTGGAAGCTCAACGCCCCGGATCTGTCACTGTCATCCCCGGCGCCGGTCATGGGGATATCGAGATGCACGGGGCAACCATGTACCGCCGTGTTTGCAAGGACACCAGCGATGTAGCGGAGTGGCTTGCGGTTCAATCAGCGGTGCTCGATTCGGTAGGCCAACTTCTCGGGCAGTGCTAGGCGCGAGCTCGCAGCGCCTCGCCCAAGCGTTCGAGGGCTGGGCTGCGGCCGTCCTTCGGTAGGTGCACCCGCAGCAGGCACAGTTCGTCGGAATCGACCGCCTCACTAAGCGCTTCGTCGAGTTCTGCCCGTGTTTGGACATCGAACCCGCGACCGGTTCCGAAGACAGCGGGCAGGCGATCGACGGCCATAACCGGGATGTCATTGAACGGGCCGTCCATGATCGGGCGCTGCGTGCCGTAACCGGAGTTGTCCAAGACGATGATGATCGCCGGGACGTCGTTATAGGCGCAGGCGGCTGCTTCCAGGCCCGTCATCACGAAGGCTCCGTCCCCCACGACCACCACGGGGCGTCGATCCGGATCGGCCCGGCCGACACCCAACGCAGCGGGCACGGCGTAACCCATGGTTGCGTAGTAGGCGCTGGCGTGAGCGTAGGTGGGAACGCGCATATCCACTGCGGAGAAGAGCGCCTCTCCCGGATCTAGGAGTAGGCAGTGCCGCTCATCGAGGTGGACTTCGATCGCGTGAACCACATCTGCGACCTCGGGTGCATCCGCTGAGGGGGCGAAGGGCTCGTCTTCTGGCAGGGGCGTGTGGGTGAGGGAGAGCGACTCACCTTCCAGTGCCCCCGTCAGCGCCGGGATGAATGCCCAAAGCGGCACATCCCGGTAGGTGCGGTAGCCAACCGTGACATCCGTATCGGTTGCCAGGATCTCGCGCTCGTGATCGATGTGCGCGGTGAAAGCACCGAGAGTGAGATCGGTTTGCAAGACACCCAGGCTCAACAAGACCTCGGCATCTTCGACCCGATCCACGATGTGCGCGGGACTCAGCGCCCCCAAGTAGACCCCCAGGCCAAGATCGTGGCGTTCGGGGAAGACTCCCCTGGCAAGTGAACTGGTCGCGACGGGAATCCCGGATGAAGTGGCTAGTTGGTATAGCGAGTCGACGAGTCCGCGTCGTTGCACCATCGCACCGGCATGGATGACAGCGGTTCGGGCATCCCGCAATTGTCCGACCACATCAGCAAGCGCATGCTGCAACGCGTGTTCATCGACCGGCGGTCGGTGGATGCTCAGCGCGGCTTCCGGTTGCGCGATCACCTGGCTCACCATGTCGCGGGGAACTTCCAGGTACCCGGGACGCTGCTCGGAGACCATATGCGCCATAACCCGGTCGATCTCATCGGTCACCGAGTGCGTGTTCCCGAGAATTGCTTGCGCGCAGGTCAGATCCTGGAACACCCGGAACTGGGTGTCGAAGTCCTTGACCCGGTGATGCAGCATCGGATCGTTCTCCCGCTCGCTGATGCCCGGGGCGCCGCTTACCACTAGGAGTGGTACCCGCTCAGACCATGCGTTGGCCGTCGCGTTGGCGATTTTCAAGCCTCCGACGCCGTAGGTACACACGACCACACCGAAGCCACGGACACGGGCGTAGGCATCGGCTGCGAATCCTGCCCCCTGCTCATCCGTGGTGTTCAGTACTCGAAATCCCTCGCCATCGAGAGCGTCCACGAATTTCAGGACGTAGTCGCCGACGATCCCGAATCCCTCAGTGACCCCGAGTTCACGAAGCCGCCGTGCGAGGTGACGGGCAATGGTCGAGTCCTGGCTGTTGGTCATATACCTGCGCCCTCTTGTTTTCCTGCTTTGAATAGCAAAGTGCGAGGCGAGGCTACTGCCTGCGGTCGAAGG
>CAZJYN010000038.1:11766-16071 GCA_964550285.1 uncultured Rubrivirga sp.
CCAGCGGCTATGTCGTGACGTCTTCTCGACTGCCCGCAATGGAAGCAGCATCGATGAACCATGACTCGTTCTCGAGCACGACGCGATACACCATCGCGATCACGGGTGAACCGGCAACGTCCAGCTGGATCAAGGCGGTGTCGCCCTGACGTTGACACTCTCGGAAGTCCAGTGCCGGGTCCTCGAGCAAGAACGGGTAGGTGCCGGCGATGATGCGACGGAAATCGGCCACGCTGACCGACTCGCGAAAGGAATCCGTGGCATAGGCCCGGGCGGCCTCGAAGTCCTGCGCCCCGAGAGCCCGCTGCTGGCTTCGGATCGTTCCTTGCGCGCGTTGGAACATGACCTCTTCGCATGGCACAGCCTCGGCTTCGGTTGCCGATGGACTGGGTTCGGCCTCGGGCTCGACCTCTGGTTCTTGCTCTGGCTCCGGCTCCGGTTCGCTCGGACTCGACTCCTCGGCTGGAGTGGGCGTTTGCGTTGTGGCTGGCGCGCTCGGCTCATTGGGCGCGCCGCCGGTCGTGACACCGGTGGCGCATCCGGCGAGCAGTAGCCCGGCCGCGGCGATCACCAGCGCCCTCATGTCCTGACCGTATGTCAGGTCCGCTCGAACCACATGTCGAAGACCTCACGTCCATCGCGGCTGGCGCGCCGTTCGAAGTGTGTAGTCGGTCGCCAGACTGGGCGTTCGATGATGCCACCGCTCCAGCGTTCGTCGTTGGCGAAGAGTTCGACGATGGAATCGGCGTACTGCGCCCAATCGGTGGCGATGTGCCAGAAGCCACCTGCGATGAGATGGTCAAAAATGGCGTCGACGACCGCGGGTTGGACCAGGCGCCGCTTGTGGTGGCGAACCTTGGGCCATGGATCTGGGAAGAAGGATCGAAAACCCGCGGCCTTGTGCGGCAGGTCCGCGAGCAGGTCGAGCGCATCGGCTTCGACCACCAGCACGTTGCCGATGGAGTCCGCGCGGCACCGATCCACGAGGTCACCCACTCCGGGCGTGTGCACATCGATCGCGAGGATCGTTTGCTCGGGGAAGGTGCTGGCAAGCGCTACGACCGGATCCGCGGAACCGAAACCGATATCGATGATCACCGGACGATCGGCGGGCCAGGCGGATCGGAGTTCGTCGGTAGTCAGCAGCGGGTACGAGCGATCCTGCAGGGCCCGGCGTTGGCGCGGGGTGATGCGGCTGCGGCGGGGCTTGAAGGTGCGCAGCCCCGGACGAAGAACGCTCGAGGCCGAGGGCATGTGGTCAGTGTGGCCCATGGTCGCCGGATCGCGCCGCCTCGCCTACGGTGCTCGGGTGCGTGGTGGTGTCGTCGTCGTTCTCGTGGCAGGGATGCTGGTGGCTGCGTGCTCATCGTCGACCTTGAGTGATGACGCAGTCACCGCCTGCGGGTGGGAGGAGCCGTCCGAACCCATCGTCTCCGCCGTGGACGCCACTCCTGCGCAGTTGTCCCGCAATGCCGAACGCGCGCAAACCCGTCTCGCCGCGGCCCGCCGGGTGGTGGACTCCGACGAGCGCTTCGCCCCGTTGCTGGAGGCGTTGCAGGAGACCGCGCAGTTCGCCGATGAGATCGCCGGGCTCTCTGGCGAGCAGATCGCCGCCGTCGAAAACGAGCGTTGGGACTTCGCCAAGTACACGCAGGCAGTGGCCCGCGATCAATGCGAGCAACTCGCGGCGGTGGTTGGCCGTGAGTGAGACACCGAAGGGCCAGCCTGTGGTGTTGTTCGACGGGGCATGCGGGTTTTGCACCTGGTGCGTGCTGGCCGAACAGCGCTACGTGCGCTCGGGGCTGGAGTTCGTGCCCTACCAACGAGCCGAACTCCCGGCCTTAGGCGTCAGCGCGGCGCAAGCCGCTGAATCGGTGCTGTATGTCAAGGGGGCGCACGTGCTCAGCGGAGCGCGGGCAGTCGCGGCTGTGCTGCGAAGTGGTCGCTCCCCATGGCCGGCGATCGGTGCCCTACTCGATGCGCCCGCGGTGCGGCCGCTCGCCGAGCGCGGCTACCGGTTCGTGGCGCGGCATCGGGGGCGGCTGCCCGGGGCGCCGCCAGCCATCGAAGGCGTCAGTTGACGGCCACGGGCAGGACCAAGGGGGAGTTCACCCGGTACTTGCGGTCGGCGTCGATGCGCCAGCACGAGCCGCGCCCAACTCCACGGAATTGCCACGGTTGCGCTGGGTCTTCGGGGGCCTCGGCGCGCAGGGAGGTTTGCTCGTCGATACCGACCACGGTGACGGAGGAAGACAGCAGTGGGCGCATCACCAGATCGGGGATCCACTTGGCGTAGACGTCGAAGTGCGGGAGCACTCGAAGCGAAGGCACTAGGCCCAGGCCGTCTTGCCCGCCGGCCTTGGGGTGGCGGATGTCGGGCACGTAGCCGCACAGCGCCATCGCCCCGGCCGAGCATCCGGCTATCGAGGATCCGCCGCGCCATGCGGCATGCATCGCATCCCAGACCGGGGTACCGACCAGGGTGCGCGCGAGGTGCTTGGGGTTGCCGCCGGACAGGTAAATCAGTCCCGCCCCGGCGATGGCCTCCACGTGGGCTGGATCGAAAGCGTCCTCACGGACTCGGACGTCGATGACCACCTGTTCGGCGCCGAGCCGACTAGCCGCTTGGGCGCCGAGGTCGTGCCATTTGCGTAAGGTCTCCTCGCCCTCTAGCGAGGCAGCGGTGGCGAGTTGGACGTAGCGGGCCGGACGATCGTCGAGCAACCACTGCTCGAGGTCGCTCATTTCCGGTAGGTACTCACCGCTCCCGACGAGGGCGATCCGGCCGGGGGAGGCCGGGGTGTTCGCGCCGGTCAGGACTGTTCTCCCTGCTGTTGCCCATGCTGGGCGTCGTAGAACTCGCAGAAGGCGTCGTATGCGCGGGGGCCGTAAACGGTGGCCGGGCCGCCTTGCATGAGGAAGGTGACGCCGATGGCCTCGGCGGCCTCTTCCTTGCTGGCGCCGGCGCGCGCGGCCCCGCGAGCGTGGGCGGCGATGCAGCCGTCGCACTGGGCCTGGACGGATAGCGTGAGGGCGATCAGTTCCTTCATCTTGGTCGGCAGGGCGCCCTCGGCCATCGCGCTGGAGTGCAACTCCTTGAAGCCGGCGTAGACGTCGGGGATCGCCTGGCGAAGGTTGCGGGCCAGGGGGGCGAGGGGCTCTTGGACAGCTTTACCGTGCTCGTGGGCCATAAGGAATACGGTACCCCAGAGGGTATTGCGGTACTATCGGCATATGGAAATCGATCCGACGATCAGCAAGGACGTGCTGATGCGTCTCAAGCGCGCCCGGGGTCAACTCGACGGCGTGATCAACATGATCGAGGAAGACCGCTCCTGCGGGGACATCGTCACCCAGCTCGCGGCGGTTTCCAAGGCCCTAGATCGGGCCGGCTTCAAGGTGGTCGCCACGGGCTTGAAGCAGTGCTGGGAGGACGGCGAGCGGGCTCCGATGAGCGCTGAGGAGCTCGAGAAACTGTTCTTGTCCCTCGCCTGAGAAAAAAACTTGCATCCGGGTGCATCCAAACGGTGGTCCGGCAACGAACTCCTTGGTAACCGGCCACGTGGCCGGGGTCATTCAAGAACACCAGAAGAACCAAGGAGCCGAATATGAACGACACCCACTCGCGGGGCCGCACGGCGGTACGCCGCGGAGCGGTCGCTGCGGCCGCCCTCGCACTTCCCTTCGGGCTCAGCGCAGCCCCCGCCCTGGCTGACGGTCACGGGGGCGACATGGACGCCACCGTCTCAGTGCTGCACGGGATCCCGGAAGGATCCGGAGCCGACGTCGTGGACGTCTACGCCGGTGATGCCATGCTCATCGACAACTTCACCCCCGGCAGCCTCGAGACGCTGACCGTGCCCGAGGGCACCTACGATCTCGCTGTCTTCGCCGACGGCGAGACCCCTGAGGACGGCACCGCGGTGCTGGAGGCCGCGGGTGTCGAGGTTCCCGGTGGAGCCAACGCGACCGTGACCGCGAACCTGGATGCCGACGGCAACCCGGCGCTGAACGTGTACGTGAACGACATCTCTGAGGTCGCTGCCGGTGAGTCCCGCTTGACCGTTCGCCACGTTGCTGCGGCCCCGGCCGTTGACGTTCGTGCCGACGGCGCCGTGATCATCGAGAACCTGGTCAACCCGGATGAGGCGATCGTTGCCGTTCCGGCTGGCGACTACAGCGCCGATGTCGTGCTGCAGGGCACCGACACCGTTGCGATCGGCCCGGCCGATCTCTCGCTGGCTGAGGGAACCAACACCATCGTGTACGCCTGGGGTTCGGCTGAGGCCGGCAACCTCGCCCTGG
>CAZJYN010000039.1:0-16013 GCA_964550285.1 uncultured Rubrivirga sp.
CAGCCATGCGGCTAGGGGTTCCCCGGGAGATCAAGAACAACGAGTTCCGCGTGGCCATCACGCCCGCCGGGGTGGTCGAAGCCACCCGGCACGGCCACGAGGTATTCATCGAGGCAGGCGCCGGCGAGGGTTCGCGGATCAGCGACGCCGAATACGAGGCCGCCGGCGCGAGGATGCTGCCCTCCGCCGCGGAAGTCTGGTCGAGCGCGGACGTGCTGTTGAAGGTGAAGGAACCGATCGCGCAGGAGTATCGGTACTTCCGCTCGGACCTCGTGCTGTTCACGTACCTGCACCTCGCGGCGGACGAGCCCTTGACCAAGGCGTTGATCGATAGCGGCATGACGGCAATCGCCTACGAGACGGTGGAACTACCCGATGGTTCGCTGCCGCTGTTGGCACCGATGTCCGAGATCGCCGGCCGATTGGCTCCCCAAGTCGGCGCGGAAGCACTGTTGCGCGCATCGGGCGGGCGCGGAGTCCTGCTCGGCGGAGCTTCCGGTGTCCCGAGCGCGAATGTGGTCGTCATCGGAGGTGGGGTCGCGGGTGTGAACGCCGCGACCATCGCGGTGGGGATGCAAGGCAATGTGAAGATCTTGGACACCAACATCGCGAAACTGCGCCAGATCGACGCAGCCTTCCACGGTCGGATCGACACCATCGCCTCCAACACCTTCGAGATCGAACGTGCTTGCCTGGAAGCCGATCTGGTGATCGGTGCCGTGCTGGTGGCAGGTGCGCGAGCGCCGCATCTGGTGAAGGACGAACTCGTCGCCCGCATGAAGCCCGGTGCGGTGCTCGTCGACATCGCGATCGACCAGGGCGGGTGCTTCGAATCTTCGCGACCCACCACGCACGAGGACCCGACCTACCCGGTCGCGGACACGATCTTCTACTGCGTTGCGAACATGCCAGGAGCCGTCCCGCACACCAGCACCTACGCGCTCACCAACGTCACACTCCCCTATGCAGTACGCCTACTCGATCACGGATGGCAGGAGGCGCTCGCCGGCGATCCGGCCTTCGCCCTCGGACTCAACGTGGCAGGCGGCGCGATCGTCAACCACGAAGTGGCCGAAGCATTCGGGCACCTGCCTCGGGTGAGCTGACCTTCACTCGATCGCACACCCTCGCCGTGATCGGTGGCGCAGGCTATGCTCGCTCCAGCAAGAACGACAAACAACAAAAGATCTGGGGAGCTCGCGCGAGACGGCGGGCTGAGAGGGCAGTCGCGGCTGCCGACCCAACGGAACCTGATCTGGGTAATGCCAGCGCTAGGGAGGCAACTATGAAACGCACGCCCATCACCGTTCTCGCGGCCATCTCTGCGAGCGCGCTAGTCCTGACCGCATGCGGCACGAACGACTCGTCCACCGCCGAGAGCCAACCATCCGAGGAAACAGCCCAAGAAGATGCCACGCCCTCGGCCGATGAAACGGTCACGGTTCAACTGCTCACCCACGACTCGTTCGCGCTGAGCGAGGACGTCATCGCCGAATTCGAGGACACCTCAGGGATCGACATCGAACTCGTCTCCGGTGGCGATGCTGGATCGATGGTCGCCGGCGCGATCCTGGCCGCGGGTGCACCAACCGCAGACGTCATGTTCGGAGTGGACAACACGCTCATCACCCGAGCACTCGATGAAGGCGTCTTCGAGCCGTACACCTCCCCCGAAGCCGAGTCCCTTCGACCGGATCTGGCCGACCAGACCTTCGACGGCCTGGTCACCCCCATCGACTTCGGCGACGTATGCATCAACATCGACGACACCTGGTTCGAAGCAGAAGGGATCGCGCCGCCCAGCACCCTCGATGATCTTGCGGATCCGACCTACTCGGGTCTGCTCGTCGTCCAGGATCCGGGAACCTCCTCCCCCGGACTGGCGTTCTTGCTGTCCACCGTGGCCCGGTACGGCGACGAGTGGCCCGACTACTGGCAGCGGTTGAAGGACAACGACGTTGCAGTGGCCGGCTCGTGGAGCGATGCCTACTACGGCGACTTCACCTTCGGCGGTGGAGGCGATCGCCCGATCGTCGTCAGTTACGCGACCAGCCCGCCCGCGGAGATCGTCTACGCCGAAGGCGAGCCGCCGGAGACGGTCTCGACCTCCTCGATGGATGACGGCTGCTACCGACAAATCGAGTACGCCGGAATCCTCGCTGGATCCGACGACGTGGAAGCTGCCCAGCGGGTAGTCGACTGGCTGCTCTCGGTACCTGTGCAAGAGGACATCCCGCTGAACATGTTCGTCTTTCCCGCACGAGCGGATATCCCATTGCCGGAGGTCTTCACCGAGTTCGCCGGCCAGGTGGAAGATCCCGAGCAGTTGCCCGCCGACTACGTAGCCGAGAACGTGGAAGGACTGTTGACCGAGTGGGGCTCGGTCATGGGTAGGTAGGGATTACCACCAGCACACACTCAACAGCACCGGTGAGTCATCCCCGGTGGCTGTCGTGGACGTGGGCGGTACCTGCACTGTTCCTCGTCGCGTTCCTGGCGATCCCGCTCGCCTCCCTCGGCAGGGAGATCATCAACCCGGGTACCGCCAGCTACCTGCTCGACCCGCTGCCGTGGCGGGTGGCGGGTCTAGCCGCCGGCCAGGCACTCGTGAGCACCGCATTGGCGTTGGCCATCGGCCTACCGATGGCCAACGTGCTCACCCGCTACCGATTCCGGGGGCGGCGTTGGGCACTGGCCCTTGCGACGGTGCCCTTCGTCCTGCCCACCGTGGTGGTGGCGCTGGCATTTCGGGCCCTGCTCGGTGGTTCGCTCGGCTCCGGATTCGCGATCGTGGTGCTCGCGCACGCCTACTTGAACCTCGCGGTGGTGGTTCGGATCGTCGGCGCCCGCTGGATCACGATCGACCCGCGGATGGAACTCACCGCACGCGCCCTAGGCGCGGGCCCGTGGACGGCCTTTCGCACGGTCACGCTTTCGGCACTGCGCCCGGCGATCGCCTCGGCCGCAGCGATCGTCTTCGTGTTCTCCTTCACGTCCTTGGGCGTCGTCCTGCTCATCGGTGACTCCTCGACTCGCACCCTGGAATCTCTGGTGCTGCGACAGACCTCGATCCTGCTGGACTTCCAAGCGGCGGCGGTGAGTGCCGCCATCCAGGCGCTCGTGGTCGGCTCGGTGCTGGTGTGGGCGGCTCGACAGCGCGCGTTGCAGCGCGGCGGTTCGGCCCGACCGATGCGGTTGATCCGGCCGCGTGGTCGTGCCCGCTGGGCGGTGGGCGCGGTAGCTGTCGCGGCGGCACTGATCGTGTTGGCCCCGGTGCTCGCGCTGGTTTGGGCGTCGCTGCGGTCCGGTAGCGGGTGGACGTTGGCCTGGTGGTCGGGGCTGTTCGGGTCGAACACCATCGATGCCGGAAGCACCCGCATCGGCTCGCCACTCTCGGCGATGGCCCGCTCGCTCACCTTCGCGTTGGCGACCGGTGTGGTCGCCGCTGTGGTCGGGGGCCTGGCCGCGGTCTCGGTTCTCACCGGACGCATCGGCCGAGCGTTCGCAATCGCCACCGCGCTGCCGTTGGGTATCTCCGCGGCCACGTTGGGGCTCGGCACGCTGCTGGCCTACGGGCGACCACCACTGGATCTGCGCGCCACCGGTCTGCTGGTGCCGATCGCCCACGCACTGATCGCCGTTCCCCTCGTGGTGGCCGTGGCCACGCCCACGTTGCGCGCGACCGATCCGCGGCTGGTCACGGTGGCGGCGAACCTCGGCGCTCGTCCCACGCGAGCGTGGTGGACCGGCTACGGCCCCGCGATGCGCACGGTGATGGTCGCCGCGGGCGGACTGGCCTGCGCGGTATCCCTCGGGGAATTCGGTGCCGCATCGTTCCTCGCGCGCGCCGATGGGCCTACCGTTCCGTTGGTGATCGCACGGTTGCTCGGCAGACCCGGCGAAGCTTCGTTCGGCGTGGCCGCCGCCCTAGCCGTCGTCTTGGTGATCATGACGACCACGTTGGTTGCAGCGGTGGATCGCGGTGGGCGGCGTACATGAACGAAAGCGAATCAGGTGGCCTGCGGGCGATCGAGTTGGTGATCGGCTACGACGCCCCGTTGCACGATCCCTTCACCTTCACGATCGATCCGGGCAGCGTCCTTGCCATCGTCGGTCCCAGCGGCTGCGGCAAGTCGACCCTGCTGGCCACCATCGCCGGACTGACGCCAGCGCTAGGTGGCCGGGTCGAGATCGGTAGTCGCGACATCACCACGCTGCCGATTAATGAACGACGCATCGGGATGGTGTTCCAGGAGGCGTTGCTCTTCCCGCACCTGAACGTGCGCGACAACGTCGCCTACGGGCCGCGTCGCGCAGGGGTCGCGCGGGAAGAGGCGCGAGCCGAGGCCGATCGCCTGCTCACCTGGGTCGACCTCGAGGGCTACGGGGACCGCTCCATCGAACACCTCAGCGGTGGGCAGGCGCAGCGCGTTTCCTTAGCCCGGGCACTGGCGGCCAAACCCGATGCGTTGTGCCTCGACGAGCCATTCAGCGCCCTCGACGCACCGCTGCGCGCCCGCCTCGCCGAGGACGTCCTCGCGGTCATCGCCCGGGCACGGATACCGGCGATCCACGTGACGCATGATCCGCTCGAGGCCCAGACGATGACCCACGGGACCGGTGGCGGGTACATACTTTCGATGTGAGGGCAGAGCGGCTACGCAAGCGTGCGGCGCGCATCGACCGGACGTACACCCGGATCGCAGCGGCAACCACCATCGCGGCGTTCTTGGCCTACCTTGCCGGCCGCTACATCCCCTACACCTCCGCGGTGCCAGCGGCGATCACCGCCGTGGTGGCCACCCAAGTGAGTTTCCACCAGGCCACCAAGGGTGCTTTCATCCAGGTCCTGGGCGCCATGATCGGTGCGGCCGTGGCACTGGGCATCGTCTCCGTGGTCGGCAGCGGGGCAGTATCCATCCTGCTGCTGGTGGCCTTGTGCTTCGTCGTCGCTCGATTGCTGCACGTGGCCAGCCCCGAGGAATCCCCGATCGTCGCATCGACGCTCGCGGTCACGGTCATCTTGGTCGTCGGGACGAATCTGACGACCGAGCTCGCGGTGGAACGATTCGGTGGCATCGTCGTGGGTGCCGTCTTCGCGATCATCGCGAGCTACATCGCCTCGCCTACGAAGGCAACCCGCACACTGGAAGACAACGCCGATGACATCCAGGAGAGATTGGGGTTGCTTCTCGAGCGCATAGCGGTCGAACTGCGCGATAACCCCGACGCCGAGACGGTCCGAGGCTGGTTCGACGAGGCTGTCGAACTGCGTAACCAGGTGCTCGGCCTAGCGGCCGCGCTCGAGGACCTAAAACGCAACCGGCGCTGGAACTTCCGGGTGACGAAGGCCGACATCGCCGCCGTGCAATCGGAAGTCGATGCCTGCCAGACGATGTCCACCCGCGCGCTTTCGCTGACTTCGGATTTGCGCCGCGCTTCGACAACCGGCGCCGGAGGTGCGGCGTTACCGCCCGCGGCACTGTCACCGCTGGCCGATCTGATCGCGGCCACCGCGGCCAATATGGCAACCGATGATCCCACCCGTACGGTCGGCAAGACCGCTGCGCACCAAGCGGTGCGCGAAGCCGAACGAACCGCGCAGATCGCACTTATCGGCGGCATCGTGTCCCATATGGAGCAGATCAACCAGGCGCGAGCGGACGAAGGGCCGATCCACCGTTCCGATCCGTAAGGGGCATTACCCGTCCGGGACATGAAAGGGCCGCGAGCGCTTGGGTCTCGGGCCCCCCGCGCTCGCGGCTAGCGGTAGTCCACACCTAAACGGGCGAACGCGCATCTCGAGACGGTTGGCGTCCCAAATGCCCGAGTTGCCACGGTGTCGCGAACTAGTCGATCGCGGCCAGGGCGGCGGCGTAATCGTCGGCGTCGCGGGCCTCACCGGGGCCGTTGACCACCGACCAACGGATCACGCCGTCGCGGTCGAGCACGTAGGCGGCCCGGGTGGCGAAACCGGTGTCCTCCCAGAAGGCGCCGTAGGAGCGGGCAACCTCGCCATGCGGCCAGAAGTCGCTCAGTAGTTGGTGGTCGAGGCCCTCGGCTTCGGCGAACGCCTTCAAAGTGGCCGTCGAATCACAGGAGATGCTCAGCAGTTCGGCATCGTCGTTGACGAAATCGGCTCGTCGATCACGGATCTCGCACAATTCGCCGGTGCAGATGCCGGTGAATGCGAACGGATAGAACATCACGACGACCTTCTTGCCGCGCAGGTCCGACAAGGTGACGTCCTCGCCGTATTGGTTGCGCAACGTGAAATCGGGTGCCAGTTGGCCAATCTCGAGTGCCATCACATCTCCTTAACGACTACCGCGTGGTCGAATGACGAGACGCTAGCGCTTCGCGCGCGGTGCCACCAACCGGGTGCCTTGCCAGTTCGACCCGGCGCTGATGGTGCTGGTCTGCTGCAAACCAGCAGTGGGAGCGGCGTCGGCGATGTCCTCGGCCTCGATATGGCCGTCGCGACCGGGCTTGGGGGTCATCAACCAGATCACCCCGTGGTCGGCGAGCGGGGCGATAGCGTCCACGAGACCGTCGACAAGATCGCCATCGTCATCGCGCCACCACATGAGCACGACATCCACGACGTCCTCGAAGTCCTCGTCGACGAGTTCGGAACCGACCACCTGCTCGATGCCTACCCGGATGACCGGATCGACGTCGTCATCCCAGCCGAGTTCCTGCACGGTCATGCCCGAATCCAGGTGCAAGGCAGAAGCGCGCTGGCTTGCCTCTTCCGGATCGATGGATCCGGCGTCCACGCTCACCTGGTTCCTCCTGTGCGGCCACGGCGACGGTCGCTCCGCCCCCTCAACGTGCCTAGTCCACCGAACAACGCGCCCCTTGGCAAGCACTTCGCACCAACTCGCGCCAACACCGAACATTCACGTCCGTGACCACGGGGGTGCGCATGCCTGCGCCGTCCGATGCGCGAGGATAGGGGCACAACCCGAACATTCGGATCGCGGCGACCCCGACGATCCGACCTCACCGGAAGGGCGCACACGAACATGGCCCCTGGAAGCGAGCAAGGAGCCCCGCTAGCCGGAGGCTTGCCGACCCAATACGTGGACGTCGATCCGGACGAGACCGCTGAGTGGATCGATTCGCTCGATTCACTCGTCGATTCCTCGGGCAACTACCGCGCCCGCTACATGATGCTGGCCCTGCTGCGCCGGGCGGCCGAACGGAATGTGGGCGTACCGAGTCTGCGCAGCACCGACTACATCAACTCGATCTCGCCCGAGCGCGAGCCGTGGTTCCCGGGCGATGAGAAGATCGAGCGCGAGATCCGCCGGATGATCCGCTGGAACGCAGCGATCATGGTGCACCGCGCGCAACGCCCCGGGGTTTCGGTAGGTGGCCACATTTCCACCTACGCCAGTTCGGCCACGCTATACGAGGTCGGCTTCAACCACTTCTTCAAGGGCCCAGAGCACCCCGGCGGCGCAGACCAACTGTTCTTCCAAGGACACGCCTCGCCGGGGATGTACGCGCGGGCATTCATCGAGGGCCGCATCACCGAATCGCAGATGGATGGGTTCCGCCAGGAACTCTCACACCCCGGCGGTGGGTTGCCGTCCTACCCACACCCGCGGTTGATGCCGTGGTTTTGGCAGTTCCCCACCGTGTCGATGGGCCTTGGTCCGCTCAACGCGATCTACCAGGCCCGCTTCAACAAGTACCTCGAGCACCGCGGCCTCGCCGACACCTCCCAGCAGAAGGTGTACGCGTTCCTCGGCGATGGCGAGACCGACGAGGTCGATGCGGTCGGCGCCTTGTCCTTGGCCGCGCGCGAGGAACTCGACAACTTGGTGTTCGTCGTCAACTGCAACCTGCAGCGTCTCGACGGACCGGTCCGCGGCAACGGCAAGATCATCCAAGAACTCGAATCGCTGTTCCGCGGTGCCGGCTGGAACGTCATCAAGGTCGTGTGGGGACGCGCGTGGGATCACCTGCTCGCCGCCGATCGCGATGGTGCGCTGGTCAACTTGATGAACAACACCCACGACGGCGACTTCCAGACCTACAAGGCCGAAAACGGCGCCTTCATCCGCGAGCACTTCTTCGGACGCGATCCACGCACCGCCAAGCTTGTCGAGGGTTACACCGACGACGAGATCTGGTCCCTGCAGCGCGGCGGTCACGACTACCGCAAGATGTACGCCGCTTACGAGGCTGCCCAGAAGGTGAAGGGTCAGCCCACGGTGATCCTCGCCAAGACGATCAAGGGCTGGACCCTCGGATCGCATTTCGAGGCGCGTAACTCCACCCACCAGATGAAGAAGCTCACGCTGGAGGACCTCAAGGAGTTCCGGGATCGGCTCCATATCCCGATCGCCGATTCGCAGCTCGATGAATACCTGCCGCCCTATTACAACCCCGGCCGCGGGAACGAAGCCATCGACTACATGTTCGAAACACGGCGCAAGCTCGGCGGATTCCTACCCACCCGCCGCCAGCAGGCAACACCACTACCGCAACCCGCGGACTCCACGTACCAGTCGGTGATGCGTGGATCGGGCAAGCAACCGGTCGCCACGACGATGGCCTTCGTCCGACTGCTAAAGGACCTGATCAAGGACGAGGGCATGGGCGCGCACTTCGTGCCCATCATCCCCGACGAAGCCCGCACCTTCGGCATGGATTCGCTCTTCCCCACCTTGAAGATCTACTCCCCGCACGGGCAGCAGTACACCTCGGTGGATCGCGAACTGATGTTGTCCTATAAGGAATCCGAATCGGGCCAGATCCTGCACGAGGGCATCAACGAAGCCGGCTCGGTGGCCAGTTTCACCGCTGCAGGGACGTCGTATTCAACGCACGGGGTCCCGATGATCCCGGTCTACATCTTCTACTCGATGTTCGGCTTCCAGCGCACCGGCGATGGCTTCTGGGCCGCCGGGGATCAAATGGCCCGTGGCTTCGTGCTCGGCGCCACGGCCGGTCGAACCACGCTCAACGGCGAAGGCCTGCAGCACGAGGACGGGCACAGCCAACTGCTCGCCAGCACCAACCCGGCCGTGGTGGCCTACGACCCCGCCTACGCCTACGAGATCGGGCACATCGTCAAGGACGGCCTGCGTCGGATGTACGGCGAGCCGAGGACCGATACCGAGTTCAGCGAGTACGACTTGCACGACGAACACCGCAAGGACTCACCGAACGTCTACTACTACCTAACGATGTACAACGAGCCCTACCCACAGCCGGCCGAACCGCAAGACTGCGACGTCGAGGGCATCATCAAGGGGATGCACCTGGTCAGCGAAGGCAGCAGCGCAGGCCCGCGGGTGCAGTTGCTGGCCAGCGGAGTAGGTGTCAATTGGGCGCTACGCGCGCAAGAGCTGCTCGCCCAGGACTGGCAGGTCGCCGCGGACGTGTGGTCGGTGACGAGTTGGAACCAACTCAGGCGCGACGGCCTGGCCGCCGACAGGCACAACATGCTGAACCCGCAAGCCGAGCCGGTGGTCCCGTATGTGACCCAACGCCTCGAGGGACGGACCGGTCCGGTGGTCGCCGTTTCCGATTGGATGCGCGCGGTGCAAGACCAGATTCGCGAGTGGGTTCCCCAATCCTTCGTCTCGCTCGGCACCGACGGCTGGGGTCTTTCGGACACCCGTGGCGCCCTGCGCCGACACTTCCTAGTGGATGCCGAGTCGATCACCGTCCAGTCGCTCGCGATGCTCGCCAGGTCCGGTGAGATCGATGCCCAGCAGGTCGCTAAGGCGATCGACACGTACCAATTGCACGACCCCGCTGCCGCCGAGGCAGGCAATACTGAAGGCTCGGGCTGAGTCGAACGCCACAGGAGGTTCGAGTGTCGAACGATCCCAAGAGGTTCCTGCGCTACTTATCCGCGGAGCGCAACGCCTCGATGCTCTACCGGGCGTTGGCCGAGACCACCGACGGTGAGCGGCGTGAGGCATTGCTGGAACTCGCCGACATCGAGGATCGGCACGCCGATCACTGGGTCGACAAGCTCGAGCACTACGGCGTGCAGGTACCACCCCCGCCGGCCGCTTTGGAACCAGATGATGCGCAGCTGGTTACCCGCGCGCGTTCCCTGGGTCTGGTCTCGGTACTGGACACCCTCGAGGAGAACGAGGGCGCCGATGCGGGGATGTACGACGATGAACCCGAAGCACTGCCAACGATGCCCTCGGATGAACGCGAGCACGCAGAGGTCTTCCGATCACTGAAGGACGAGTCGCCCGGGAAGTTCCCGCATAAGTCGATGGCTCCCGAGGCCGGCGAGCCGTGGCACAAGCTCGACAAGTCCGGCTCCATCCGGGCGGCGGTCTTCGGCGTCAGCGATGGGCTGGTCTCCAATACCGCATTGGTGATGGGCTTCGCAGGCGCCTCGATCGCCGGTGCGATCGACAATTCGGTCGTGCTGTTCGCCGGCCTCGCCGGCCTACTCGCCGGCGCCTTCTCGATGGCCGCCGGGGAGTACGTCTCGATGGCCAGCCAACGCGACCTGTTCAAACGCGAGATCGACCTCGAACGCCAGGAACTCATCGAAAAGCCCGAGGAGGAAAAGCGCGAGCTCGAACTCATCTACCGGGCCAAGGGGCTACCGCGCGAGCAGGCCAAGGCGATCGCCGACCGCATCATGGCCAACCCGGACGCCGCGTTGGACACCTTGGCGCGCGAGGAACTCGGGCTCGATCCGGACGAACTCGGCTCGGCCTGGAAGGCCGCGGTGTCGAGCTTCATCGCCTTCTCGATCGGCGCGTCCGTCGTCGTGATCCCTTACGCGCTGTTCTCCGGAGCAACCGCACTCTCGCTGGCCATCGCGTTGTCGCTGATCGGCATGATCGTGGTCGGCGGAGTCGTCGGCTCGCAATCCGGTCGCGGCATCGTCTTCAGCGCCGCGCGACAGGTGCTGTGGGGTGCCGGTGCAGCCGCTGTCACCTACCTAGTCGGCAGCCTCGTGGGCGTGAATGTCGGCTGAGTCGGAGCCGAATCTACGCTTCGCTCGAAGGCTCACCGCGGCCAGCGGCGAGTTGGCAACCGACGCCACCATCCGGATGGAGGCGACCTACCCCTGGTATCGACAACTCTCCGCCGATGAACGGGCCTGGGTGGGGCTAGTAGCCCAGGCGGGTATCTCCGCGTTCTTGGAATGGGTGGCCGATCCGCACGAAGCACCGCGACTGACCGCGGACATCTTCGGTTCCGCGCCGCGCGAGTTGGCCCGGGTCATCTCCTTGGAACAAACAGTCGCCTTGGTGCGTACCACTATCGAGGTCGTGGAATCGGCGATCGATGCACTCCTCGACGAGCCCGATCGCTCGGCGGCACGCGAAGCGACGTTGCGCTACTCGCGCGAAGTGGCGTTCTCCGCCGCCGAGGTCTACGCCCGCGCCGCGGAAGCGCGCGGTGCATGGGATGCGCGATTGGAATCGCTGATCGTGGATTCCATCCTGCGCGAGGAACTCGACCCTTCCGTGGCATCGCGGATCTCCGCCCTCGGCTGGTCCGATGCCACACCCGTGGCCGTCGTCGCCGGTTTCGCGCCCGTCTCGGACGTCGAAGGCTCCTTGGATGTCCTGCGTCGGGCTGCGCGCAACCACGAGTTGTTGATGCTCAGCGGCATGCATGGTGAGTTCCTCATCGCCCTAGTGGGTCGATCCGAAACCGACGAACACGCGGTGCGCGCGGCCCGGTTGATGGCTCCGCACTTCGGACCCGGGCCGGTCGTGATCGGCGAACGTGCCGCGGACTTCGAGGATGTCGGAGCGAGCGTGCGAAGCGCAGCGGCGGCCGTTCGCGCCGCCGGGGGCTGGCCGGATGCTCCCCGGCCGGTCCTGGTCGGCGACCTGCTGCCCGAACGCACCCTGGCCGGCGAACCCCGCGCCCGCGTCGAACTCATCGACTCCTGCTATCGACCACTCGCCGCCGAACCGCACCTGCTGGTCACCGCTGAGGCCTACCTGGAGCGCACGCCGTCACTGGAAGGCACCGCTCGGGGGTTGTTCGTGCATCCCAATACGGTGCGCTACCGGCTCGGAAGGATCGCCGACCTCACCGGCTTCACCCCCACCGAACCGCGCGGTGCACTCGCCCTACGCCTGGCCCTGATCCTGGGTCGCACCGAGGGGTCGAGCGCGGCTTTGTAGGGTTGCTACAAATCCTCACCCGATACTTTGGCCACATGCCCGAGGTGGCCTTGTAGTCATCCACGGAAGGCTAAGCCCGTGCTCGTCGTCGTTGCGCCCGGACAGGGCGCCCAGTCCCCCGGGTTCTTGCGCCCCTGGCTCGACGTCCCGGGCGTACGCGAACGCCTCGAGTGGCTCTCGGTGGTCAGCGGGGTCGACCTTCTCGAGCACGGCACCAACTCCGATGCCCAGACCATTACCGATACCGCGATCGCCCAGCCGCTGATCGTCGGCGCCGGGCTGGTCACCTTGCTGAGTTTGTTCCCGCACCCCTCGAGTGCCTACTCCGCGATCGGTGCCGGCGCCGGGCACTCGGTCGGCGAAATCACCGCCGCGGTGGGCGCCGGGGTGCTGACCGCCGAGCAGGCGATGGTCTTCGTCCGAGAGCGGGGCAAGGCCATGGCCGATGCAGCCGCGCGTACCGAGACCGGCATGACCGCGGTGCTCGGCGGTGAACCAGACGACATCCTGGCGCGCTGCACCGAACTCGGATTGACGCCGGCGAACATGAACGGCGCCGGGCAGATCGTGGTCGCCGGGACCAAGGCCCAACTTCACGCATTCGCCGAGGATCCCCCCGCCGGCTGTCGGGTCCGGCCACTGGCCGTCGCCGGGGCGTTCCACACCGAGCACATGGCACCGGCCGTGGGACACCTCGGCCGACTCGGTAATGCCATCACCACCCATGATCCGCGCCTGCGATTGTTGTCCAACGCCGACGGCAAGGTCGTCCACGACGGCCGCGAGGTCCTACGTCGTCTCGTTCATCAGGTGAGCAACCCGGTGCGCTGGGATCTGTGCATGGAGACGATGGCCGATCTCGGCGTGACCGCCGTCATCGAGATTCCTCCGGCGGGCACGCTTACCGGCTTGGCCAAGCGCGCACTACCCGGCGTGCAGACCCTCGCGGTGAAGACCCCGGACGATCTCGATGCGGCCTGGGCGCTGATCAAGGAGCACGGCACCATCTCGCACCTGGACTCCAACCCCACGTGGCGGATGCTCGTCGCGCCCGGCAAGGGCACCTTCCGCCGGGCTCTCGAGGTCACCCCCGGCGATGAGGTGCAGGCCTCGGCCATCGTGGGCAACGTCGAAACGCTGCGCGGAGCAACCCCCATCAACGCCCCGCACGGCGGCGTGCTGGTCGAGTGGCTGGTCGAGGACGGCGATCCGGTCTCCCCCGGTCAACCGATCCTGCGCTTGCACCCCGTCGCCGACCACTCCTACGAGGTCTACGCGTGAGCGCATCCATCAAGGCGCCCGTCGGCGCACCTTTCGCGAAGATCCTGGCGACGGGCAGTTTCCGCCCGGCACGGGTGGTCAGCAACGAGGAGATCTGCGAGAACATCGACTCCTCAGATGAATGGATCCGCGAGCGCTCGGGTATCACCGAGCGCCGTTGGGCCGCGGACGATGAGACGGTGGCCACGATGTCGGCCGCTGCCGCGGAGAAGGCCCTCGCGGCGGCGGGCATCACCGCCGATCAGATCGACGTCATCCTCATCGCGACCTGCACCCACCCGTACCAGACACCTTCGGCGGCCTCGGAAGTCGCGGCGATGATCGGCGCACCCACCGCTGCAGCCATGGACCTCAGCGCAGCATGCGCGGGCTTCGCCTACGGATTGGCTCTGGCCCAGGACATGGTGCGCGGCGGGAGCGCGAAGCACGTGCTGTTGATCGGCGCGGAGAAGCTCAGCGCTTGGACGGACAAGTACGACCGCGGAACCGCGTTCATCTTCGCCGACGGCGCGGGGGCGGTAGTGGTCGGCGGATCCGAGGTGCCGGCGATCAGCCCGGTCGTCTGGGGCGGTGATGGCGAGCAGCTGCAGGCGATCAACATGACACGCAACTGGTTCGAGTTCCGCGACAACGACTTCGATACCTTCCCCGCCATCTCGATGAACGGCCAGCAGGTCTTTCGTTGGGCGGTCTCGGAGATGGCCCGTGTGTGCCGGGAGTCCCTAGAACGGGCCGGCATCACCGCCGCCGATCTCGATGCCTTCGTCCCGCATCAGGCGAACAACCGCATCACCGACGCGCTAGTGCGCGCCCTCGAATTGCCGGCCAACGTTGCCGTCGCTCGCGACATCATCACCACCGGGAACACCTCCGCAGCATCCGTTCCGCTGGCCATGGACCGGATGCTCGCCAGCGGTGAAGTAGCCCCTGGTGGCACCGCGCTACTCGTGGGTTTCGGCGCCGGCTTGGTGTTCGCCTCGCAGGTGGTGACGTTGCCGTAGCCTGCGGCAACCACGAACTCCGATCAACCGATCGGCCACAACTTCATAATCGACGAACAACGACGACACCGTCGCCAACGGAAGGAAAGCAAGGAATGAGCCAGCAAGAAGTTCTCGAAGGCCTCGCCGGCATCGTCAACGAGGTAGCCGGTGTTCCGGTGGAGGAGATTCAGCCCGACAAGGCTTTCGTCGATGACCTGGACATCGATTCGCTGTCGATGGTCGAGGTCGTCATGGCCGCCGAAGACAAGTGGGGCGTGAAGATCCCCGACGAAGAGGTCAAGAACCTGCGCACGGTCGGCGACGCCGTCGCTTACATCGAAGCCAACTCGTAAATCGTCCGTAGCGGGGCCGGCCGCGGTCGCGCCCCGCTATCCGGCGATCACCCATCAGGGAGTTCTGCTGTGAGTACGTCAGAGGTAGTAGTCACTGGATTGGGCATGACCACTCCGGTGGGTGGCGACGTCCAGACCAGTTGGTCGGCGATTCTCGCCGGTACCCCGGGCATCACACCGATCGAAGCGGATTGGGTAGCCGAGCAGCCTTCGCGGATCGCCGGGCAACTCGCCGTCGAACCCTCCGAGGTCCTCGCGAAGGTGGAGACCCGGCGGATGGATCGCGCCCAACAGGCCGCGCTCATCGCCGCCCGCGAAGCCTGGAACGACGCCGGCTCCCCGGAGATCGACCCCGATCGGCTCGGCACGGTCATCGCCACCGGCATCGGTGGGATCACCAGCCTGCTCGACGCCTACGACACCTTGAACGAACGCGGCTGGTCGCGCGTTTCCCCGCATATGGTCACCATGATCATGCCCAACGGCCCCGCTGCCATCGTGGGCCTCGAACTCGGTGCACGGGCAGGAGTCCACACTCCGGTCAGCGCGTGCGCATCGGGGGCCGAAGCCATCTCCTACGCCGCGCGGATGATCCAGACCGGTCGCGCGGATGTGGTGGTGGCCGGTGGCACCGAAGCGGTGATCTGCGGGATCACGATGGCCGGTTTCTCGGCCATGCGTGCCCTGTCCACCCGCAACGATGATCCCGGCGCCGCATCGCGGCCCTACGACACCGGCCGCGACGGCTTCGTGATGGGCGAGGGTGCGGGAGTAGTGGTGCTCGAATCACGCGAGCACGCCCAGGCCCGCGGCGCGCGGGTCTACGGCGTCTACGGCGGCGCGGGGCTGACCTCCGATGGCCACCACATCGCCCAACCCGACCCCGAGGGCCGCGGCGCCGCGCGGGCGATCACCGAAGCCCTCGCCGATGCCGAGCTAACCCCCGCGGACATCGTCCACGTCAACGCGCACGCGACCTCCACCCCGCAAGGTGACATCGCCGAGGCGGTGGCGATCCGCGGAGCCCTGGGCGCGGATACCGATCACGCGATCGTCACCGGCACAAAGTCGATGACCGGTCACCTGCTCGGTGGTGCCGGTGCCATCGAATCGATTTTCACGATCCTCGCGCTGCGCGATCGGATCGTGCCGCCCACGATCAACGTGGACGAACTCGACCCCGAGATCGACCTGGACGTAGCCGCCAACACCACCCGCGAACTACCTGCAGGCGACATCGCCGCCTTGAACAA
>CAZJYN010000040.1:0-15766 GCA_964550285.1 uncultured Rubrivirga sp.
GACTACAGCGCTGACTACAGCGAAGCGGCGCGCTTGCTGATCGAGGACTTGCGGTTCGCAGCCTGACTCTTGTGGATGACGCCCTTGCTCGCGGCCTTGTCCAGGGTGCGGTTCGCCTCGCGCGCCAGCGCCGTGGCGGCGGCGGTGTCGCCGGCGTCGGCCGCCTCGCGGAACTTGCGGACGGCGGTCTTCACGGCCGACTTGACGTCCTTATTGCGCAGTCGCGCCTTCTCGTTGGTCTTGATGCGCTTCTTCTGCGACTTGATGTTCGCCACGGTTCCTCGTCTTCTCGGCCGGTCCGGGGTGTCCCCGGGGTTTCGTGTTGGGGTTTCGTGTTGGGGGTTCGTGTTGGGGGTGCTTGTTGGGGGTTCGTGTTCGGGTCAGGTCTGGATTCGGTGGCCCTCGGCTCGGGTGACCAAGGGGCCTTGTGTTCTGCAGCCGCCCAAGGGTACCCGTACTCTGGGGACGTTCCCCGATCGGCCCCCGAGGGCCTGGAGGTTGCTCGTGACGCACCAGCCCGAGGGCGGCCCTTGGCTGCCCGGTGCCACCGACCCTGCCGTCATCCGCAACTTTTGCATCATCGCCCACATCGACCACGGCAAATCGACCCTCGCCGACCGCATGCTGCAGATCACCGGTGTGGTCGACGACCGCGCCATGCGCGCCCAGTACCTCGATCGGATGGATATCGAGCGCGAGCGGGGGATCACGATCAAGTCCCAGGCGGTACGTCTGCCCTACCAGGCCGGCGACGGCCGTACCTACGTCCTGAACCTCATCGACACTCCGGGCCACGTCGACTTCACCTACGAGGTGTCCCGCTCGCTGGCTGCTTGCGAGGGGGCGATCTTGCTCGTCGATGCCGCCCAGGGCATCGAGGCGCAAACCCTCGCGAATTTGTACCTCGCCTTGGAAAACGAGCTCGCGATCATCCCGGTGTTGAACAAGATCGACCTACCCGCAGCGCAGCCGGAGAAGTACGCCGCCGAACTCGCGCACATCATCGGCTGTGATCCCGAGGACGTGTTGAAAGTCTCGGCCAAGACCGGCGAGGGCGTGGCCGAACTATTGCAAACGGCGGTGGAACTTATCCCCGCGCCGATCGGTGATGCCGACGCTCCGGCTCGCGCGATGATCTTCGACTCCGTCTATGACACCTACCGCGGGGTGGTCACCTACGTTCGCGTCATCGATGGTCGGATCGGAACCCGCGATCGCGTGACGATGATGTCCACCGGAGCGGTGCACGAACTCCTGGAAGTCGGCGCCATCTCGCCGGAGCCCACAGCCGCGCAGGGACTCGGCGTGGGCGAGGTGGGCTACTTGATCACCGGGGTCAAGGACGTCCGCCAATCACGCGTGGGCGACACCATCACTACCGCGAACAAGGGGGCCACCGAAGCGCTGGGTGGCTATCGCGATCCCAAGCCGATGGTGTTCTCCGGGCTTTACCCCATCGACGGTTCGGACTATCCGATCCTGCGCGATGCCCTCGATCGCTTGAAGCTCAACGATGCCGCCTTGAATTACGAGCCCGAGACTTCCCTCGCCCTCGGCTTCGGCTTCCGATGCGGATTCCTCGGTCTGTTGCATCTGGAGATCGTGCGCGAACGTCTCGAGCGCGAATTCAACTTGGATCTGATCTCCACCGCACCCAACGTCATCTACGACGTCGTCATGGAGGACGGCACGGAATCGACCGTGACGAATCCCAGCGAGTTTCCCGACGGCAAGGTGGCCATCGTCACCGAACCGATCGTCAAGGCCACCGTGATCTTGCCGAGTGAATTCGTGGGCACCGTGATGGAGCTATGCCAAGGAAGGCGCGGAACCTTGCTGGGGATGGACTACCTGTCCGAGGATCGGGTGGAACTTCGCTACACCTTGCCACTGGCCGAGATCGTCTTCGACTTCTTCGACCAACTCAAGTCCCGCACCCGCGGGTACGCCTCCTTGGACTACGAACCCAGCGGCGAGCAGGATGCCGATCTGGTGAAGGTGGACATCTTGCTGCACGGGGATCCGGTGGATGCGTTCAGCGCGATCGTGCACAAGGAGAAGGCCTACAGCTACGGCGTGGCGATGGCGCAAAAGCTCAAGGAACTCATCCCCCGTCAGCAGTTCGAGGTTCCGATCCAAGCGGCGATCGGCTCGCGTGTCATCGCGCGCGAGAACATCCGAGCGATCCGCAAGGACGTCCTGGCCAAGTGCTACGGCGGCGACGTCTCGCGTAAGCGCAAGCTGCTCGAGAAGCAAAAGGAAGGCAAGAAGCGGATGAAGATGGTCGGTCGCGTGGAGGTGCCGCAAGAAGCCTTCATCGCTGCGCTGTCCACGTCCGAACCTGCCGGCAAGAAATGACGCTGCCGTCCCAGTCCCCATCACCGCTTTCGCTGTACGTGCATGTGCCGTTCTGTGCCAGTAGGTGCGGCTATTGCGATTTCAACACCTACACGGCAACGGAGCTCGGTAACGACGTCACCCGAGACACCTTCCACGAACACCTCATCGGCGAGATCGCTCAAGCTGCCCGGCAATTGGCGCCCACGCATCGCGTCGACACGATCTTCATCGGGGGTGGCACTCCTACTCTCCTAGGCGCGAAAGCGCTGAACCAGGTACGCACAGCTATTGAAGACAACTTCGACGTTGCCGCCGATGTGGAAGTCACCACCGAAGCCAACCCGGATTCGGTCGACCAGCCCATGCTCGAGGAATTAGCAGCAGGTGGTTTCACGCGGATCTCCTTCGGCATGCAAAGCAGCGCACCGCATGTCTTGGCCACCCTCGAGCGCACCCATACTCCCGGTGCCAGCAGCGCGGCGGCGAAGGCCGCGCGCGCAGCCGGCTTCGAGCACGTGAACCTCGACCTCATCTACGGCACGCCCGGTGAGACCGACGACGATCTGAACCGCAGCCTCGACGAGGTCCTCGACGCCGGTGTGGATCACGTCTCTGCGTACTCGTTGATCGTGGAGCCGGGGACCGCATTAGCCAGGCGGGTGCGCCGCGGGGACGTTCCGATGCCCGACGACGACATCGCGGCCGACCGCTACGAACTCATCGACGATCGCCTCGCTGCGGCGGGCTTCGATTGGTACGAGGTCAGTAACTGGGCCAAGGCCGAAGGGCATTGCCGGCACAACATCGCCTACTGGCGCAACGCAACGTGGTGGGGGATAGGTCCGGGTGCGCACAGCCACCACGATGGCCGTCGCTGGTGGAACGTCAAGCACCCGCACTCCTACGCCCAGCGAGTCAGCGCAGGCCTATCGCCGATGGCGGACGAGGAGCTGCTCACATCCGAGCAACGCGCACTCGAGAACCTGATGCTCGGCCTGCGCATGAGGGCCGGCGTCGCGCTCGATGCGGTTCCCACGAACGACGACGCCATCACCGACACCATCGCCACACTCACCGACCAGGGCCTGATCGACCCCGAAGCGTTGGGACAACAGCCCTCGATGCTGGCCTTGACCCGTCGGGGCCGGTTGATGGCCGATCACGTGGTCCGCACGCTCGCGGCGTAGGTGTACCACCAACTCTCGGTGGTACACTTACCCTCGTGCCTACGACGCGACCCCGCCACCAGATAACGGAAACCGAGGACATTGCCGCCGCCATCGACGCGGGTCTGCGCGAGTGGCCGGATCTCAGTCGTTCCGAGGTAATCCGTGAGCTGATCCTCAAAGGTGCTGAGTCCTTGAATCTCACCGCGGTCGAGCGGGTGCTGGCCGTGGAATTAGCGCTGAAGGAATTGGCGTCGCTGAACATCCATTACCCCGAGGGCTACTTGGAAGACCTGCGCAAGGACTGGGACCGCTATGCCTAGGGAAGTCGTAACGTTGGACGCCAACGTGCTGATCGCGGTGACTGACCAAGACGATCCCCATTACGAAGATGCCTCATGGTTCATCCGCAGGTCCATATTTCGACGAACCCTGCTGATTCATCCGTTCAACGTCGCCGAAGCCGCAATCCGCCCATCGGCGGCTGGAGCCATCGACCAGGTGCGCAGGATCTGGGACTTCCTGGGAGTTCACGTCACAAGAGTCGATGATGAGCAGCCGTGGCGGTTGGCGTCGCTACGGGCTTCCACGGGACTGGGGCTGCCCGATTGCTGCGTGCTGGATACGGCCCGCCAGACCTCATCCGCGGTGGCGACCTTCGACGCGCGGCTCGCTCGGCAGGCCACGGATCTGGGCGTAGACTTGGCACTCTGACCGCAGGAGTGCCAAAGACGCCAACGGGAGGTGCCGTGCTCGAAGACCGCCGCCTCGCCGTGCTGCGCGCCATCGTCGAGGACTACGTCGCCACCCACGAGCCGGTCGGCTCGAAGGCCCTAGTGGATCGGCATAGCCTCGGGGTCTCCCCGGCGACCATCCGCAACGACATGGCCGCGCTCGAGGACGAGGGCTACATCACCCACCCGCATACCAGTGCCGGACGCGTCCCCACCGACCGCGGCTACCGGCTGTTCGTAGATCAGCTCTCCCACGTCAAGCCGATGAGCGCCGCCGAGCGAAAGGCCATCGAGCGTTTCCTCGGCGATGCCGTCGACCTCGACGACGTCATGGCCCGAACCGTCCGGCTGCTCGCCCAACTCACCCAGCAGGTAGCGCTGGTGCAGTACCCCTCGCTGCAACGCAGCAGCGTGCGGCACGTCGAACTCATCGCGGTCAGCGAAACCCGGGCGATGCTCGTGGTGATCATGGACACCGGCCGCGTGGAACAGCGGGTCATCGAGTGCGCCGAACCGCTGTCCGAAGACGTCCTCGGAGACCTCCGCGCCAAACTCAATGCCGCCGTTGCCAACAAGCCCTTCGCCTTCGTTCCCGAAGCGCTGCAGGATCTCGACCAGACCTTCGCCCCCGAAGACCGCAATTTGGTCCAGGCGGTGATGTCCGCGGTCCTCGAAGCGGTGACCGAACGCCTCGAGGAGCGGGTGGTGCTCGGCGGCACCGCGCACCTGGCCCGCTATCAGCAGTCCTTCCCGATGGCGATCCAGCCGGTCCTCGAGGCGCTCGAGGAGCAGGTGATCTTGCTGCGATTGCTCGGGGAGTTGTCGATCGAGAGTCCGGTCACGGTGCGCATCGGCCAGGAGACCGAGGTTCAAGGACTCGAGTCCACCTCGGTGGTCACCGCAGGGTACGGTCGCTCGGACAAGCCGGTAGCGTCCCTTGGCATCGTGGGCCCGACCCACATGGACTACCCGGGAACCATGAGCGCGGTGCACGCGGTCGCGCAGTACGTCAGCAAGATTCTCAACGGACAGTAGGTGGCTGTGGCAACGGACTACTACGCCCTGCTGGGCGTATCTCGCGATGCGTCCGGCGAGGAGATCAAGAAGGCCTACCGTCGCCTAGCGCGTGAGTTGCACCCGGACGTCAACCCCGATCCGGAGCACCAAGAGCGCTTCAAGCAGGTCACCGCGGCGTATGAGGTGCTTTCGGATCCGGAGAAGCGCCAGATGTACGACATGGGCGGTGATCCGCTCGGTCAAGGTGGCGGCTTCGGCGGCTTCGGCGCCACCGGCTTCGACTTCGGCGACATCATGGACGCCTTCTTCGGCGGCGGCGGTAGCCGCTCCCGCGGCCCGCGCACCCGGGCCCGGCGCGGTCAGGACGCACTTGTTCGTATCCAGATCGATCTGCCCACCGCCGTGTTCGGCGGTGAGCGCGAGATCACGGTCGATACCGCCACCACCTGCGCCACCTGCGCGGGCTCGGGTATGTCCGATGGCAGCGAGCTGGAGACCTGCGTGATGTGCAAGGGAGCCGGGGAGATCCAGTCGGTGCAACGCAGTTTCCTCGGCCAGGTAATGACCTCCCGGCCCTGCCCGCAATGCCAGGGCTTCGGCAGCACCATCCCGCATCCGTGCACCGAGTGCTCCGGTGAAGGCCGCGTGCGCACCCGTCGCAACCTGACGATAAAGATCCCACCTGGCGTGGATACCGGCACCCGCATCCAACTCCAAGGCGAAGGCGAGGTCGGACCGAACGGCGGCACCGTCGGCGATCTGTTCGTCGAGATCGTGGTGGAGCCGCATCCGGTCTTCGAGCGCAACGGCGATGAACTGCATTGCGTGGTGGCCATCCCGATGGCGGCCGCGGCGCTCGGCACCACCGTGAAGCTGGACACCCTCGATGGGCCGGAGGAGATCACCGTGTCTGCCGGCACGCAGACCGGGGAGACCCTCACCCTGCGGGGCAAGGGTGCGGCTCGCCTTCGCGGTGGTGGCCGAGGAGATCTGTTCATCCACGTCGATGTCCAAGTTCCCACCGGCCTCGATGCCCGACAACAGGAATTGCTGCGTGAGTTCGCCGATCTGCGCGGCGAGCAGGCCGTGCACACGGTGCAGTCCCAGGCAGGCCCCGAGGGCGGCGGCCTGTTCGGTCGGTTGCGGGACGCGTTCAGTTCGCGGTGAGCGCACCTACCTTCTTGATCGATCCGCACCAGGCAGGCACGGCAGTGCCCCACCGAAGTGTGCTGCTCGACGGACCCGAGGGTCATCACGCGGTGAGCGTGCAGCGGCTGCGGGTCGGGGAGCGGATCGACTTGGTCGACGGCCTCGGTCGACGGCTCGAGGGTCGAGTGGCGGAGGTCTCGGGTAAGGACGCCTGCCTCGTCGAGGTCGATCAGGTGATCGATGAACCATTCGCCCGCCCGGCCATCACGGCCGTCCAGGCGATCGCGAAGGGTGACCGCGGCGAGCTGGCCGTACAAATGCTCACCGAAACCGGAGTGGACGTCATCGTGCCCTGGCAGGCGGAGAACTGCATCGCTAGATGGGAGGGCGAACGCGGAGCCAAGCACCACGCGAAGTGGCAAGCCACAGCGCGCGAAGCGGCCAAACAATCGCGCCGGGCCTATGTGCCCACGGTCGAACCGGCGATCTCCACCGCGGCGGTCGCCGACCTCATCGCCAATGCCGGCATCGCCCTGGTCCTCGATGAGCAGGCGAACACACCGCTGACCTCCTTGGACATCGCCTCCGTGCACGATGTGCTGTTGGTCATCGGACCCGAGGGTGGGCTCAGCACCAACGAGCGAACGCTCTTCGCCGATTCGGGAGCCGATCTCGTGCGGCTCGGTGCGACGGTGTTGCGCACCTCGACCGCAGGCGTCGCCGCTTTGGGTGCGGTCATGGCGCGGACAGGGCGCTGGTAGGCGAACTGTGACCATGGGAGGATGCCTCGATGGCTGAGTGCCTGTTCTGCTCGATCGCGGCGGGGGACATCCCCGCCGACATCGTGCTGTCCACCGACACCGTCGTGGCGTTCCGCGACATCGAGCCGCAAGCGCCCACCCACGTGCTCGTCATCCCCAAGGCCCACTACGAGAACATCGGGGCCCTGAGCGCTGAGGATCCCGCCCTCGCCGGAGGCCTCGCCGATGCCGCCAGGCAAGTCGCCGATGCCGACGGCATCGGCGATGCCTACCGCCTGGTCTTCAACACCGGAGCGGGGGCCGGGCAGTCGGTGTTCCATGTCCACGGACACGTCCTCGGCGGACGAGACCTCACCTGGCCGCCCGGATGACCACTCCCGCTAGCGATGCCCACGCGCACACCACCATCGAGATTCCCGGCTCCCAGCCGATGGTCGCCCTCCTTGGGCCAGGTGATGAGTACCTGCGGTTGATCGAGGGAGCGTTCCCCGACGTCGACATCTTGGTGCGCGGCAACGAGATGACCCTCGATGGCTCCGCCGAGGAAGTGGGCACCATCGATTCACTCGTGGCCGAGATGCTCGCCATGCTGCGCACCGGGCAAGCCCTGACCACCGAATCGGTCGAACGCTCGATCTCGATGATGCGCTCGGGCACCCGGCCCACCGAAGTGCTCACCGCGAACATCCTGAGCAACCGCGGTCGGACGATCCGCCCCAAGACACTGAATCAAAAGCGATACGTCGATGCCATCGACAACAACACCGTGGTGTTCGGCATCGGCCCCGCGGGCACCGGCAAGACCTACCTGGCCGTCGCCAAGGCGGTGCAGGCGCTTCAGGCCAAGCAGATAACCCGCATCGTGCTGACCCGCCCCGCGGTCGAAGCTGGCGAGCGCCTTGGCTTCCTGCCCGGAACACTCAGCGAGAAGATCGATCCCTATCTGCGCCCGCTGTACGACGCCCTGCACGACATGATCGATCCGGAATCGATCCCGCGGTTGATTACCACCGGAACGATCGAGATCGCCCCGCTGGCGTATATGCGCGGACGCACCCTCAACGATGCGTTCGTCATCTTGGATGAAGCGCAAAACACCTCCGCGGAACAGATGAAGATGTTCTTGACGCGCCTTGGCTTCGGATCGACCATGGTCGTCACCGGCGACATCACGCAGGTCGATCTACCCGGGGGCACGCAAAGCGGACTTCGGGTCGTCAGCGAGATCTTGGAGGGGATCGACGACGTCGCCTTCTGCCGACTGACTTCCCACGATGTCGTCCGACACAAACTGGTGGGCAGGATCGTCGAGGCGTACGACCGCTACGACGCCAAGAAGCAACCATGACCCTGCCGAGTATCACGGTCGACGACGAAACCGGCTCGTCGCTCGACCTCACCGCGCTCAGCGATCTTGCCGGCCACGTCCTCGTGCAAATGCACGTCGATCCCACTTCCGAACTCGGGATCACGCTCGTGGATCCCGAGCGGATGACCACCTTGCACGAGGACTGGATGAACGAACCTGGGCCCACGGATGTGCTGAGTTTTCCGATAGATGAACTCACCCCCGGCACGGCAAGCCAACCCACGGGCCCGGGAGTCCTGGGCGACATCGTCATCTGTCCGGAGCATGCGCAGGCCGATGCGCAGGAGGCCGATCGCACCCTCGAAGAGCACGTGCACTTCCTCACCGTGCACGGCCTGCTACATCTACTCGGATACGACCACGCGAGCGAGGAGGACTACGCGCAGATGTTCACCCGGCAAGATGAACTCCTCGAAAGTTGGGAGACAACCAAATGAACTTGTGGTTGCTACTCCTGGCCGCGGCGTTGATCGTCCTCTCCGGCTTCCTCATCGCCGCCGAGACCGCCATCGCGCGTGTCTCGCGCACCCGCCTGGATGAATTACGCAAGGAAGGCAACGGCAATCAGGCGAAGGTGGATCGCCTGCTGGCGATCTTGGATGATCGTCCCCGCTATGTGAATGTGCTTTTCTTCCTTTCCACTATCGCCAATGTCACCGCGGTGATCATCGTCGGGTACGTGGCCGTGCGGGCGTTGATTACTTCCGATGGCTGGTCGCTGTGGCTTGCGATGGTCGTCGTCATCGCGGTCATGGTGGTGATCGCCTACGTGGGCCTGGGGGTGGCGCCGCGCACCCTGGGTCGCCAGCATGCGGACCGGATCGCCTTGATCGCCGCGCGACCAACCCGCTTCCTGGCCAGCGTGCTCGGCCCGATCACCAACTTGCTGATTTTGATCGGCAACGCGCTCACCCCCGGAAAGGGTTTCCGCGAAGGTCCCTTCGATACCGCAGCCGAGCTGCGCGAGATGGTCGACCTGGCTCGCGCCGATTCCCTCATCGAGGACGACGAGAGCAAGATGATCCACTCGGTCTTCGATCTCGGCGACACCTTCGCCAAGGAGGTCATGGTCCCGCGTACCGAGATGGTCTTCATCGAGCAACACAAGACCTTGCGCCAGGCAATGAGTTTGGGTCTGCGCTCGGGCTTCTCGCGCATTCCGGTGATCGGAGAGAACTCCGATGACATCGTCGGGGTCGTCTACCTCAAGGACATGGTGCGCCGGGCGTTCGAGCACCGCGATGCCGAGCGCACCGAGACGGTCGAGTCACTGATGCGCTCGGCCTACTTCGTGCCCGACTCCAAGCCCGCCGATGAACTCCTGCGCGACATGCAAACGGCGCGGGTGCATCTAGCCATCGTGGTCGATGAGTACGGCGGCACCGCGGGCCTGGTCACTATCGAAGACATCCTCGAGGAGATCGTCGGTGAGATCGCCGACGAGTACGACACCGCGGCGCCGGAGGTCACGCAGCTGGACGATGATCGATACCGAATCATGGCCCGCATGAATATCGATGATTTCGCCGAACTCGTCGGAATCGAGATCGATTCCGAGGAAGAGAGCGTGGACACGGTCCTTGGGCTGATGGCCAAACGTCTCGGACGGGTGCCCATCCCCGACGCCGAAGTCACCGAGGGCGGGTGGCAGCTGGTGGCCGAACGGGGCGCCGGTCGACGAAACCGCATCGGCACGATCCTGGCGACCCGTATCGCCACCCCTGAGGAAGCAAAGGACGAGAGCGATGAGTGACCTGAGCGAGGAAGACGCCAAGCTCATCGCCCTTGCCAAGCAAGCACGCGCCCGCATCCAGGCCCCCGAAGGCGCAGCCGTGCGCGATGACACCGGCCGTTCCTACAGCGGCGCCACCGTCGCGCTCGCTTCCCTCGAGCTCAGCGCGCTGGAACTGGCCGTGGCCCAGGCCGTAGCCGCCGGGGCCCGTGACATCGAAGCCGCGGTAGTCGTGACGAACGCCGACGACCTTCCCGCTACCGCCGTCCACGATGCCAGCACCACCGCCACGCCCGTGCACTTGTGCTCGACGCGCGGTGAGGTCACCGCATCGTTTACCGTCGAACCACGGGGCTGACGAAGGAAACGGGCAATGAAGATCACCGACTACGAAGCCTTGAGCTTCGATTGCTACGGCACCTTGATCGATTGGGAGTCCGGTATCGGCTCAGTGCTTCGAAAGTGGGCCGATCGTCGCGGCCTGGACATGAGCACCGAGGACCTTCTCGTGGCCTACGCCGAGCAGGAGGCACAGGCCACGCGCAACCATCCGACCGATTCCTACCCCTCGATCCTGTCCCGGGCGATGCGAGCCTTGGGCAAGGAACTGAACACCGAGGTGTCCTACGAGGACTCCCACTCACTGGCGATTTCGGTGCCCGACTGGCCGGCCTTCCCCGATTCCGCCGATGCACTCGAGCGGCTGAGTGGGCACTTCAAGCTGATCATCTTGTCCAACGTCGATAACGACGGCTTCGCCGCGAGCAATGCCAAGCTCGGCGTGCAGTTCGATGCCATCCTCACAGCCGAGGACATCGGCTCCTACAAACCCGCCGAGGGCAACTTCGTCGCACTCGATCACCAGGTCGATTCGATGGGGATCCCGCGGGACAAGCTGCTGCACGTGGCCCAGAGCCTGTTCCACGATCACGTGCCGGCCAAAGCGCGCGGCATGGCCACCGTATGGATCGACCGGCGCCACGCCGACCCCGGTTGGGGCGCCACCCCGGATCCGCGGGCCGAGGTCACCCCCGATTGGACGTTCACCTCGATGGCCGAATTCGCCGATGCCGTGGAATCCGGTCGCGCGTGAGCCACACCAGCGGCTTCGCCACCTTCGTTGGCCGGCCCAACGCCGGTAAGTCCACGCTGATGAACGCGATCGTGGGAACCAAGCTCGCGATCACCTCCGATCGTCCGCAGACCACGCGGCGCACTATCCGCGGCATCGTCAGCAGGGAGGATGGTCAACTCATCATCGTCGACACCCCGGGAATGCACCGTCCGCGCACGCTGCTCGGTGAACGCCTGAACGACCAGGTTCACGAGACCCTCGCCGATGTTGACGTTGTCGGCCTGTGCCTGCCGGCCACCGAGGACATCGGGCCGGGGGATCGATTCATCGCCGAGCAGATCGCCAAGTCCAAGGCCGCCAAGTTCGCGATCATCACCAAGTCCGATACCGCGAACCCCGAGCGCATCGCCGAACAACTCCTGCAAGCCCAGGCCCTCGCCGATCAAGTCGGCTTCGAGTTCGCCCAGCTCATCCCGGTCTCGGCAACCACCGGCAAGAACGTGCCGACCCTTACCGATCTGTTGATCGAAGCCCTCCCCGCGGGTCCCAGCCTGTATCCGGAAGACGAAGTGACCGACGAGCCCGTCGACATCACCATCGCCGAATACATCCGCGAAGCCGCACTCAAGGAAGCCCGCGAGGAACTCCCGCACAGCATCGCCGTGGTGGTCGAGGAGATCGTCCCGCGCGAGGACCGGCCCGCCGACAAGCCCCTCACCGACGTACGAGCGGATATCTACGTCGAGCGCGATAGCCAGAAAGCCATCGTCATCGGCAAGAAGGGAGCGCGACTACGCGAGATCGGTGCCACTTCGCGCCCGCACATCGAGCGCCTCCTGGCCACCCCGGTCTTCCTCGACCTGCACGTCAAACTCGCCAAGGACTGGCAAAAGGACCCCAAACAGCTTCGTCGCCTAGGTTTTTAGCAGGCTGCAGCAAGTATGCATATTTGCGGTCATGTGCCTAGATTTGGGCCATGAAAGTGACGCTGGATTTGGACGACAACCTGTACCAGCAGGTCAAGGTTCACGCGGCGGGGAAAAATCTGACCGTTACCTCAGTGGTCGAGGACGCGTTGCGTCGCCTGCTGCCGGAGCGTGCCCAAGTTCGCCTGCCAGTGAATCTGCCGCAATCGAAAGAGGCAGGGTGGGTCGTTGAGGGAGTCGATATCAACGATGCGAGTTCCGTGCGGAACTTCCTAGATGACTAGAGCATCCTCTGCCTTGACACGGACGCGTTGATTCGAGCTTTCCGGACTGGTTCCTAGACTTAATTCGGCCAATGATGCGTTGGACTTCATACAAGAGGTTGAGGGTGCTGCCAGG
Source organism: uncultured Rubrivirga sp. (assembly GCA_964550285.1). Taxonomy (GTDB): domain Bacteria; phylum Actinomycetota; class Actinomycetes; order S36-B12; family S36-B12; genus S36-B12. The sequence goes on from CAZJYN010000040.1 coordinate 12,669, forward strand.
TTCGACTCTGCTTCTCCCTGGGCTTCTAGTCCCGGTGTGAGTATTCGAAGAGTTGCTCGCTCGGCCCCGATCGGCGCAACTCCAGCAATTTCTCCTGTCCATCGGCCACGGTAGGCATCTCGCCATCATCGACAAACCAACAAACCGTCATCGCCTCGACCGCACGATGGAACCATTCAGACCGCCGCTTCATGACACCTCGATGCCTAGGGTCGTCAATCACGAAAGCCCGCAAGGCAGCCATGTCACGCCAGACGGACATGTTCACCAGCATGTCCTCGCCATCGAGACCGGCCGCGGCCAGCCGCACGCTCAAGGCGCCATCACCGTCATCGCGCAGCCGCCAGATGAATCCGTCGGCTGCCTCCGCCGCCTCGTTGACCTCGGCGATCAATGCCACGAAATCCGCCATCTGCGCAGAGGACAGGGGATAGCGCGCGCGAGCCAGGTTCATCTGTGCGAGGGGCATCTAGAACCGTTCGTCGAGATCGGGGTGGAGTTCATAACGACGTCCATACGCCTCGATTACGGCGATGATGATCGCCACGAGTGGTATGCCGATGATGGCACCGATCGGACCGAACAGCGCAGCACCCACGAAGACCGCCGCCAGCGCCACCCCGGAGTTGATGTCCATCGTGGAACTGGAGATCCGCGGGCTGAAGATGTAGTTCTCGATCTGTTGGTAGATCGTGGCGAAGATGACGATCCAGACGACATCCCAGGGATCGTTGAAGGCCGCGAACAGCGCCGGCACGATGATGCCCAGGTACGTACCGACCGTGGGAATGAATTGGCTCACGAAGCCGGCGAAGATGCCCATCGGTAGCCAGTACGGAATATCGATGATCCAGAAGAAGAACGCGTGCGCCGCGGACGCGATGATCGCCAGTGTGAGTCGGGAGATCACGAACCCGCCGGCCTTGCGCACCGAGATGTCCCACACGTCCATGAAGACCACCTGACGATCAGGCGGAAGCCAGGAAGCGATGAAGCGCTTGATTTTGGGGGAGGACGCCGAGAAGTAGAAGCTGAACACGAGTACGGTCACGAAGGAGAAGAGCACCCCGAACACCGAGGCCACCACTCCGATGATCCCCCCGGCGAGGGAGCCGGCGATGTCGGCCACCTGCTGGGTGGTCAGATTCAAGTTGTTGGTGATCTCGGCGGGGTCTATGCCGGCGTTGAAGGTGCTGTTCAGCCACGCGACGACGTCCACGATCAGGAACGGCACGCTCAGGACGAGGGCGGTGGCTTGGTTCGCCAGTGCTCCTCCGAATAAGAACAGGAATAAGCCGACGGCAATCGTCACGCTCAGCGCCACGATGGCGGTCGCGAGGGCGCGTGGCATTCCACGGCGCGCAAGACCGGTCACGAGTGGGTCGAAAGAGATCGCCAACAACCAGGCGAGCAGGATGTTGAACAGGAATCCGGCTAGGCGCAGGGCGGTCCACTCGAACAGCTGGAACAGCAAGATCGCGAGCAGGATGATCACGATGGTCTTGCGCAGGAAACGCGGATCCAGCGCGACCATCTGGACCGGGCGTCGAACCGGAGGTTCCCCGCCGTCCCCGGCGCGGACGTCCGGGGGGCTTGGATCCTCAGCCATTCGAATCCTCCCGGGCGCGCCAGATGACGCCATCGCTGTCAGCCGGTGAGAATGTACCGTGCCGTTGTACCGAGATGAGGGAATTGTGCTGCGCACCCAGAAGCTGGGTGAGGCCGATCGCATCATCACGATCCTGACCCGCCGCAATGGCCGGATTCGGGCTGTCGCCCGCGGCGTGCGCAAGACATCGAGCCGGATCGGGGCCAGGCTCGAGCCGTTCAACCACGTGGACGTGCAGTTGTACGAGGGCAAGTCCTTGGACAACGTCTCGCAGGTCGAGACGATCGATGCCATCGGCGGCAGGCTCGCCACCGACTACGCAAAGTGGACCGCCGGCACCGTGATGTTGGAGACCGCCGAGCGGCTAACCGCCGAAGAGCGCGAACCCACCGTGCAGCAGTACGCGCTGCTCGTCTCGGGATTGCGCTCGATGGCCGGCGATGAGCATGCACCGACCCTCATCCTCGATGCCTACCTGCTACGCAGCCTCGCGGTGGCTGGCTTGTCACCATCGTTCGATGAGTGCGCTCGCTGCGGCCAGCCCGGTCCGCACAAGGCCTTCAACATCCAAGCCGGCGGGATGATGTGTCCTGGGTGCCGCCCACCCGGCAGCGCCGCACCGAGCCCGCTGACCGTCGCCTTGCTCGGCGCGCTGCTGGCCGGGGATTGGGACACCGCCGATCATGCCGCCCAGCGCGAGCGCACCGAGGCCAGCGGCCTGGTCGCGGCATTCCTGCAGTGGCATATCGAGCGAGGCCTGCGTTCCCTGCCCCTGGTCGATCGCACCTGGACGAATCACGCCCACGTCCAAAACCTGTGAGAATCCACTGATGGCACGTTCCAAGCGCCCCGCTCGGCAACCCACGCCGCACCCTTCCGGTGCGAAGCCGCCGCGACTTCCCCACGAACTAATCCCCAAGCACGTGGCGATCGTGATGGACGGCAACGGTCGGTGGGCCAAGGAACGGGGGCTACCCAGAACCAAGGGCCACGAGATGGGCGAGGCGAGCTTGCTGGATTGCGTGCACGGCGCGATCGAACTGGGCATCACCCATATCTCCGCCTACGCCTTCAGTACCGAGAATTGGAAGCGCTCCACCGATGAAGTGAAGTTCCTGATGGGCTTTAACCGGGACGTCATCCGCCGGCGTCGCGATGAGATGAACGAACTCGGGGTGCGGGTGCGTTGGGCTGGCCGCCGGAAAAAGCTCTGGAAGTCGGTCATCGACGAACTCGAGACCGCCGAGGAGATGACGAAGAACAACAACACCCTCACGCTGACGATGTGCGTCAACTACGGCGGTCGCGCCGAGATCGCCGATGCCGCCAAGAAGATCGCCGACGACGTCCAAGCTAGAAAACTCGATCCGGACAAGATCGACGAGCGACTACTTGCGAAGTACCTCGATGAACCCGACATGCCCGATGTCGATTTGTTCGTGCGCTCCTCCGGTGAGCAGCGCACCTCCAACTTCCTGATCTGGCAATC
>CAZJYN010000041.1:0-3917 GCA_964550285.1 uncultured Rubrivirga sp.
GCCATCGTCATCTCGTTGCTGTCCCGCCTACCGAAGGATGAAGTAGTCCAACCGAATCCGCCGAGCCACTGGTCCAATAAGGCGGCGATGATGCGCCCACGCATGAGCCCCGGGCCCGGAGCCTGGCGCGCCTCGGCCTTCCCGTACCAGCAGTAGCCAGCGGCAGCCGGACTAGCAGTGACTCGCCTCGTCCTCGCTTCGCGGTCTCCTGCGCGCCTCGCAACGTTGCGCGCCGCCGGCATCGAACCCGAGGTGATCGTCAGTGCTGTCGATGAGGAAGCGATCGAAGCAGCGCTGCCGGGATCAACTCCCGCCGAACTCGCCCAAGTGCTGGCAACCGCCAAGGCCGAGGACGTTGCCGCGCGAGTGAGCGGCAACGCAATCATCGTCGGCTGCGATTCGGTTTTCGAACTCGATGGGATCGCGTACGGCAAGCCAGGCAATGAGGCCACCGCGAGGGAACGGTGGCAAGGGATGTTCGGCCGCGCCGGCACCTTGCATACCGGTCACCAGGTGATCGATACCGCTACCGGGCGCAAGGCATCAGCGACAACGAGCACCGTCGTGCACATGGGAACCCTCAGCGATCAGGAGATGACGGATTACCTCGCCAGCGGGGAGCCGCTCCAGGTAGCAGGCGGCTTCACCCTCGATGGTCTCGGTGGAGCGTTCGTCGAGCGCATCGAAGGCGATCCATCCAACGTGGTCGGCATCTCCCTTCCCACCCTGCGGCACCTGCTGTCCCAGATCGGGACCGTCTGGACCCAACTGTGGTCCGTGAATCGCTAGAGTCCGTCCCCATGCGCAAGGTCCTCATCGCCAACCGTGGAGAGATCGCCGTTCGGGTGATCCGGGCCTGTCGAGACGAGGGCCTGACCTCCGTTGCCGTATACGCCGACCCCGATCGTGACGCACTGCATGTGCGCATGGCCGATGAGGCTCACTCCCTCGGTGGCGAGACCGCCGCCGAGACCTATCTGGACATCGCCAAAGTGGTGGCCGCGGCGCAGCAGGCCGGTGCCGATGCGGTGCACCCCGGCTACGGCTTCCTTTCCGAGAACGCCGATTTCGCCCAGGCCGTCATCGATGCCGGGCTCACTTGGATCGGACCACCTCCGCAGGCCATCCGAGATCTGGGGGACAAGGTCTCCGCCCGGCACATCGCTCAGCGCGCCGGCGCCCCGCAGGTGCCCGGCACCCCGGATCCGGTTCAGGGCGCCGATGAGGTGGTCGCCTTCGCCCAGGAGCACGGGCTTCCGGTCGCCATCAAGGCGGCCTTCGGTGGTGGGGGCCGCGGCTTGAAGGTCGCCCGCACCCTGGAGGAGATCCCCGAGCTCTACGATTCCGCCGTCCGCGAGGCAGTTGCCGCCTTCGGTCGCGGCGAGTGCTTCGTCGAGCGCTACCTCGATCGTCCGCGACACGTGGAGACGCAAGTCCTCGCCGACCAGCACGGCAATGCCGTGGTCGTCTCCACCCGCGATTGCTCGCTGCAGCGCCGGCACCAAAAGCTCGTCGAGGAGGCCCCGGCCCCGTTCTTGAGCGAGCAGCAAGTCGAATCCCTCTACGCGGCAAGCAAGGCGATCGTCAAGGAAGCCGGCTACTACGGCGCGGGCACCTGCGAGTTCCTCGTCGGCGAGGACGGCGTCATCTCCTTCTTGGAGGTCAACACCCGCCTGCAGGTCGAGCACCCGGTGAGCGAGGAAGTCACCGGCATCGATCTGGTCCGCGAGCAGTTCCGCATCGCCCGTGGGGAGAGCATCGACTACGCCGACCCCGAGGTCCGCGGTCACTCCATCGAGTTCCGCATCAACGGCGAGGACCCCGGCCGCGGCTTCCTGCCCGCCCCCGGCTCGCTGACCAAGTGGGAACTTCCCAGCGGCCCGGGCGTTCGCGTGGACGCGGGCTTTCGCGCCGGCGATGTGATCGGCGGCAACTTCGATTCGCTGCTCGCCAAGTTGATCGTCACCGGCAAGGACCGCACCGAAGCACTCGAGCGGTCCCGCCGCGCGCTCGCCGAATTCGAGGTCGAGGGCATCGCCACCGCGCTCACCTTCCACCGGGTGGTCGTGGAGGAGGACGATTTCGCCCCGGCCGACGGCAGCGCCTTCCGTGTCCACACCCGCTGGATCGAAACCGAATTCGACAACCAGATCCCGGCTTACGACGCCACTGAGACAGCCGACGAAATGAAAAACGAACGCGAGTCCGTGGTCGTGGAAGTGCAAGGCAAGCGCATCGAGGTCAGCCTGCCCGCTGGATTCGGCTCCGCTGCCCCCACCGCCGCGGCCAAGAAGCCCGCCGGCCGTAAGCGTGGCGGGTCGGGTGCCAGCGCGGCCTCCGGCGATGCCGTTACCGCCCCGATGCAAGGCACGATCGTCAAGGTCGAGGTCGCCGAGGGCCAGAGCGTGAACGAGGGCGATCTAATCGTCGTCCTCGAGGCGATGAAGATGGAGCAACCGCTCACCGCCCACAAGTCCGGCACCGTCACAGGTCTATCCGCCGAGATCGGCGCCACCGTCACCCCGGGCGCTGCCATCTGCGAACTGAAGGACTGAGCACCACTCGCGATTCCCTGCTGGCCGGGTACCGTGGAAGGTATGCGCCGAGCCCTCATCGCCCTGCTGGCGACCACGAGCATCGTTCTAGCCCCATCGATCGCCGCATCGGCGGCCCACGCGGCGGTCGATACCGACGAGGTGACAGCGGTAGCCGAGCAGATGCGCGCCGGGGACCCGGTGGTCAGCGTCCCCGGAGCCGAGAACGCCCTGTCCCCCGCTCAGGTCGATTCCCTCACCACCCAGGTGATCGCCAGCGAGGTACCGATCTTCATCGGCGTGTTCCCCCAGTCCGCCGCGGGCACCCAAACCACCGACGACGTCCTCATCGCACTGAACGAGCAGGTCGGTCTCGCCGGCGTCTACGCCGTGGTGGTGGGCGATCAGTTCCGCGCCGGCAGCACATCGGGCTCGGCCACCGATCTGGCCACCCGCGCTTTCCAGGCCGAGCGTGACAACGGCGTGGAAGCGGTCCTCAGCGAGTTCATCGCATTGACCACCGAGCGTTTCGGCGCCGGTGCCGCCACCGCCGCTGCTCCCAGTGAGCCGTCCGCCGGATCGGGCATCTTCACGTTCTTCCTACTGGCGATTTTCATCGGCGTGATCGCGCTGCTCATCGTCGTGGTGCTACGCGCCCGCAAGCGCGCCAAGGCCCAACTCGCCGAAGTGCGCACGGCCGTCGATCAAGACGTCACCGAGTTCGGCGAACGCCTCGCCCGATTCGATATCACCGATCCGGACTTCGATGACCAGGCCCGCGCCGATTTGCAGCGCGCCCTCGATGATTACGACCGCGCCAAGCGTTCAGCGCAACTGATGACCAACGCCACCCAAGCCGAGCAGGTGACCAGCGCGCTGGAAGACGGGCGATTCTCGCTGGCCTGCGTGCAGGCGCAGCTGGCCGGTGAGCCGTTGCCCGAGCGCCGCGCCCCCTGCTTCGTGGATCCGCGGCACGGCCCGAGCGTGGCCGATGTGCTGTGGACGCCACCGGGCATGGATGGCGCCGCCGAGCGCGACGTCCCGATGTGCCGCGCATGCAAGACCGCCGTGGAAGACGGCTACCAGCCCGCGGCCCGCGAAGTCGAGATCGCCGGTGGCCATCGGCCGTACTGGCAAGCCGGCAGCCACTTCGGCGGCTACGCAATGGGCTACTACGCACCGTTCACCGGCATCATGACCGGACTGTTCATGGGTTCGATGCTCGGTGGCATGTGGGCGGCCCCGGCCTACGCCTCCGGGATGGGCGGCATGGGAGCCGAGGGAGCCGGTGGCTTCGGCGGCGGTGGCGGTTTCGGTGGCTTCGGTGGAGGCGACTTCGGCGGTGGAGGCGGTTTCGGTGGCTTCGGCGGAGGCGACTTCTAG
>CAZJYN010000041.1:4017-15663 GCA_964550285.1 uncultured Rubrivirga sp.
CATCCTCGACCACCGTGGGCAACGCCCCACCGAACCCGAGCTCTTCCCCGGCGAAGGTCATCCGCCAGCCCCGCAGCCAGCCGGTGCCGTGCATCGGCGAGGCCGGGGCGCGCTCGGCCATTCGGTGCGGATCCAGGTTCACCCCGTACGCGGCGTAGAGGGCCATGGTCTCCAGGGTAGGCACCCAGGCGTCACCTGAGAAGGCCCACGAGACAATGGTCGCGTGTCGGATGCATCGAAAGTGGTCATCATCGGCGACGGCCCCGGGGGTTACGAAGGCGCGCTGGTCGCGCGACAACTCGGCGCGGACGTCACGCTCATTAGTTCCGGCGGCATCGGTGGCTCCGCAGTTCTCACCGACTGCGTGCCCAGCAAAACGCTGATCGCCACCGCAGAAGCCATCGACGAAGCCGCCGCTTCGGGCTATCTCGGTGTTCGCATCGACGGGCACCTCGCGAGCAAGGCCGAGTTCAACGTGGACCTCGCAACGGTCAACACCCGCATCATGGAGCTCGTCCGGGCGCAAAGCCGCGGTATCCGCGCTTCGCTCGACGAAGCCGGCGTCCAGATCATCGAAGGGCGCGGCTCCCTCACCGGCGACGACGCCGTCACGATCACCACGGGCACAGAAGAAGCCACGATCCCGGCCGACACCATCCTCATCGCCACCGGCGCAAGGCCCAGGGTCCTGCCCGAGGCCATGCCGGATGGCGAGCGCATCTTGACCTGGGAGCAGGTCTACGCACTAGGTGAACTTCCCGAGCATCTGATCGTCGTCGGCTCCGGCGTTACCGGAGCTGAGTTCGCCAACGGATTCCACGCGCTGGGCAGCGAGGTGACCCTCGTCTCCTCTCGCGACCAGGTCCTGCCGGGGGAAGACAGCGACGCCGCCCGCGTGCTCGAAGAGGTATTCGAAAGGCGAGGCCTGCGGGTGCGAGGCAACACCCGAGCGCTGAGTGCAACCCGAAATGGCGACACCGTGACGGTCGGGTTGAACGACGGCACGACGATCGAGGGCACCCACGTACTGATGGCCGTCGGTTCGTTGCCCAACACCGAAGACCTTGGGCTCAACCAAGCCGGAGTGAACACCGATGATCGCGGCTTCATCAGCGTCGATCGCGTCTCGCGCACCAGCGCCCGCCACATCTACGCCGCTGGGGACTGCACCGGAATCAACATGCTCGCCTCGGTGGCCGCGATGCAAGGTCGCATCGCGATGTATCACGCACTCGGCGATGCGGTCAGCCCACTGGATTCCACCGCCGTCTCCAGCACCATCTTCACCGAACCGGAGATCGCCACGGTCGGCCTGCAACAGCACGATCTCGAAGAAGGCGAGTTCCGTGGCGAGCACATCATGCTGCCGCTGAAGACGAACGCCCGCGCCAAGATGCACGGCCACCGCGACGGCTTCGTGAAGCTCTTCGCCCGCAAGGGATCACGCATCGTGGCCGGCGGTGTGATCGTGGCACCCAACGCCAGCGAACTAATTCACTCCATCACCCTCGCAGTGGACAATCGACTCACCGTCGATCAGCTCGCCCAGGCATTCACCGTCTACCCGAGCCTGTCCGGCTCGGTCGCCGAAGCCGCCCGCCGCATGCACACCACGCAGTAGGTTGCCGCGGTGAGCAACGAGACCACCCAGGCCGCCAACCAAGCAGCCCAGCAAGCGGCCGCTACTCTCAAAGGCCTAACCGATATCCAGCACCACGATGTTGCCGTGGTCCTCGGCTCCGGCTGGGTCCCCGCCGCTGAACTGCTCGGCCACACAACCGCGGAGTTCCCCGTCACCGATCTGCCGGGCTTCGCTCCCCCCGCGGTCGAAGGTCACGCCGGCCGCTTTCGCAGCATCGACGCCGATGGAACAAGGGTCCTCGCCTTCCTGGGACGCACACACCTGTACGAAGAAAGAGGAGTGGATGCTGTCACCCACGCCGTGCGCACCGCCCACTTCGCCGGATGCCAAACGATCATCCTCACCAACGGCTGCGGTGGCCTTGACCCCGCCTGGTCACCGGGAACTCCAGTCCTCATCAAGGACCACATCAACCTGACCGGCACCAGCCCCTTGCACGGTGCGCACTTCGTGGACCTCACGAACCTCTACAGCGAGCGGTTGCGCGAGATGTGCCAGGAGATCGAGCCGAGCCTGCCCGAGGGCATCTACTGCCAACTCCGTGGACCGATGTATGAAACCCCCGCCGAGATCGGCATGGTCAGGGCGATCGGCGGAACTCTGGTCGGCATGAGCACCGCGCTCGAAGCCATCGTGGCCAGAAGCCTGGGCATGGAGATCCTCGGTATCTCGCTGGTCACCAACGCCGCCGCGGGCATGACCGGCGAGCCCCTCAACCACGAGGAAGTCCTCGCAGCAGGTCAGGCCGCGGCCACACGCATGGGTGAACTGCTCGGCAAGGTCGTTCGGGCGCTGTAGCCATGGACCTGCTCGCACAAGCCCGGGCGTGGCTCGCCCAAGATCCCGACCCAGCTACCCGAGAGGAACTCTCGGCTCTAATCAACAACGACGACGAACTCGCCGACTGTTTCGCTTCACGACTGCAGTTCGGCACCGCCGGACTGCGCGGCAAGCTCGGACCCGGTCCGAATCGGATGAACCGCGTGATGGTGATGCAGGCCGCCGCCGGACTCGCGGCGTACATCAATAATCACCACCCGCACGAGGCATCGATCGTGATCGGCTACGACGCCCGCCACAACTCCGATGTTTTCGCGGCGGACACCGCCGCGATCATGCAAGGCGCGGGCATTAACGCACTTGTCCTTCCGAAGCCGCTTCCCACTCCAGTACTCGCCTACGCCATCAAGCACCTCGGCGCATCCGCCGGTGTGATGGTCACCGCGAGCCACAACCCACCGCAGGACAACGGGTACAAGGTCTACCTCGGCGACGGTTGCCAGATCGTTCCACCGGCGGATGCAGACATCGCCAAAGAAATGGAACGCATCGCCAGCACCACCAGCGTCCAGGACATACCCAAGAACGACGACTGGCTAACCCTGGGCGATGACGTCCTCGCCGACTACATCGCTAGAGCAACAGCAACAGTCACCAACGAGCAGAAGAACAACAACCAACACATCACCACCGTCATCACCCCGATGCACGGAGTCGGCGGCGAAACACTGCACACGGTCCTCGAACAAGCGGGCCTCCCTGCTCCCATCCACGTGACCGAGCAGTTCGAACCCGACCCGAACTTCCCCACCGTGGCCTTCCCCAACCCCGAGGAACCCGGCGCCATGGACCTCGCGCTCCAGGCAGCAGCACAGCACCAGCCCGACCTGGTTATCGCGAACGATCCCGATGCCGACCGCTGCGCCATCGCGATTCCCAAAAACAACGGTTACCGCATGCTCAGCGGAGACGAAGTCGGCTCACTGCTCGGCTGGTGGGCCACCCAGCAGAACAGCACCAGGACAACCCTCGCCCAGTCCATCGTCTCGGGCACCATGCTGAAGTCCATTGCGCAAGCAGCAGGACTGGACTACCGGCACACCCTCACTGGCTTCAAGTGGATCGGGCGGATCCCCACACTGCGCTTCGGATACGAGGAAGCCCTCGGCTACTGCGTGGATCCGCAAGCCGTGAGCGACAAGGACGGCATCACCGCCGCTCTCGCCGTGGCGACACTCGCCGCGCACCTCAAGAAGAACAACCAAAGCCTCCAAGACAAACTCGATGACCTAGCGACCGAACACGGCGTCCACGCCACCAAGCAGGTGTCGGTCCGAGTCACGGACCTCGCCCGGATCACCGAAGTGATGGCAACGCTGCGCAACCAGCCGCCCACCGCCATCGGGGGACTCGAGGTAACTCGATTCATCGACCTTGAAGAAGGCACCGACCTGCCGCCCACCGACGGTCTGCTCTTCGAACTCGCAGGCGACGCCCGCGTGATCATCCGACCTAGCGGCACCGAACCCAAGGTCAAGGCCTACCTGCAGGCAGTGGTCCCCGTCACCACCGACCTAGCAAGTGCCCGGGAACAAGCCGACCACCAGATCGCCGTCCTCGAGGCCGATGTCCGCGCCTGGCTTGGGTAGTTATCCACACGCAATTCCTTGTATGACATTCGATCCACAGGGGCAACTGCCCACTACCGATCGGTCAATTCACGTCTGATCATCGGTTGATGGCATGTGAGCGCGGCATCGAGCCAGTGGTCGTCGTGCGTGCTGGCCGTAACGGCTTATCTTCGGCACACGTGCGATCAAGCGCGGCCGCTGCGAAGAGTGCACTTGGTCTGCTCAGCATTTCCGTTTTCGGTGCCACCAACTGGGACGCGGCGCGGCTCTTGTGCGAGACCCACCCCGTCCTCAGGGGCCGTCGTTTCATCTTTGGGCTCGAGTCGAGGGCTCTATTGACATCAGGCTTCCACCTGACATCTACGGGTCAGGATCCTCGTCACTACTCCCTGGTTTTGCCCGATCTGTCCGAGGCAACCCTCACGAAACTCCGGTCACTCGCAGTCGTACTAAAGGAGAGATAGTTGTCAGGTCAGATTAAGCGAGGCAAGATGAGGACCATGGTCAGCCAAGTCGTCTTTAACGTGGACTTCATGATGACGCCCAACCCAGGTGAGACTTTAGCTACCTGGGAAGGACTCGTTCAGGGTTCACGCTCAGAGATCCAAACCGGGGGCGCCGTCACGGCTACGGACGGTGAGGTCACTCACCCCGCAACGGTCCTGCGAGAGGAATCGTGGGGCGTCGTGCTCGCGGTGGACTTCTCCAAGCGCCTCGAGCGCGCATAGCCCACCGACTACCCTTCCCATGTGAGCCTGCTTCCCACCCGTCCCCTCACGGACACCTCAAACGCCGGCCTGAAGGCCTACCTCCACGGCCTGCCCGGTGTTGACGCAGTGGGCCTGGAAGCACGCGCCGCCACTCTCGCCACCCGCTCCATCAAGAACGAGTCCAAGGCCTGGGCAATCGATACCGCCATCTCGATGGTCGATCTCACCACGCTGGAGGGCATGGACACCCCTGGCAAGGTCAAGGCGATGTGCGCGAAGGCTCTGCACCCCGACCCCACCGACAACACCTGCCCGAGCGTTGCCGCCGTCTGCGTCTACGGAGACCTCGTCACCACCGCCCGCGAGGCAGTCGGCGACCGCATCCACGTCGCAGCCGTCGCAACCGCATTCCCCAGCGGACGCGCCAGCATGGACGTCAAACTCCTGGACACCAAGCAAGCAGTAGCCGACGGCGCCGATGAAATCGACATGGTCATCGACCGCGGCGCTTTCCTTTCCGGCAACTACTCCAAGGTCTACGACGAAATCGCCGCCATCAAGGAAGTCTGCGGGGATGCCCACCTGAAGGTAATCCTCGAGACCGGCGAACTCAAGACCTACGACAACGTCCGCCGCGCCAGCTGGCTGGCCATGGAAGCCGGTGCTGATTTCATCAAGACCTCAACCGGCAAGGTCTCCCCCGCCGCAACCCTCCCGGTCACGCTGCTGATGCTCGAAGCGGTCCGCGACTTCGAGACCAAGACCGGAACCAAGATCGGCGTGAAAGCAGCCGGCGGCATCAAGACCAGTAAGGACGCTATCCGCTACCTCGTGGTGGTCAACGAGACAGTCGGCGAGGCCTGGCTTACCCCCGATCTGTTCCGCTTCGGTGCTTCCAGCCTGCTCAACGATCTCCTTCTCCAGCGTCAGCGTATGCGCGACGGCCACTACTCCGGCCCCGACTACGTCACCATCGACTAAGGCAGAAACCACACACCATGACCTTCGAATACGCGCCAGCACCGGAATCCCGATCCGTAGTGGATATCGATTCCAGCTACGGGCTGTTCATCAACGGTGAGTTCGTCGAGCCGGCCAGCAACACCTTCCTCAAGACGATCAACCCCGCCACCGAGGAAGTCCTCAGCGAGGTAGCCGAGGCGGGTAAGGCCGACGTCGACGCCGCAGTACAAGCAGCCCGAAAGGCGTACAACAAGACCTGGTCGAAGATGGCAGGCAAGGACCGGGCCAAATACATCTTCCGCATCGCACGCCTCATCCAGGAACGCTCCCGCGAACTCGCAGTGCTGGAAACACTCGACAACGGCAAGCCGATCCGCGAATCCCGCGACGTCGACATCCCACTGGTCGCAGCGCATTTCTTCTACCACGCAGGCTGGGCCGACAAGCTCGAGTTCGCCGGCTACGGCCCCGACCCAAAGTCCCTCGGTGTGGCCGCGCAGGTGATCCCGTGGAACTTCCCGCTGCTCATGCTCGCCTGGAAGATCGCCCCAGCTCTGGCGTGCGGTAACACCGTTGTCCTCAAGCCCGCCGAAACCACTCCCCTGACTGCTCTGGCCTTCGCCGATATCTGCCAGCAAGCGGACCTTCCTCCCGGTGTGGTCAACATCATCACCGGCGCGGGTGAGACCGGGCGGATGCTGGTCGAGCACCCGGACGTCAACAAGGTCGCCTTCACCGGCTCCACCGAAGTGGGCAAGGCGATCCAGCGTGCAGTGGCTGGTACCGATAAGAAGCTCACCCTCGAGCTCGGCGGCAAGGCAGCCAACATCGTGTTCGACGACGCACCCGTGGACCAAGCCATCGAGGGCATCGTCAATGGGATCTACTTCAACCAGGGCCACGTGTGCTGCGCCGGTAGCCGACTCCTGCTCCAAGAATCCATCGCCGAGGAGGTCATCGATGCGCTCAAGCGCAGGCTGGGAACGCTTCGGCTCGGTGATCCTCTCGACAAGAACACCGACATCGGGGCGATTAATTCGCGCATGCAGTTGAACAAGATCGAGGAGCTGACCAAGTCCGGTGAGGACGAGGGCGCCGAGCGCTGGAGTCCGAACTGCCCGATCCCGGACAAGGGCTTCTGGTTCCCGCCTACGGTCTTCACGAACGTCACGCAAGCTCACCGGATCGCGCGGGAGGAGATCTTCGGGCCGGTCCTGTCAGTCCTCACTTTCAGGACACCGGAGGAAGCAGTCGAGAAGGCCAACAACACGCCTTTCGGTTTGTCCACCGGAATCTGGACCGACAAGGGCAGCCGCATCCTGTGGATGGCAAACAAGGTTCGCTCCGGAATCGTGTGGGCAAACACGTTCAACCGCTTCGATCCCACCAGTCCCTTCGGCGGCTATAAGGAATCGGGCTTCGGTCGCGAGGGCGGCGTGCAGGGCCTTGGCGCCTACCTGCACGTGGAGGATCCCTCATGAGCAGAGTCGACGTCCGCAAGACCCACAAGCTCTTCATCGGTGGCGCGTTCCCGCGCAGCGAATCGGGTCGCACCTACGAAGTGAACGATGCGAAGGGCGAGTTCATCGCCAACGTCGCCCAGGCAAGCCGCAAGGACGCACGCGACGCAGTTTTAGCCGGGCGAGCAGCCTTCGCCAAGTGGTCCACCGCCACCGCCTACAACCGCGGCCAGGTGCTCTACCGAATCGCCGAGGTGATGGAGGGCCGAAGGGATCAGTTCATTGCCGAGATCGAACAAGGCGAAGGCCTATCCACTAAGAAGGCCGCGGCTGCAGTGGACGCCGCCATCGACCGCTGGGTCTGGTACGCCGGCTGGGCCGACAAGTACGCCCAAGCCATAGGCAACACCAACCCGGTGGCAGGACCCTTCTTCAACTTCTCCATCCCCGAACCGACAGGCGTTGTCGCAGCGGTCGCGCCTCAGGACCACAGCATCCTGGGACTCGTGAGCGTCATTGCACCCATCATCACGACCGGCAATGCAGTGATTGTTATGCCGAGCCCATCAGCCCCGATTCCCGCGATCACCCTCGCTGAATGCCTCGCCACTTCCGACGTCCCCGGCGGCGTGGTGAATATCCTCACCGGCGCACCCGCAGAGGTCATGCCCTGGCTGGCCGAACACGCAGACGTCAACGCACTCGACCTCACCGGCATCGTGGACGAATCGGTCGCTGCCGAACTAGAACGACAGGCAGCCGGCACCGTGAAGCGAGTCCAGGCGCCTCGGTCCGGTGCAGATTGGATGTCACCACCGTCACTGGACCGAATGCGGTCATTCGTCGAAACGAAAACGGTGTGGCTTCCCGTGGGGATATGAGTGGCATCGCCTAGCATCCGGAAATGACTACGCGTCGAATCTATGCCATTGCGGCCGGGATCACCTGGTTCGGCTTGATCTTCGGCTTGGTGCTCACCACCTTCAATGTCTATCCCCCCGACATCGATTTCCCTAACTCACTGGGCTCGAATCCGGCCGGAATCGCCGGCCTTCCCGGACGCCTCCTGGACATGGCCAGTTACTTCACCAACTTGAGCAACCTGATCGTGGCGATCGTGTTGACCATGCTCGCTCGCAATCCAGATCGCAGCGGAGGCCTGTGGTCCGCGATCCGAATGGACTCCTTGGTGATGATCTCGATCACCGGGTTGATCTACGCGATCGTGCTGGCTCCCGATGCCCAGGTGGAGGGCCTGGACATCATCGTGAACTCGATCAAGCACTACATCGTGCCGGTGATGACCGTGTTCTTGTGGTTGCTCGTCGGCCCCCGGCGGCAACTGACCTTCGTCTCAGTGTTCACCGCTTTGATCATTCCGATCACTTGGGCGGTCTACACGCTCATCCGCGGGCAATTCATCGATGCCTATCCGTACGGCTTCATCAATGTGGCTGTCTACGGGATGCCAGAGGTGCTGATCAACATCGCGGGAGTGGCGGTGCTGGGCATCGTGATCGGGCTGCTGTTCTGGGCCGTGGATCGGCTGCTGGGCCGCCGCTCGGGTGCAAATGTCACTTAGTGCATGCATAATGCATGCATGACGGTGATCACGATCAGGGACGTCTCCGAAGAGGACAACCAACGGCTCAAGGAGCAAGCCGAGTTGAAGGGCCAATCCCTTCAGCGCTTCCTTCGGGACGAACTGCACGCGATTGCCCAGAGAACCCCACTCGAAAAAGCCCTAGCCGCGGCACTCGAAGGCCTCGAACCAAGCGGCATCAGTTCGGACATGATCGTTGCGGCGATCCGCAAGTCTCGTGATGAAGACGCAACATGAAGCAAGCGGTGATCGACGCCAGCGTGGCAGTCGACTGGCTAGTCGAGGGACATGCGCAGCAGGCTGTGTTCGAATTCGACGAATTGTTGGCACCCACACACTTCGATGCTGAAGTGGCGAACGGTTTGCGGAATATCTGGCTTGCACAGGCACTCGACGACCGGCAATTCGTCACTCAATCGCTGCGCATCCCTCGACTACCCGTATCACGCCACGAGTGGTTGCATGTCCTGCCACGGATGCTTGAACTTTCCGCGAACATGACGATGTATGACGCCGCCTACGTTGCACTAGCTGAGGCCTACGAAGTCCCACTCATCACCTCGGATGCACGACTATCGCGCGCGCCGGGCACCCGATGCGCGTTCGAAGTTCTGCGTCGTTAGAGGTAGCGCACCGCCACCATCGCGGTGAAGACCGCCAGGATGATGACCATCAGGTAGACGTCCACCCAGCTTCTGACCAGTGATTGGACTCTGGCTGTTGCAGTGCCGAACCTGAGGTTGCCATCGAGGATGTTTACCCGGGTGATGGAGAAGAACACCAAGGTGGTGGTGACCGTGATGGTCAAGCACCACGGGCATAGCGCTCCGATCACGAAGTAGGACTGGAAGAACAACCAGTAGGCGAAGGCGAAGCCGATCGAGTAGAACGCCTGCGCGGTGAGCATGAACCAGCGCGGGAACGCAACACCGCCAAGGGCCGCGATGGCGACGGTGATAACCACCGGCTCGCTGATCAGGCCGAGGTAGGCGTTGGGGAAGCCCAACAAATTGGCCTGCCAGGTGGAACCGACGGTTCCGCAGGAGATCTTGGCGCTGATGTCGCAACTGAAGACGGCGTTGGGGTTGGCGGCGAGTTCGAGCGCATCGACCGCCAGCACGAAGGAGGCGATCAGTCCGATGATCGAGCCGATGAGCATCTCCAGGTAGGCGCCGCGGTGGCGGATCCTGGTGGGAGTCTGCTCAGGGGTAGTCGTGCGGATATTCACGGGGAGACGGTAACCAGCGCAGTCTTGGCGGCCCTCGCAGCGGCGGAACCGTAGCTGCCGCCGAAGAGGATGGTGTGCACCAATAGTGGGTAGACCTGGTGCAGGGGAACACGATGCAGCCATCCGGGTGCCAGCGGCCATTCTGCGTCGTACGCCTCCAGCACCTCATCGAGCAACGGCAGTCCGAACAGCGCGAGCATCGCTAGGTCGGATTCGCGGTGACCGCCGTGAGCGGACGGATCGATCAGGACGGCATCTCTTCTTCGCCACAGCACGTTGCCGCTCCACAGGTCCCCGTGCAGCCGGGCGATCGGTTCGGGCGGGCCGAGCAGGTGTGGGTCCTCGGTTTCCAACTGCTCCGCGAGTTCGATGATGATCGCGTGCTCGGTGGTGGTGAGCGCTCGCCTTCCCTTGGCTATTTCAGCGAGTGGTCGGAGCCGGGCTTGGGCATAGAAGGACCCGAAGGTCTCCCAGGTCCCTTCCGGCAGGGGCAGATCGGCGATGAAGGACGCTGTCGCTTCCGGTGGCAACTGCCCGAACGCCTCGGCGCCTGCTTGGTGCGTGCGGGCGAGTTGCTGGCCGAAGGTGCGTGCGGCCTGCGTTGTGGGAGCCGTGGTCGGGATGAAGTCCAGGGTTAGCCGATCGGTGCCGACCTCCCGCACCCAGGGCACCGAGCACCCCTCGTTCTCGACTTGCGCATCGCGGAGCCAGGCGAGGCTTCGCGCCTCGTATGCGTAGGCCTCGGCGGTTGAATCGGGGCGCTGTTTGACGAAGACCTCGTGGTCATCGCGCCAGCGACGTCTCACCAACTACTGCTCGTCTTTAGCCTTGCTGCGCTTGCGCCAGAAGTAGGCACCGACAACCACGGCCGTGACCACTACCGTGACGGTGATGATGACCGGCATGGCCGATCGGGCCTCCTCGAGGGCTTCCTCGGCGAGCTCGAGCCCGTCTTCGGCTACGCCGAGGACGGCATCGGTGTTGTCGAGTGCGTCGCGCACCTTGTCGAGTTCCTCGCGCAGGTCCTCGACCCGCTCGTGACCCTCGGCTAGCGCTTCCATGACCGCCATTTCGTTCCTCCCGTTTCCTAACTGATCGCTGCTTGTTGTGCCTTCAATTCCGCCTTGAGTTCGGCATAGGCCGGCTTGATCTTGTTGTTGATGATGTCCAGCCTCTCATCGAACGGCAGGAACGCGCTCTTCATTGCGTTCACTGTTAGCCATTGCAGGTCATCGAGGGTCCAATCGAAGGCCTCACAGCACAGTTCCATCTCCCGGGTCATGGAGGTGCCGGACATCAGGCGGTTATCGGTATTCAAGGTGACCCGGAAGTTGAGGCTGCGCAGCAGCCCGATCGGGTGCTCGGCGATGGAGGCGGCGGCGCCGGTTTGCACGTTGCTCGAGGGACACAACTCCAAGGGGATCCTTCTGTCCCGGACGTAGGCGGCGAGCTTGCCCAGTTGCGGGTTATTCGGGTCGGTGGTGTCGATGTCGTCGATGATGCGCACCCCGTGACCGAGACGATCGGCTCCGCACCACTGGATCGCTTCCCAGATCGAGGGAAGGCCGAAGGCCTCTCCCGCGTGGATGGTGAAGTGGGCGTTCTCGCGTCGTAGGTATTCGAAAGCAT
>CAZJYN010000042.1:0-15644 GCA_964550285.1 uncultured Rubrivirga sp.
CCGTCGCAAGCGCGAAGTGAACTAGTCGCCTAGCAGCGAACTGCACCCGGGACGACTTCGGCAATGGTTGAATGCCGGTCATGATCGAAGCACCCGCCGATGTCGTGGAGGTCGGCTTCCCGGCAGACACCGCCAATATGGCGATTGCCCGCACAGTCGCGGCTGCGGTGGCGACCCGGGCCGACCTCACTGTCGATCAGATCGAGGACGTCCGACTCGCCATCGATGAAGCAGCCGCCTACCTGATCATGCACGCGAGCACCGACGCCCGGGTGCATGGCCGCCTGTGGGTCGAGGGGCACACCTTCCACGCATTGCTCTCCTGTGCCACAAACGCGACTTCGGCCCCCGAACCCGAGGCCTTCTCCTGGACGGTACTCACCGCCCTAGTCGGCGACCTCGATCGCGAAATCGTCGATGGGGACTTGACGATGCACTGGTCGCTGGCGCGCGAACATTCGGTGCCGGCCTGAGTCTTCGCCGTGACGTCTTCCAGCGCCCAGGCTCGTCAGCAGGCCGAGTTCGAACTCTTCGAACGGCTGCGTGCTGAACAGACCTCCGATGCCGAGCGGTCGATGATCCGCGACGAGTTAGTGGAGATGCACCTTCCCCTCGTGCGGCACATCGCGCGTCGCTACGCCGACCGTGGTGAACCAATGGACGACGTAGTGCAGGCAGGAAGCCTGGGCCTGATCTCGGCGGTCGACAGATTCGATCCGTCGAAGGGAGCCGCCTTCACCACCTACGCCGTTCCCACCATCACCGGGGCCATTCGCCGTCACTTCCGGGACACCACCTGGGCGTTGAAGGTGCCGCGCCGAGCGCAGGAGATGCGCGGACGCATCGATCAGGCCCACGATGCCCTCGCCCAGGAACTGGGCCGCTCCCCGACCGTGGCGGAGATCGCGGAACGAGCCGGGGTGGATGCCCAGGATGTCCTGGATTCCCTAGAGATCAGCCATGCACGCAGCACCCAGTCGCTCACTGCGCAATCACCCGAAGAGGTTCCACTCGCTGACCGGATCGGCGACATCGATGCGCACCTGGGCCAGGTCGAGGATCGGGAAGCAACGCAGGCACTGCTCGCCGTCCTTCCCGAACGCGAACGGGAAATCGTCACGCTGCGCTTCTTCGACGGGTTGTCCCAATCGCAGATCGCCGAGCGCGTCGGCGTATCGCAGATGCACGTCTCACGCCTGCTCCACAAATCCCTGCAACGACTGCGTGGGGAGCTCAGCGGGTGAGCACGCCCTACGGTGCGTTCGTGCCCACCGAAGATCCGCCGTCTGAATCGGCTCACTCCCTCAGCGGGGACCTGGCGCGCTTGGCGTCGTGGTGGCAGGAGCACCGCCCGCGCGCGGAAATGCAGGTCCACTGGCTAGAGCCCACGGGTGACGAGACGGACGTGATCACCGCGCTCGACCGCGCGATCGATGCCGGATCCACGCTGATGGTGATCCACTGCGAAGGCGACGACGAAGCTGACATCGCCGCGCGAGCAACTATCGCCGCGAATACCGGATCGAACGCTGCGGCCGTTTTCGCGCAAGCACCCGAGATGGATGACCTCACCTGGATGCGCAGCGTCGCTGCAATCCGCGATGCGCGAGCAGGTGGCGCCGAGTTCCCCGTGGTAACCGCGCTTTCCAGCGCGTTCATCCGGTGCAGCGAGCGCCGCACGCCGGTGCTGTTCGACGGAGTAATCGCCCACGCCGCTGCCCTGCAGGCCGGTATCGAGGAACCGGGGATCGGGCAATGGTGGCTGCCTGCGGTGAGTTGCACCGACCCGGCCATCGATCGTGCGCAGGCCGAATTGCCGAGCCGCCCAGCGTTGGACCTGCACCTCGATGGGCGCGGCACCGCCGGTGTGCGAGCCGTACTCGCGATGCTGGACGTTGTGGAAGGGGCGGACTCGGCGCACATCGCAATGCCCGACGACGAATCCCCGGCCGGCGGGTAGCCGACTAAAGAGAACTAGCGCACGTGGCTCGGCACGAACGGTGCCTTCGCGACCACGAACGGCACTCTCTTGCCACGCACATCGACGAGGACTTCCTCGCCCACGGAGGCGGACGGGTCGATGAGCGCGAGCGCGATGCCCTGCTTCAGGGTCGGGGAGAACGTGCCGCTGGTTACCTCGCCGATGGGCTGGGCGTCGGCGGCGTCGGCGGCGTCGCGAGAGGCGTCGTCGTTCGTGGAGCCCGCGTCGAATACCTGCATGTGCGCGCGCGGGATAGCCCGCTCCTTGGCACGGAGAGCACGCAGGCGCCGGCCCGGGCCTGCTTCGCGTTGCGCCACGAGCGCGTCCTTGCCCGGGAAGGAATCTTTGTCCCAGCCGATCGCCCAACCCAGGCCGGCCTCCACGGGAGTGATGGTCGGTGAGATGTCCTGGCCGTGCAGCGGGTAGCCCATCTCGGTGCGCAAGGTGTCGCGTGCGCCGAGCCCGGCAGCAGCACCACCGCGCGATTCCACCGCGGCCAGCAGGCCCTCCCACAGATCAGCGAGCACCGCGTTCGGGGCGATGAGTTCGTAGCCGAGTTCACCGGTGTATCCCGAACGGCACACCGTTATCGGTGCGCCGTGCCACTCGCACATCGTGAAGGCCATGTAGTCGATGTCGGTCGGGAACCCCAGATCGCCGAGCGCGGCCGCGGACTGCGGACCCTGCACCGCCACGATGCCGTGGGTGGGCTGTTGATCATCGACGGTTATTCCCGCCGGTGCCGCTTGACTGAAGGCCTGAACGACGGTCGCCGAATTGGCGGCGTTGGGTACCACGTAGACGGCGTCGTCGTTCCACTTGTAGACCAACAGATCGTCGATGACACCACCGGCGTCGTTGCATAGAAGTGAATATTGCGCCTGCCCGTCGCCGATGCGATCAAGGTCGTTCACCACGACCGAGTTCACGAAAGCCGCAGCACCAGGCCCGTGGATGGCGATCTTGCCCATGTGCGAGACATCGAAGATGCCCACCGCTTCGCGCACCGCCGTGTGCTCGGCGACGGTCCCGGAGTACTCGATCGGCATCTCCCAGCCACCGAAGTCGGCCGTCTTCGCCGCAAGCGCAACGTGCCGGTCATAGAGCGGGGTGCGCTGCAGCATGGGCCGACGGTAGCCGGGAGGCATCCGACCGGTCCGCGGATTACAGTTCCGGGCATGTCGATTCTCAGCTTCGCCACCACGAAACCAGCAGCCACCACCGCCGATGTCCTCCTCGTTCCCATCGCACCCGGGCGCGGCAAGAAGATCACCGTCCACGCGCTCGGACTCACCCCGGCGCAATCGACCAAGGTCGCCGAAGGGCTGCAGGCGGTCGGAGCCACGGGTAAGGCCGGGGAGACCACGACTATCCCCTCGCCCACGGGCATCAAGGCCGGTGCGGTGGTAGGTGTGGGCCTCGGCGATCGGCGCAAGGACACCGATGGCGAGAAACTGCGACGAGCGATAGGCAACGCGGTGCGTGGGGCAACCGGCAAGCGCAAGGTCGCGATCGCCCTGCCCGACGACGACGAACAGACGCTGGCTTGCGTTGCCATGGCTGCCCGTCTCGCCGCATACGGCTTCGGTGAGTACAAGTCCGAGCCCACGTCACCGGTGAAGACGGTGGCCATCTGCGCAAGCGGGGCCGACGCCCGGGCGGCGATAGAGCGCGCCGAGACCATCGGCGATGCCGTCGCGCTGACCCGCGACCTGATCAACACTCCCCCGAATGCACTCGCCCCCGCCGATCTCGCCCAGGCGGCCAAGGACGCCGTCGCCGATCTGCCGGTGAAGGTGAAGGTGTGGGACGAGAAGGCGTTGGAAAATGACGGCTGCGGGGGAATCCTCGGAGTCGGCAAGGGCTCCTCGCGGCCCCCACGGCTGGTCAAGATGACCTACGCACCACGCGGGGCGAGCGCACATCTGGCGCTGGTGGGCAAGGGAGTCACCTTCGATACCGGCGGCATCTCCATCAAGCCCGCGGCCAACATGGACGAGATGAAGGCCGATATGTCCGGTGCCGCCGCCGTGATCGGTGCGGTTCGCGCCATCGCGGCGCTCGAACTGCCGATCCAGGTCACCGGCTGGGTGCCGGCCGCGGAGAACATGCCCAGCGGTACTGCGCAGCGACCCGGCGACGTCCTGACGACATACAGCGGCACGACAGTGGAGGTGCTCAACACCGACGCCGAGGGCCGGTTGATCCTGGCCGATGCACTGGGCATGGCCGTCGAGGAATCCCCCGACTTGATCGTCGACATCGCCACGCTGACCGGCGCGCAACGAATAGCCCTCGGTGCGCGGACCGCTGGCGTCATGGCCAACGACGACGACGCCCGCGAGCAGGTGGTCGCCGCCGCGACCACCGCCGGTGAGGCCATGTGGCCGATGCCGCTCCCGGAGGACCTGCGGGCCTCGCTGGATTCGGCCACGGCCGACATCGCGAACATCGGCGATCGCCTCGGCGGGATGCTCTCCGCCGGGGTCTTCCTCGCCGAGTTCATCCCCGAGGGTCAGTCCTGGGTGCATATCGACGTCGCCGGGCCGGCTTACAACGAAAAGAGCGCCTACGGGTACACGCCCAAGGGCGGCACCGGAGCGGGCGTTCGCGCCTTCGTCGCCCTAGCCGAGGAAATGGCCCGCGGGTGAACAACCGGGACTGATGTTCCGCCGACGAAGCGTCGGTGGAAGGATGGGCACACCGCACACGAACAGGAGTGAGCACGGTGCCCCACACAGATCTCGTCATTCTCGGAGGGGGTAGTGGCGGATACGCCTGCGCCCTTCGTGCCGCAGAACTCGGACAGTCCGTCACCCTCATCGACGCCGACAAGCTCGGCGGGACTTGCCTGCACCGCGGGTGCATCCCCACCAAGGCCTTGTTGCACGCGGCGGAGGTGGCCGACTCCGCGCGGGAGTCGGAGTCCTTC
Organism: uncultured Rubrivirga sp.; assembly: GCA_964550285.1. Classification (GTDB taxonomy): domain Bacteria; phylum Actinomycetota; class Actinomycetes; order S36-B12; family S36-B12; genus S36-B12. Next base: position 4,914 of record CAZJYN010000042.1, read on the forward strand.
GGGGTGCGCGCCGCGCTCGAGGGCATCGACATGCCGCAGGTGAACAAGTACCGAGACGGCGTCGTCGGCCGCCTGTACAAGGGTCTGCAGGGCCTGATCAAGTCCCGCGGCGTGACCGTCGTGGAGGGCTACGGCCGGATGGTGGGCCCGAAGACCATCGAGGTCGACGGCGAGCAGTACACCGGTGAGAACCTCGTACTCGCCACCGGGTCCTACGCCAAGTCGCTGCCCGGGCTGGAGATCTCCGGACGCATCATGACCTCCGACCAGGCGCTCGGCCTGGACTACGTTCCCGAGCGGGTGATCGTGCTCGGCGGTGGGGTGATCGGCGTCGAGTTCGCCAGCGTATGGAAGTCCTTCGGATCCGAAGTCACGATCGTCGAGGCACTGCCGCATCTGGTGCCGAACGAGGACGAAGCCTGTTCCAAGGCCCTCGAGCGCGCCTACAAGAAGCGGGGCATCGAACTGTCCTTGGGCGTGCGTTTCGCAGGAGCGACGCAAGACGAGTCCGGCGTGCACGTCTCGCTCGAAGATGGCACCACGTTGGACGCCGATCTGTTGCTCGTCGCGGTCGGCCGTGGACCGAACACCGAGGGCATGGGATACGACGAGCAAGGCGTGGCGATGGAACGCGGATGGGTTCTCGTCGACGAGCGGCTGCGCACCAACCTGCCCGGCGTGTTCGCCGTCGGCGACATCACGCCCGGCCTGCAGTTGGCCCACCGCGGATTCCAGCACGGGATCTTCGTGGCCGAGGAGATCGCCGGGATGAACCCGGTCGTAGTCCCGGACATCAACATCCCGCGCGTGACCTACTGCGAGCCGGAGGTCGCCAGCGTCGGACTCACCGAAGCAGAGGCCATCGAAGCGCACGGCGCCGATGCAATCACCGCCTACGAGTACAACCTCGGCGGTAACGGCAAGAGCCAGATCCTCGCCACAACCGGCTTCATCAAACTCATCGAGTTAAAGGACGGCCCGGTCATCGGCGTGCACATGGTCGGCTCGCGCGTCGGCGAGCAGATCGGGGAAGCGCAGCTGATCGTCAACTGGGAGGCCTACCCCGACGACGTCGCCACGTTGATCCACGCCCACCCCACGCAGAACGAGGCGATGGGCGAAGCGCACCTGGCACTCGCGGGTAAACCGCTGCACGCCCACTCGTAGTTCACGCGAAAATCGTTACGCAAGACTCGATAAGGAGCACACATGCCGGTCACCGTGACCCTGCCGCAACTCGGCGAAAGTGTCACCGAGGGCACCATCACCCGTTGGTTGAAGGCCGTGGGGGATCAGGTCGTGGCCGACGAACCGCTCGTTGAGATCTCGACCGACAAGGTCGACACCGAGATCCCGGCGCCAGCATCCGGCGTCCTGCTTTCCATCGCAGCCGATGAAGATGCCGTAGTCGAGGTCGGTGGTGTCCTCGGCGTCATCGGCGAGCCCGACGAAGCAAGCGGCGCAGCCGAGGGTGCCGCGCCCGCGGCGCCGGCCGCAGAGCCGGCACCCGCACCGGAAACCGCACCCGAGCCCGCGCAAGAGTCCGCGCCCGTGCCTGCGCCTGCTGCTCCGGCTCCTGCACCTGCCGCTCCGGCAGCCGCCAGTGGCGGCGAGGAGATCGTTGTCACCCTTCCGGCGCTCGGCGAGAGCGTCACCGAAGGCATCGTCACGCGCTGGTTGAAGGCCGTGGGCGAGAACGTGCAAGCCGACGAACCACTCCTGGAGATCTCGACCGACAAGGTCGACACCGAGATCCCCGCACCGGCATCGGGAGTCTTGACCTCCATCGCCGTCGAGGCCGACGGCACCGTCGAAGTCGGCGCCGAGGTCGCCCGTATCGCCACCGGTGCGGGGGCTGCTCCTGCACCAGCTCCTGCTGCGCCCGCTGCGCCTGCGACTCCAGCTCCTGCTGCGCCTGCGCCCGCTGCGCCTGTCACTTCAACTCCTGCTGCGCCCGCTACGCCCGCTGCGCCTGTGACTCCAGCGCCGGCCGCGGCGGCCGCGTCCGGTGTGTACGTCACGCCGCTGGTGCGCAAGCTCGCTGCTGATAACGACATCGACCTAGCCACCATTTCCGGCTCGGGCGTCGGCGGACGGATCCGCAAGGCCGATGTCCTAGCCGCCGTGGAGGCCAAGAAGAGCGCCGCTGCACCGCCGGCTGCGAGCGAATCGGCGCCCGCCGTGCCGGCCGCAACAGTTGCCCCCAGCGAGCCGTCCGCGCTGCGCGGGCGCACCGAGAAGATGAGCCGGTTGCGCCGCGTGATCGCCGAGCGCATGGTCGAGTCGCTGCAAACCAGTGCGCAGTTGACGACCGTGGTGGAAGTGGACGTCACCCGGATCGCCGCACTGCGCCAGCGCACGAAAGCGGACTTCGCAGCCCGCGAGGGGGTGAACCTGTCCTTCCTTCCGTTCTTCTGCAAGGCCGCAGTGGAGGCCCTGAAGGTCTACCCGCAGATAAACAGCTCGATCGATCTCGCTGCGGGCACGATCACCTACCCGGATTCTGAGAACCTCGGCATCGCCGTCGATACCGATCGCGGATTGCTCGTCCCGGTCATCCGCGATGCCGGCGACTTGAACATCGCCGGGATCGCCCGCCGGATCGCCGACCTCGCCGAGCGCACCCGCACCAACAAGGTGGCACCCGATGAGCTCTCCGGTGGCACCTTCACGGTCACCAACACCGGTAGCCGCGGCGCACTGTTCGACACCCCCATCATCAACATGCCGCAGGTGGCGATCTTGGGAACCGGGTCGGTCGTCAAGCGCCCCGTGGTGATCAGCGACGACGGGCAGGACGTCATCGCGATCCGTTCGATGGTCTACCTAGCGCTGTCCTACGACCACCGGATCGTCGACGGTGCCGACGCCGCGCGATTCCTCACGGCCGTGAAGGATCGTTTGGAGGCCGGCGCTTTCGACGCCGAGCTAGGCGGCTAGCCAACTAGGCTCACCGGGTCCCACCCCGACCACTCCCGCCCTGGGAGGAAGGACGCCCATGCTCGTCACCGCACTATGGTTCGCCGGCTCGATGGTCGGCATCATCGCGGTGGCTCGCTTCGGCCTCTACGAGCCGGCGCAAAAGCTCGCGCGCGCAGCGAACTTCTCCCGGTCCGCAACCGGCCAGATGCTGGGATACCTCACCAGCGCCCCGGAACTCGTCGCCACGATCTTCGTTGCCGCCACCGGATTGTTCACCGTGGTCAGTACCAACATCCTCGGCAGCAACATCATCAACGTCCTCCTGGCGACCGTCGCCGCATTGTGGTTCAAGCAGATGGGCAATCTCGGAGGCAAGGAGTTCCGTTTCGAGCAGGCAATCGTCCTCGGCAGCATCGTCGTTCCCATCGCACTGCTGGTCACCGGTCAAGACACCGCACTGTGGAGCGGCATCGCGCTATTCGCCGGGTACCTGGCCTACCTGCGGGTGATGCGCGGGCGGCATGAAGCCCCGGCACCGGTCGAGGGGGAAGACGCGGTGCGCCCCTTCCCCGACGGCAACAGCAAAGCCAAGATCGCCATCCAGATCGCCATCCTGATCGCCGGGATCGTGGGGCTGTACATCCTCGGGGACATCCTCGGCGATTCGGTCTTCGAACTCGGCGTCGCCTTCGCCGTTCCCGCCGTCGTGCTCGGCATCTTGACCGCCATCGCCACCAGCCTGCCCGAACTGACCACGTTCTTCTCCTCCTACGCCGCACACCGCAAGGCCGGAACCGATGGCAACTCCGAGGTGATGCACAACCTGATGGCCAGCAACGTGGTGAACCTGTTGGTCGTGCAGGCCGTGGGCGTTGGCATCTTCACCGTCTTCGCCTGATCGGGGCGCATACGTCATGCTTGGGTTATGAAGATCGCGGTCACCGGAGCATCCGGCCTCATCGGCTCAGCCCTCGTCCCCCACCTGCGTGCGCGCGGCGATGAAGTCCTGCGGCTCGTCCGCCGAGCGGCGGTGGCCCCCGACGAGGTGCAGTGGGATCCGGTGGCGGGCACCGTCGATCTGGAAGGGCTGGCAGGTGTCGATGCGGTAGTACATCTTGCGGGCGCCGGAGTGGGCGATCGACGCTGGAGTGACTCCTACAAGCGCACCATCCTCGACAGCCGCGTCGACGGCACGCGCACCATCGTCGACGCGATGGTCGCGCTCGATCCACGCCCGCGGGCACTCGTGGCCGGCTCGGCCATCGGTTGGTACGGCGATACCGGTGATCAGGCGGTCGATGAGTCCGCACCGGCGGGCACCGGCTTCCTCGCCGACGTCGTCCGCGCATGGGAGGCCGCAGCCGATCCGGCTCGCGAAGCCGGAATACGCGTCACGCACGCACGCACCGGACTCGTCGTCTCCTCCAAGGGTGGCGCCTGGCAGCGGCTGTTCCCGATCTTCAAGGCCGGACTCGGCGGCAAGCTCGGATCCGGGCGCCAATACTGGTCGTGGATCTCGCTGCGCGATGAAGTAGCGGCGCTGACCTACCTGATCGACAACAGCGAACTTTCCGGCCCGGTGAACCTGACCGGCCCGGATCCGGTTACCAACGCCGCGGTCACCGAGGCGATGGGGCGGGTCCTTCGCCGCCCGACCCTGTTCGCCGTCCCGGCGTTCGCACTCAAGGCCGTGCTTGGTGAGTTCTCCACCGAAGTCCTCGGTAGCGCGCGCGTCTTGCCCGCCGTGCTCGCCGACGCCGGCTTCACTTGGCAGGACCCCAATGTGGAATCGGCCATCCGCACCGCGCTGGATCAGTAGACCAGAAGAACTGCGAACCGATGGCCAACAAGCACGACGTCGTCATCGTCGGAGCGGGCCTCGCCGGTCTCGCGGCCGCCCGCCAACTCGCGATCTACGGCGCGGATGTCCGGGTCGTCGAAGCGAAGGACGCGGTCGGTGGTCGGGTCCGCAGCGATCACGTCGACGGATTCACCCTCGATCGGGGCTTCCAGCTCTACAACCCCGCCTACCCCGAAGCTGCCCGCGTCCTGGACCACCAGGCCCTTGATCTGCACGGACTCGTGCGGGGCATGGACATCGTCCGTCGCACCCGCAACGGCCGCAACGTCGTCCATCTCGGCGATCCACGATCCCCGCGCAACTGGCACCTATCGGCGCTGTCCTCAGCCGCGGGAACCCTACGCGGGAAGGCGAGCTTCGCGGCCTACGCGTGGCAAGTATCCAAGCTGCACGGTGCACAGTTCGACGAGCGCGCCGACGAACCAGCGCAGGTGGCCCTAGCGCGAGCCGGCTTGGACGCAACGGTAATAGACCAGGTGCTCAAGCCTTTCCTGACCGGAGTGTTCCTCGAGCCGCGCCTCATGACATCGCGTCGTTTCATGGATGCGGTGTTAGCCAGTTTCGTCAAGGGCACACCATCCCTGCCGGCCGCGGGCATGCAGGCGATCCCTGAACAACTCCACGACGCCCTGCCACCTGGATCGGTACTGCTATCCACTCCCGCTACGGCTGTGGGCGCCGACTTCGTAGACACCGACGCCGGACGCATGAAGGCCAGCGTGGTGATCGTGGCCACCGACGCCCCCCACACCACGAAGTTGCTGCCCGATGCGGGGATCGTGACCGCAGGCAACTCGGTCACCACCTGGTACCACACGGTGGCCGCAAGCGAGCTACCCCGACCGCTGGCCGGAGGCCGAAGCGTCATCACCGTCGAAGCGCAGCGCAGTGGGCCGGTGATCAACACCGTGCCGTTGACCTACTCGGTCCCCAGCTACGCACCGGACGGACAAGTGCTGGTCTCGACATCGGCCCTGGGTGCCGATGCCGAACGAGAACAACAGGTCCGCGAGCAGCTAAGCCGCTTGTATTCGGTGGATACGTCGTCGTGGCAAGTCCTTGCGGCCTACCCCATCGAATACGCGCTACCGTCGATGCGCGGTCCGCTGAGCCTTGCTGCACCCAGGTTCGACGAGCCGGTGCTCATCGCCGGGGATCACCGGGCAACTGCCAGCATCCAGGGCGCGATGGTCAGCGGACGTCGCGCCGCCGACTGTGCGTTGCACCGGCTCGGGATCCGCAAGCCGGACGAACGTAGGGTGGTCGCATGATGTCCGCCCCGTCGAGCATTCCCGAATCGGTCGTGCACATCGAACGCGTCGGGTTCGGCGAGAGCGCCGTGGACTACCAACGGGCCTGGGACCTGCAGCGTGGCGTGCACGCCAGCGTGGTCGCCGGAGCGGACTCCACCGTCCTACTGCTCGAGCACAGGGCCGTCTACACCGCAGGACGACGCACCGAGGACTTCGAGCGACCATTCGACGGCACCCCCGTGGTCGACGTCGACCGCGGCGGCAAGATCACCTGGCACGGCCCTGGTCAGCTAGTCGGCTATCCGATCCTGCGACTGCCGGACCCGATCGACGTGGTCGCTTACGTACGGCGCATCGAGCAGATGCTGATCGAGGTGTGCGCGCACTTCGGGGTACACGGCACGCAGATCGAGGGTCGTAGTGGCGTGTGGGTGCCCGCCGATGAGCGGGGTCCAGCTCGCAAGATCGCCGCGATCGGTATCCGTGTGGCCCAGGGCGTGACCATGCACGGCTTCGCGCTGAACTGCGATTGCGACCTCGGTGCCTTCGATCGGATCGTTCCGTGCGGTATCTCCGATGCCAGTGTCACCTCACTGAGCGCCGAACTCGGGCGGGATGTGTCGGTTCATGACACCCTGCCTGTTGTCGAGGAGCGCCTTTCGATGCTCGTAGGAGGGTCAGCATGAGCGTGTACGCCGGTACCGACGAAGGCGGCCGCAAGATGTTGCGCATCGAGGCGCGCAACGCCGAGGTCCCCATCGAGCGCAAGCCTCCGTGGATCAAGACAACGATGCGTACCGGCCCGGAATACACCCGCATCAAGGAACTGGTGAAGTCCGAGGGCCTGCACACCGTGTGCCAAGAAGCAGGCTGCCCCAACATCTTCGAATGCTGGGAGGACAAGGAAGCCACGTTCCTCATCGGCGGTGAGCAGTGCACTCGGCGCTGCGACTTCTGTCAGATCGACACCGGCAAGCCGCAAGCGCTGGACACCGACGAACCGCGGCGCGTCGCTGAGTCCGTGAACACCATGGGCCTTCGCTACGCAACGGTCACCGGCGTTGCCCGCGACGACCTCGACGACGAAGGCTCGTGGTTGTACGCCGAGACGGTACGCCAGATCCACGCGCTGGGAATCGGTACGAAGGTCGAACTACTGATCCCGGATTTCTCCGGCAACCCGGACTTGCTCGGCAAGGTCTTCGATGCCGCACCCGAGGTCTTGGCGCACAACGTCGAAACGGTCCCGCGGATCTTCAAGCGGATCCGTCCGGCTTTCCGCTACGAACGCAGCCTGGACGTCCTAACCCAGGCACGGGCCGTCGGCTTGGTCACCAAGAGCAACCTGATCTTGGGCATGGGCGAGACGATCGAGGAGGTCGAGCAAGCGCTGCGCGATCTGCACGAAGCCGGCTGTGAATTGGTCACGATCACGCAGTACCTGCGGCCCTCCCCGCGCCATCATCCGGTGGAGCGATGGGTCAAGCCCGAGGAATTCGTCGAGCTCGCCGACTTCGCGACCGATATCGGTTTCTCCGGTGTGATGAGCGGGCCCCTGGTGCGCTCGAGCTACCGAGCCGGGCGCCTGTACGAGCAGGCACTGCAGGCCCGCGCCAGCGGTGATCGCGCGAGCATCACCTTCGCGTGAGCCCACGCGTGCTGGCCACCCACGTGTGGCCATCGACCGAGCCCGAACCAAGTGCGGTCCAAGCCCTGGAGTTGGACTGGGGTGGCCCCGTCGGAGATCGTCATCACGGCGAGACCATGGCATCCGATACCCGGCAGGCGAAGGTCTTCTCCCGGGGAACGACGATCCGCAATCACCGCCAGTTGTCCTTGGTGGATGAGGCGGAACTCGCACTTATCGCCGAGGCACTGGGAATCGAGCGCATCGCGGCAGGCGTGATCGCCGAGAACATCTGCACCGCAGGCCTGCCCGAACTCACGGCGATGCCCCGCATGACACGGCTTGTCTTTCCCTCCGGTGCAACGATCATGCTCGGCGGGGCCAACGCCCCCTGCACGATCGCCGGTGGCATGGTGGAACGGGCGTATGGAAGCCGCCCGGAGGCTTTTCCGAAGGCAGCCATCGGTCGACGTGGCGTGACCGGATGGGTCGAGCGTCCCGGGGTGATCCGCCCCGGCGATCCGATCACGGTCGGCTCCCCGGACTAGGCTGGCTTCCATGGGCAAGATCCGTTCGAGTTTGAAGGCCATCGGCGAGAACTGGTCGATGACGCAACGGGTCTACCGGTTCCTGTGGGCCGAGGTCCTCGGCGTCGTCCTCTTGGTCATCGCCTTGATAGCGGTGCCCGTGGCGCTGTTCATCAACTGGCTCACCGCCGTACTTATCGCCCTTCCCCTCGGCCTGCTCGCCGCGACCTTCTGGTTCAGCCGCCGGGCAACACGTGCCGCGTACGCCCGGATCGAGGGCCAGCCGGGAGCGGCCGCCGCGGTAGTCGAGTCACTGCGCGGCAAGTGGGCCGTCACGCCCGCCGTCGCCGTCAGCCGTAGCGAGGACATGGTCAGCCGAGTCGTGGGTAAGCCCGGCGTCGTCCTGGTCTCCGAAGGCGCACCCAGCCGGGTCGGCCACATGCTGGCCAATGAGCGTAAGAAGACCGCCCGTTGGGTTCCCGATATCCCGATCTACGAGATCCAAGTCGGTAACGCGGAGGGACAGATAACGCTCGGTCAGATCCAAAAGACGCTCAGCAAGTTGCCCCGCAACCTGCGCGGCAGCGAGGTGACCGAGGTGCGCCGCCGGCTCGAGGCACTTGGCAACGTCCAGCAGTCCATGCCGATCCCCAAGGGGCCGATGCCGACGAGCCCGCGCCAGGTGCGGCGGCAACGCCGTTAAGCAGGCACGCCGTTAAACAAGCACGCCGTTAAACAAGCACGCCGTTAGCGCACCCGCATCAGGTAGGTGCCGGCAAGACGATCATGGATTCCGCGGCCCTGATCGTCGTACACGACCGCCGGGATGACCAGGCACACCAGCAAGGTGCGCAGGGCAGCTCGCCACAGCGGTAGCCGCCCGCCATCGATAGGCACTACGCGCAGGCCGATGATCCGCTGGCCGAAGGATGCCCCGGTAAGCCAGGTGAGCACGGTGACCTCCACGGCGAACACCGCCAAGGTGGCGAAGCCAGCGCTGTCGCTGCCGTAGCCGAACTGCGGGAACACCAACCGGGCCACGGCCAAGCTGGCCAACCAGTCGATGATCAGCGCCGCGATCCGCCGCCCTATCCAGGCGCGAGGAGTCCCTGCTTGCGGGTCGATGGATTGCACAGGGGACACCGTATTCGCCGGGCAGTACCCCGCCGCGACGTAACACCGGCGAAACAATCGGGATACCGAACCGATACCCCGCTTCCCTAGGTTCTGCTACATATCCGGTGGCAACGGGCCACCGAGCGAGGCGATGCACGCGAGTGCAGGAGGTGGAAATGTTCAGCAATGCCGATGAGGTCCTGAAGTACATCAAGGACAACGACATCGAGTTCGTGGACGTCCGGTTCGTCGATCTTCCGGGCATCATGCAGCACTTCAACGTCCCGGCTTCATCCTTCGGGATGGCGGCCTTCGAAGACGGACTGATGTTCGACGGATCCTCGATCCGTGGCTTCCAGTCCATCCACGAATCGGACATGAAGCTAATCCCCGACCCTGCGACCGCCTTCATCGATCCGTTCCGGGCCGCCAAGACCCTGGTGATGAATTTCTCCATCCGCGACCCCTTCACCAACGAGCCCTACAGCCGCGATCCGCGCAACGTGGCCGCGAAGGCCGAGGCCTACATCGCCTCGACCGGCATCGCCGACACCGCATTCTTCGGACCGGAGGCGGAGTTCTACGTCTTCGATGACGTCCGCTTCGAGACCAACCAGCACTCCGGCTACTACTTCATCGACTCGATCGAGGGTGCCTGGAACACCGGTCGCCAAGAAGAGGGCGGCAACCGCGGCTACAAGACCCGCTACAAGGGTGGCTACTTCCCGGTCCCACCGGTCGATCACTACGCCGATCTTCGCGATCAGATGGTCGCCACCTTGATGCAGGTCGGTCTGGAAGTGGAGCGCTCCCACCACGAGGTAGGCACAGCCGGCCAGGGTGAGATCAACTACAAGTTCAACACCTTGCAGCACGCGGCGGACCAGGTGATGCTGTTCAAGTACGTCATCAAGAACGTCGCCTGGGCGAACGGCAAGACGGCCACCTTCATGCCCAAGCCGCTCTTCGGTGACAACGGTTCGGGCATGCACTGCCACCAGTCCCTGTGGAAGGGCGGAGAGCCGCTGTTCTACGACGAGATGGGATACGGCGGTTTGTCCGACACCGCCCGTTGGTACATCGGCGGCTTGCTCGCACACGCGCCAGCGGTACTGGCCTTCACCAACCCGACCGTCAACAGCTTCCACCGGCTAGTGCCCGGCTTCGAGGCGCCGGTCAACCTGGTGTACTCGGCCCGCAACCGTTCAGCTGCAGTCCGCATCCCGGTCACGGGCAACAACCCCAAGGCCAAGCGCGTGGAGTTCCGGGTGCCCGACCCCTCGAGCAACCCCTACCTGGCGTTCTCCGCGCTCGTGATGGCCGGACTCGACGGAATCAAGAACAAGACCGAGCCGATCGCTCCGGTCGATAAGGATCTCTACGAGTTGCCGCCGGATGAATTGGCGAACATCCCGACCGTGCCGG
>CAZJYN010000043.1:0-12163 GCA_964550285.1 uncultured Rubrivirga sp.
CGAATCGTTCCGGCCGAGGGCCGGGTGGGCGTCAGCCCTCGGTGGTCTCCGCCGCCTCGACTGTTTCCTCAGCCGGTGCGTCGGGGGTCTGGGTGGTTTCCTCTTCGGTTGTTGCTTCTGGCGCGGGTGCCTCTTCTGCCGGTGCATCCGCCGCAGGTGCTGGCGCGCTCGCTGCGGCCGACGGGTCGGCCTCGAGCTTGGTCTGCAAGGCACCAACAGCACGGGCCGCCTTGGAAAGCGGTGCTGCGAACAACGCCGCAGCTTGACCTTGCTTGGCCTTCATCATCCCGGCGAACTTGGACAGCAGCACCTCGCGGGATTCCAGGTTCGCGATCTTGTCGAAGTCCTCCGCGGTCAGCAGAGCCCCGTCCATGTAGCCGCCCTTGACGACTAGAGCCGGGTTGTCCTTCGCGAAATCGCGGATGCCCTTGGCCGCATCGACGGCATCGCCCTCGACGAATGCGATGGCGCTGGGGCCGACGAGCAGATCGTCGATGCCCTCGATGCCGGCATCAGCGGCTGCCCGCTTGGTGAGCGTGTTCTTCACGACCGAGAACGTGACTGTGCCACCGAGCGAACGACGCAGCTCCTTGAGCTGGGCGACGCTCAGCCCTCGGTAGTCGGTCAACACGGCGGCCGTGGACGTCCGGAAGCGATCGGCGATCTCGGCGACGGTCGCCACCTTGTCTTCCCGAGCCATGGGTTCTCCCTCCTGTTGCGGACCGATGACTGGACTGGTTCGGATCCGTGGAGGGTGCGACGAGCGCAGAAGAGGGCAGGAGATCCTGCGTAACTCGCCTGCGCGGGCCGCCCGCCTTCGCGGGGCCTTCGACTCGATCGGTTGATCGAGCGACCAGCGGTCTTCGGTCGACCGAAGAGTACGGCACCGGCGACCCGCCTGATCAATCGGGTGCGAAATCGACCGCGAAATCGGCAGTGCCCGACCCAAGTCCGGACAGCACGAAGGGCCGGTCCATGCGGACCGGCCCTTCGTGGATGTGCGTTAGTTGGCGGTAGCCAACGGCCGCTTCAGCAGCGGCGGCGCGAACAGGCGATCGCGGTTCACCCCAGCTGGTCGATAGCCGACGCGCTTGGCGGCCCGAACCTCTGCCCTGGTGTCCGCATCGATCAAGCCCGCGACGGCACCGACTGCTCCGACGAGCTGGTCGGTGGTGAAGGAACAGTGCCCAACACCCGAACCACCGGTCGCTAGCGCACTCAGTGTCGCGCTCGGGCCGGTGGCGCCGGGCTCGAACTGCGTGTACTCCGGATCCAGCGGCACCGTGAAGTACTCCACGGCCTTCAACATGCCCTTGTCGTCTGCACGCTGTGCCTTCTTGGTGTCCGTCATGCGCTCGAAGAACTCGAACTGGTTACCAGCCGGCGTGATGGGGTCGTACGTGGTGGTGATGAACACCGCCGGCTTGTTGTAGGTCGCCTTGGCCGCCGGCAGTCCTTCAACAATCGCCACCGCCGCCGGGTTGGCGGGGAAGCGAGCGGTGTCGCTGCCAACGCTGGCATCGAGCTTGTTCAACATGGCATCGAGCACACCCGGTCCAGCGGCTGCGAAGGTGGACTCGAATTCGAAGCGCTGCTCCTGGGAGAGCAGGTTGCTGTAGACCACGGGAACGTTGTTGTTGAAGTTCGCGTTGTCGGTCGGGGCAAAGCCACCGATCGTGCGTACGCGCTGCTCCAACTCGTAGCGACCCATAATTCCCAGCGCTGCCGCAGCGGCGACGTTTTGCAGCATGGCTGCAGCCGAGTTCTGACCCGCCGAGACCGGCGAGAAGCCACCGGCCAGCGCGGCACCTAGGCCTAGTTCACCGACGGCAGGGTTCACGCTGACGCCGTCGTAGGTGCCCGACTTGGTGGGCAGGCCCGCCATAAGTCCCGCCAGCAGATTCGCCTGTCCGATCGGGAATCCGGCTGCGGAGACGGTCGCCTCACCGGAGGCGACCGCGTTGATGGTGCCGAACACCTTGGCGAGGTCACCTACAGCCTGGGCGTAACCGGCCTGTCCGGGGGCATAGTTCGCCACGGTCAGGGTCGGGTCGATCAGTTGCTGCCAGGTGTAGAGCACCGTCATCGCAGTGCTGAACGCCTGCAACGGCCCTTCCATCGCCCCGCACAGCGGCAACGAGCCGGCGATCTTGCCCGGGTTGCTCTCCACGAGCGTCTGGGTGATCAGACCGCCCATGGAATCGCCCCAAGCGATGATCTCATCGACGCCTTGGATCGCCCCGGAGTTGATGTGCGTGATCAGGTTCTGGCCTGCCTCGACTCCTTCAGCGACCGCCCATCCTTGGTTGGCGTAACCCGCACCCGCAAGGGCGTACCCCTGGCCGAGCAGGTTCGCCGCAGCCGCAGCAGACGGCGCAACCTGCGGAATGCCGTTACCCACATAGGCCGGCCCGATACCCGGAACCGTGGTCTCGGAGTAGTACGGCGCCTGGTCTAGTCGGAGCGCCGTTGCGATCTGAGCCGGGACCGGTTGGGCGATGCGATAGCCGTGCGAATACAGCAAGACAGTGCCGTTGAACTCCGGCGGCATCGTTATCTGGAACGCGGAGTCGCCGAGCGACCCGGTGAGCGCTCCGGTGCAGGTTTCCCCGAGACCGCAGGCATCGGCGGCATTCGCCGCCGGTGCCACGGTCGGAACAGCCACCAGGACTAGCCCAAGGGAGGCGACCGCCGCTACGGCGCGGCGAGGCAATTTGATCTTCACGTTGATCCTCTTTTCCTCTCCGCCGTTTACGGCAGCAGTTTGCGGGTCGGGTTCGGCTGACGGAAGGTAGCCCGCTTGGCCTTGCCGGACGCCGAGCTGGTCGCGGTCATGATGTAGTTCGTGATCCGCTCAGCCTCGATGTCGGAGTTGTAGCGGGCCATGTAGAAACCGGTAAGGCCCTGGTGGGACCTGCTGTTGATGCGGAAAGGCACCTCCGCCGCGGAGCGGAAGCTGCGGGATTCGTTCTCCAGCGCCTCCACTAGCCCCTCGCGCGTGAGGTTCCGACCAGCTGCATCGAGCGCCTGGGCGAGCACGTACGCGGTATTGATGCCGTAGTAGGTGTAGAAGTTCCACGGCAGGTCAGCGCGATCGGCGATGACCTTCATCTGGCGCACGTACGGGTTGCGGGTGTCTTGGATCGGCGTGATCCAGCTCGGGGTGTACACCCCGTTCAAGACGCGCTTGCTGCCGACGACCCCGCCGATCACATCAGGATCGGAGCCCACCGAGGTGACCATCCAGGTCGGGGCGAAGCCAGCCTTGGCCGCCTCACCGAGCAGCGAAGCGGTGGCTGAGGTGACTCCGAAGAAGACGACGAGCTCACAGCCCGCGGACTTCAAGGTGGAGACCTGCGAGGACAGGCCGGCGAGTTGCTGACCGGAGAAGTACGAGACCTCTTCGGCGAAGTTCATTCCAGCGGCCTTGAAGCCCTTCTTGGAATCGTCACCGAACTCGCCCTCTTGGTACATCAGGCAGCGCTTCTTGCTGTCCAGGGACCGAGTGCGATCGATGTAGTAGGCCATCGCCTTGGCCTCGACGATGTACGACGGGAAGTACGGGAAGGTCATCGGGTAGCGACGCGGGTTGTCGAAGCTCGCTCCACCGGTATTGACGAAGACATCGGGGATGCCGCGACGGTTGAGGTCACGCACCACAGCCGAGTGTGTGGGGGTGCCCAAGGCGCCGTACATCGCGAAGATGCGATCGCGGTTGATCAACTGGTTCGTGCCGATCTTGGTCTTCGCCGGGTTGTACTGGTCGTCATAGACGCGCAGATCGACATCCCGACCGTTGATCCCGCCGTTGGCGTTCACGTACTCGAAGTAGGCCTCCGCCGCTGGGGCGATGAACTCGTAGCCCAAGGACGCCGGCCCAGTCAACGGAGTCGTCATGCCGAGCGTGATCTTGTTGTTGGTGACGCCTGGGTCTGCTGCTGAAGCAGGTGCGACTCCCCCTGCGAAAGCGAGTGCAGCGACCGCCCCGACGGCAACCGCCCGAGTAGCGAAGGCCTTAACCACGTGGATCCCTCCCAATGTGCCTGCATCGACCCGATGCCGCGGCGCGACATGTCTGACGGGTTACCGCACAGTTTCGGTGAGGTTAGTCACAACCACCACTGTGGGCAATGGCTTTCGCAAAATCGGCGAATTCGTTATCGCCGGGTGACCCGTTTCACTAGGTCCTGGACGCCGCCTACCAGCCCTCCTGGGGCTGCCAGGACCACCAGCACCACCAACAGCCCGTAGATGAAGTTGGGCGCATTGTTGGTGACCTGGTCTTCCCAACCTCGATCCGCTGCCAGGCTGAGGACGAATTCAGGCAGCCAGACCAAGATCACCGCCCCGATCATCGCGCCGATCAGCGAGTTGCGGCCGCCGAGGACGATCCCGACCAGCAGGGACAAGGACAGGCCCAGGGCGAATGCGCCTGGGCCGACATAACTGAGGATCTGCGCGAAGACGGCACCCGCTAGGGCAGCGAACAGGGAACTGACCACGAACGCCGAAACCTTCGACCCGGAAGGCGAGATCCCCGAGACCGCCGCGGCCACCGGGTCGTCCCGCACCGCCTGCCACACCCGGCCCTGGCGCCCGCGAACCAGGTTCAAAGCCAGGAACCCGACGATGCAGGCAACAGCTACGGCAACCGAGGCCTGCCACTGCTCGATAACGAAACCGGAGTCCACACCGGCTAGGTCGAGATCGGCTCCAGCGCCGGAATCGGCAAGATCGGGATCATCGACGAAATCCTCCTGGCCGCCGGGGTCGATGTCCGACTCGAAACCCTCCTCGGTGGCGAAGTCATCCTCGGTCAGGAAGTCATCCTCGGAAAGGAAGTCATCCTCGGTGAGCATGTCCTCCTCAGCCATCGAATCGGGATCGCTTCCCGCGTCTGACTCGAAGCCCTCGTCGGTGGCGAAGTCGTCCTCGGTCAGGAAATCGTCCTCGGACAAGAAGTCGTCATCGGTGAGCATGTCCTCCTCGGCGAGGGGGTCCTCCAGGGAATCATCGAGGGGCGCCTCCTCGAAGAACTCATCTGGGAGTTCCTCGTAGATCGGTTCGTCATCGACGAAGGACTCGCCTCCACCGTCGTCGATGAATTCCTCGTCGAAGCCGTCGTCGATCGATGCATACCCGCCCGCCGGGTAAGGCACCTGCAGCATCAGCCCGTTCTCTCCCCCGAGCAGCCCGGGGAACCGGTTCGCGATCGCCGGCACTCCGACGGCGATGCCCAAGGTGAGGCCGGCGAGGTACGGCCCACGTAGCCGAGCGGCTACCCCACCGATGAGCAGGCCGAAGACCACACCGCCGATACCGGCGAACACCATCGACCACAGCGCGTTCCACGGTGTGCCGAGGATGGGAACGGTTTGCCAGTTGAGCGAGGTGAGGGCGAATACGTAGCCGCCCACGGCCATCAGCGCCCCGTTACCGAGGGATACCTGACCCGACAAGCCGACCAGGATCGTCATGCCGAACATCGCTGTGGCGTACATCGCGGCAGTCGCGAGGTAGTAGCTCATCAACGGATCGACGATCTGGTTGAACCATGTCAAGATCCCGAAGATCACCAGCGCTATCAAGGCGTGCGTGACGAGCCTCGAGCCAGGAGCGCGCTCGGTAAGCGATGACAGTTTGGACATCGGCTAGACCGCCCGAGCCTTGTGGTGGCTGAAAACTCCCTCAGGCTTGAACAGCAGGTTCAGTACAAGCAGCAACAAGGCGACGACCGGGGCGTTCCCCGAATCGGTGTATCCCGACACCAAGGAGATCACCAGACCGGTGCCGATGCCGAAGGCCACGGCTCCGACGAGGCTGTCCAACCCGCCGATCACGGCCGCGGTGAACGCGAAGACCAAGAAGAGGTCGAAACTCGTCGGCGAGAGCGTGGACAGCGGCGCGACGAGCACCCCGGCGACAGCGCCCACGAGCCCGGCGATCGCCCAACCGAGGATCAGCATGCGACTCACGCGGACACCGGACAGCCGCGCAACTTCCGGGTTGAACGCCGAGGCACGCATCGCCAGGCCCACGGAGGTGCGGGTGAAGACGATGGTCATTATGAGCACCAGCACGATGAGCATGACGACGACGAGCAGGTCATACGGCGAGAACGGCCAGGTGCGACCGAAAACTTCGTAACCGGAATTACTGATCGGCGGCGGGAAAGCCTTCTGGTCTCCACCCCAAACCATGCCCGCAAGTGCCTGCAGGGCGATCAGCACACCGAAGGTGGCGATGATCGCTCCGGATGTATCAAGGCGCTTGACGGCCCGAATGACCAGGAAGTAGACGATCACTCCGACCACGAGACCCGAGGCCATCGCGACGAGCAATGCCAGCAACCACGATCCCGTCGCATCCCGGACGGTCAGGGCGATGAAGGAAGTGATCATCGCTTGTCCGAGTTGGGCGAAATTCACGACGCGAGTGGAGCGCCACACCAGCACGAGGGCCAGTGCCATCAGCGCGATGATCGCTCCCGTTGACACACCTCCGAGGAAGTAATCGATGAAGTTGGTCATG
Source organism: uncultured Rubrivirga sp. (assembly GCA_964550285.1). Lineage (GTDB taxonomy): Bacteria > Actinomycetota > Actinomycetes > S36-B12 > S36-B12 > S36-B12. The sequence continues at coordinate 6,532 of CAZJYN010000043.1, forward strand.
CGATCCCCCAACGATCAGTAGCCCAGGTACGCATGACGCAACTCCTCGTCGTTGGCGATGTCGTGGGCGGGCCCGGATTTCACGATCTGTCCGAGGTTGAGCACGATCCCGGTCTTGGCCACGCGCAAGGCGGTCGCGGCGTTCTGCTCGACGAGCAGCACCGCCATGCCGGAGTCCTTCGCCATCTGACTGACCAGTTCCAGGATCTGGGTGACGATCAACGGAGCCAGGCCGAGTGAGGGCTCGTCGAGCAGCAGGACTTGCGGCCCGCACATCAATGCCCGCCCGATCGCCAACTGTTGGCGTTCGCCGCCACTGAGGGTGTCCGCACCGAGGCTTCGTCGTTCACCCAAGACTGGGAAAAGCGCATAGACACGGGTGAGCGAGGTTCCCCGCTGGGTATGCGAACGCCACATCCCGCCGAGCTTCAGATTCTCCTCGACGGTGAGATCGGGGATCGTCGAGCGACCTTCGGGAACAAGGGCAATGCCCATCCGCGCTATGTCCTCGGGTTTGCGCCCGGTGATGTCCTCGTCATCGAACAGCACCCGGCCATCTTGCGGTTTGACGAGCCCAGCAAGGGAGCGCATCAAGGTGGACTTCCCCGCACCATTGGCGCCGATGACGGCAGTAACCCGGCCCGGAGGCACGTCGAGCGAAACATCGCTGAGCGCCTGCACCGCGCCATAGCTGACGCTCAATCCCTCGACCCGCAACATCAGGCGCTCAACTCGCCTTCGTCTTGATCTTCGTTCTCACCGAGGTAGGCGGCGAGCACCGCGGGATCGTTGCGCACTTCGTCCGGGCTACCAGCGGCGATCACTTTCCCGGCATCGAGTACCCAGATGAGATCGCACACCTCCATCACGAGTTCCATGTGGTGCTCGACGAGCAGCACGGTGCGCTCGGGGATCCAACTCCTGATCAAGCGCCCGAGTTCGGCCATGTCACCTGCACCGATGCCGCCGGCGGGTTCATCGAGCAACAGCACCTTGGGGTCACTGACCAGCGCACGCGCCAGCGCCACTCGCTTTTGCACCGGATAGGGCATCTCACCGGGCAGCCGGTCGGCTTCCTCCAACACCCCGAGTTCGGCCATGACCGCATCGGCCTTCTCACGCACGCGACGCTGCTCGACATCGACCCACGGCAAGGCGAGTGCATCCGCGACGATGCCGGACTTCACATGCGATGACGCGCCGAGCATGACGTTCTCTCGGGCGGTCAAGGAAGGAAACAGGCCGACCCCCTGCAAGGTTCGTGAGATCCCCAACGAGGTCAAGTGGTGGGCGCGGATGTGCTTGAGTCGCTTACTTTCGAATTTGACCTTCCCCGAATCGGGCTTGACGAAACCGGTCATCACGTTGAAGACGGTCGTCTTGCCAGCACCGTTCGGCCCGATCAGGCCCGTAACGGTTCCCTCGGGTATCCCGATCGAGACGTCGTCCAAGATCTGCAGGCCGCCGAACGCGACGCTGACCCCCACGGTTTCCAAAAGCGGATGGGTAAGCGGAAGGTGATACTTCACGCGACCCCTCCCACACTCGGTAGGCGTCCCGTGAGGGCGCCGTCGGTTGAGACAGTGTGGACGCCTGGTGAACCCCGGTCAACCGAAATGAGAAAAGCCCCGGGAGCGCGGTCCCGGGGCCTTTCGAGTGGGCTCTACAGATCGTCGTCGGCTGTTCGCTGTGGGTCGACAGGGATGCCCGGGCCCATCGTGGAAGACAGCGTCGTCTTCTTGATGTAGCGGCCCTTGGCGGCGGAGGGCTTGAGCCGATTGATCTCATCGACCACGGCACCGAAGTTCTCCTGCAGTTGGTCGGCACTGAAGGAAGCCTTGCCGATCGGGAACTGCAAGTTTGCGTGCTTATCGAGCCGGAACTCGATCTTGCCGCCCTTGATGTCCCCGACCGCCTTGGCGACGTCCATGGTGACCGTGCCGGTCTTGGGGTTGGGCATCAGGCCGCGCGGGCCGAGCACCTTGCCCAGGGTGCCGACCTTGCCCATCATGTCGGGGGTCGCAACCACGGCATCGAAGTCGGTCCAGCCACCCTTGACCTTGTCGAGCATGTCGTCGGCGCCGACGTAGTCGGCACCGGCTTCACGGGCCTCGTCGGCCTTCTCGCCACCGGCGAACACCAGCACGCGTGCGGTCTTTCCGGTTCCGTGCGGCAGGTTCACGACGCCACGCACCATCTGGTCGGCCTTACGGGGATCGACCCCAAGGCGCATCGAGACGTCGACGGTGGGGTCGAACTTGGTGGCGACGGTGTCCTTGATGATGGCGATGGCACCGGCCGGGCTGTACACCTTGTCGGCTTCGATCTTCTCCAGGGCCTGGTTGTAGGCCTTGCTGCGCTTCATAACTGCTCTCCTTATTCGGCAGATGTGGTCTTCGAGCCGCGCTCGGCTCTCCCACGAGTGGAATATTCGGTTGTGGTTTGCAGGTTGTGGCGCTACGCGCTGACGGTGATACCCATCTGGCGGGCGGTGCCCTCGATGATGCGCATGGCGGCATCGACGTCGTTGGCGTTGAGGTCGGGCATCTTGCTCTCAGCGATCTCGCGCACCTGATCCTTGGTGATCGAGCCTGCCTTGACGGTGTGCGGAGTGCCCGAGCCCTTCGCGATACCGGCTGCCTTGAGGATCAACTTGGCCGCTGGCGGCGTCTTCAAGATGAAGTCGAAGGAACGGTCCTCGTACACGGTGATCTCGACCGGAATAACCGAGCCACGCTTATCTTCGGTGGCGGCGTTGTACGCCTTGCAGAAGTCCATGATGTTGACACCGTGCTGGCCGAGGGCAGGCCCGACGGGCGGTGCGGGGTTGGCTTGACCGGCCTCGATCTGCAGTTTGATCAGGCCAGAGACCTTCTTCTTCTTGGGTGCCATCTTCTTCTTCCTCTTGGGTGCTTAGTTCTTGTGGATCTGGTTGAACGCCAACTCGACGGGTGTCTCGCGGCCGAAGATCTCGACGAGTCCGGTGACCTTCTGCGCCTCGATGTTGATCTCGGAGACTGTCGCGTGCAGCGTGGCGAAGGGGCCATCGACGACCGTGACCGAATCGCCGACTGAGAAATCGATCTCGACGGGCGCAACGGCTGCGGCTGCTTCGTCGGACATGCTGGTGGGTCCCGCTGCGGCTGCCGGCTTCTTCTCCGGCGCCGGGGCGAGGATCGCGATGACCTCCTCGAGGGACAGCGGCGATGGGGAGTGGCCATTGCCGACGAAGCCGGTCACTCCGGGGGTATGCCGGACGACGCCCCAGGAATCGTCGGTGAGGTCCATACGAACTAGGACGTAGCCGGGGAACTTGTTGCGGTTCACCTGCTTGCGAACCCCGCTCTTGATCTCGGTGACCTCTTCCATCGGCACCTCGATCTGGAAGATGTAGTCCTCCATATTCAGCGTGGTGGCGCGGGCCTCGAGGTTGCCCTTCACCTTGTTCTCGTATCCCGAGTAAGAGTGCACGACGTACCAGTCGCCCGGAGCGATGCGCATTTCCTGGCGGAAGGCCTCGACCGGATCGAGTTCCTCGTCGGCCTCTTCCTCGGCGGCCGCCTCATCCTCGATCTCCTCGGCTTCGGCGACTACCTCGGCCTCGGCTGCGACTTCCTCGTCGGCTGCAGCGTCAACGAGAGCCTGTGCTTCATCGACCACCTCGGCTTCGGCTTGCGCTTCGGCCTCATCGATCAAGACGTCGTCGGCGGTGGGCTCGGGCTCGGTGAACTCCTTTTGAGCCTGCGCATCGCCGACGGGCTCGGGCTGCGAGACCGCGAAGGGGTCGGTTGCGGGTTGGTCCTGGTCGGACACGTCGGTGCTCTCCTTGGTGGTTCGGGCGGTTCTCGTGGCGTTTGCTTGTGGCTCGGGCGGGTGCGGCGGCTTTGCCAGGTTCATTAGCCGAAGACGAACAGCACTCCTTGGGTGAAGACGTAGTCGTAGACGGCGATGATCCCGGCCATAACCAGGACGAAGAACAGCACCACGGTGGTGTAGGCGATCAGTTCCTTGCGCGTAGGCCAGATGACCTTGCGCAGTTCGGCGATTACCTGTCGGATGAACAAGGCAAGACGACCGAAGGGCCCGCGATCGGGCGCAGCAGACCCGCCACCGGGTTGCCGACGCTCGTCGACGTCTGCCATGACACGCACCTTCCGTTCGTTCTTCGACTGTTCGGTCGGGGACCGATCAGCAGGGCCGAAGGGACTTGAACCCCCAACCGCCGGTTTTGGAGACCGGTGCTCTACCAATTGAGCTACAGCCCTCGGGCGGGCCACGACCACCTCCCTGCCCGAGCAGTTGGACTACCTGTGGGCAGGCTGACGCCGACGTACCGCGTAGATGAGTGTACGGGCGGGGGCGTCGGGCCGTACACCCCGGCCCCGCGAGCACCCCCGGTGCTGGTTGGATGCTCTCGTGACTTCTCCTGCCTCTCGTCTCTCGCGCCGCATCGGCGCCATCAGCGAATCGGCCACGCTGGCGGTGGACGCCAAGGCCAAGGCTTTGGTGGCCGCAGGCCAACCGGTGATCGGGTTCGGCGCCGGGGAACCGGACTTCCCCACCCCGGACTACATCGTTCAGGCCGCGCGAGAGGCATGCGGGGAGGCCCGATGGCACCGCTACACCCCGGCGGGCGGACTACCGGCCTTGAAGGAGGCGATCGCGGCGAAGACGCTGCGCGATTCCGGGTGGCAGATCGGTGCTGATCAGGTCCTGGTCACCAACGGCGGAAAGCAGGCCCTCTACAACGCCTTCGCAGCCCTTCTCGATCCCGGGGACGAGGCGATCTTGCCGGCCCCGTACTGGACCACGTACCCGGAGTCCATCGCGCTCGCCGGTGGCAAGCCGGTGATCGTGCAGACCGACGAGACCACCGGCTATCGGGCCTCGGTCCAACAACTCGAAGCGGCCCGCACCGACAAGACCAAGATGCTCGTCTTCGTGTCCCCTTCCAACCCGACCGGTGCCGTCTACTCCCCCGCCGAGGTCGAGGCCATCGGCCGCTGGGCGCTCGAGCACGGCCTGTGGGTCGTCACCGACGAGATCTACGAACACCTCGTCTACGGCGACGCGCAGTTCTCCTCGATGCCGGTGCTGGTTCCTGAATTGTCCGATCAGTGCGTGGTGGTCAATGGGGTAGCGAAGACCTACGCAATGACGGGCTGGCGCGTGGGCTGGATGGCCGGGCCGAAGGACATCGTCAAGGCCGCCACGAATCTGCAATCACACGCCACCTCCAACGTCGCGAACGTCTCACAGGTGGCGGCGTTGGCCGCGGTGAGCGGCAACCTCGATGCTGTCGAGGAGATGAAGGTCGCCTTCGATAGACGCCGACTCCTCATCGTGGACATGCTCGATGCCATCCCTGGAGTCGCGTGCCCGATGCCCGAGGGTGCCTTCTACGCCTATCCGTCCGTCAAGGAACTGCTCGGCAAGACGATCCGTGGGACGACGCCGCGGACTTCCACGGAACTGGCCGCGTTGATCCTCGACGAAGCTCAGGTGGCGGTCGTGCCCGGCGAAGCCTTCGGCACCCCCGGTTACTTACGACTGTCCTACGCGACCTCCGATGAGAACATCACCGAGGGGATCACTCGCCTGGCTGCGCTACTCGGCGAGGCGGGCTAGAGCGC
>CAZJYN010000043.1:12263-15295 GCA_964550285.1 uncultured Rubrivirga sp.
GCGAGGCGGGCTAGAGCGCAAGTCCGACGAGCCGCGGTTCGGGGGTGAGCTCGATCCGGTAACGGTCGCGGACTCGATCGCGAATATCTCGAGCGAGCGCGAGGACCTCCTCGCTGCTCGCGCCGCCGCCATTGCACAGCGCCAAGGTGTGCTTGCTGGACACCCGAGCGCGGGAACCGGGCAACGCGAAGCCGGGTTGCACGCCGCAGGATCCGATCAACCAGGCCGCGCTGGCCTTGATGCCGGCGCCCGATTCGAAGGTCGGGCATTCGGCTGGAAGCATCGCCGCGTCTTCCCGCGTGAGGATCGGGTTCACGAAGAAGGAGCCAACGCTCCAGGTGTCGTGGTCGGAATCATCGAGCACCATGCCCTTTCCCCGCCTGAGTTCCAGCACCGCGTGCCGGACGTCGTTACCTTCCGCCCACTCGCCCACGCCTACGCCGAGCGCCTGCGCCAACTGCCGGTAACCGACCACCACCTCACCGGTGTAGGGCAGCACGAAGGTCACCTCCAGGACCACGTAGCGATCCGGCTGGGACTTGAAGGCACTCCAGCGATAGCCGAATCCGCAGTCCGGGGCCGATAGATCGCGCACCACGCGGTCGACTCGGTCCCATACGCGCACCGAGTCGATCACTTGCGAGACTTCGGCTCCGTAGGCACCGACGTTCTGGATAGGCGTGGCACCTACGAGGCCGGGGATACCACTGAGCGGTGCCAGCGCACCGCATCCGAATTGCAGCGTGCGCTGGACCAGGGAGTCCCAGTCCTCCCCCGCCGAGACCACCGCGTGCACGAAACCGTCACGTTCGAATAACTGCACACCGGTGCAGGCCACCTGCACCACGGTCGCCGCGAAGTGCTCGTCGCTGCACACGATGTTGGAGCCGCCACCCACGACCAGGACCGGTGCACCGAGGTCGTCGCATTCGACCACTGCTTCGATGCAGGCTTCTTCGGTGCGTGCCACGATCCAGGCATCGACCGATCCCCCGATGCGCATGGTGGTGTGGTCGGCGAATGTCGTCGACTCGACATCCACCGGCCCGCTCACGCCGTCAGCCTATTCGCGCTTCAGCGTGGGGCGAGGATGTCCGTGCGGCCGCGAAAGCGCTGCAGGATGCGGTCGTATGTCTTCTTGGATTGTTTGTCCCGGTAGGACGGTTCACAATCGTGGTAGCCGTGATGGCGGTCCTGACGCAGTGGGAGTTCACCCGACGGGACGACGATCCGCCCGCCGGCTTCGCGTAGCAGCAGACACCACTCCATGTCCGCGTTGCGGTAGAAGCGGGCCTTGACGTCGGGGCCGACCTCCCGGGCAGCCTTAGTGCGCACGACCATCAGGTAGCCGAGGACTGCATCGACTTCCCCCGGTCCGGCATCGGTGAAAGTGCGCCACGCATCGTCGACATCCACGTTGACTCCGCGCCAGCCGCTGGCCACGACACCTTCTTGTGCAAGGGCTTGGACCATCGGGGTTACGGCATCGCCTTCGAGGACCGTGGACATGTCCAGCACTGCGAACACCGGACCGTCCGTCATCTCGATCGCCGCACGCACTACCGATGCCCAGCCCAGTTGCGGGAGCGTTGCCTCCAGGTGCACCGCGCGCACTCGTTCGGGGCTTGCCTTCTCCCACGCATCGACACGCAGCCCTGCGCCATCGACATTCCCGCAATCGATCGCGAGGATCGTCGCGTCGATCGGCGCATGTTGCAAAAGCGCAGATAGGCAGACATCCACATCATCAGGCCAGCCGTCGACGATCACCGTCATCGTGATCGGCGCATCGATGCGGATATCGACCTCTCCCAACGATCCGAGGACCGCGAAGGGTGGTTTCTCGACCAACTCGAAGCCACCCGGAGTGTCGATGACCTTCCACCCCGCTGCATCGATGGCAGCACGCAATTCATCGGCTCGGGCGAAGTCCTTGTCGGCACGCGCCTGCGCACGCTCGCGGGCGAGGGTTTCGACTTCTGAGTACTCCACCTAGTCCACCTTGATGGTCGCGGTCGCCTTGCCCAGCACGGTGACGTCCTCGCACACGGCGCGCAAGGAAATGCTCGCGACACCATCGGCGATACCGCTCACCGTCGCCGACACCGTCAGCTCCGCGCCATCGGCATCATCGGGCACCACCACCGGCCGAGTGAAGCGGCAGCCGTAGGACAGCAGCCGACTCGGATCCTCCAACCAGTCCGTGACGACCCCGATCGCCAGGCCCATCGTCAGCATCCCGTGGGCGATGACGTCCGGCAGGCCGACATCCTTGGCGATCCGTTCGTTCCAGTGGATGACGTTGAAGTCCCCGGATGCTCCTGCGTACCGCACGAGATCGGCGCGGGTGATGGTGAATGTCTTGGTCGGAAGTTCCATGCCCTCGACGATCTCCATCACGCATCGCCTCCGTCGGTTCCGCGCGCCACGAGCACCGAGTAGCTGGTCACCACATGCTCCCCATCGAGTGTCGCGATATCCGCACGCGTGGTGAGGATGTCGTTGCCCGCTGCCGATCGGATGGCATCGATCGTCACCGTGCACACCAACTCGTCACCGGCGACGATCGGGCGCGAATACTCGAAGCGCTGATCGCCGTGCACGACCTTGGTGTAGTCGAGTCCGAGGTCGGGATCCACCACTACGTTCTCGGCCGCGGCCATAGACAGCCGGATCGCGTAGGTGGGTGGCGCGACGAGATCGCGGTAGCCGCGGGCGCGTGCCGCCTGGAGATCGAGATGGACGGGATCGGTGGCACCCACGGCCCGCGCGAATTCGCGGATTTTCTCCCGTCCGACCAGATACGCCGGAGCAGGTGGATACGTGCGGCCGACGAAGTCCGGGTTCAGGGCCATCGAGGGCGAACTTCTAGCGCGTTTCCTTGTGCAAGGTGTGCTTGTTGCAGCGTGCGCAGAACTTCTTCACTTCGAGACGATCGGGGTCGTTACGCCGATTCTTCTTGGTGATGTAGTTGCGCTCCTTGCAGTCCTCGCACGCCATGGTGATCTTCGGACGAACGTCCGTGGCCTTGG
>CAZJYN010000044.1:0-15159 GCA_964550285.1 uncultured Rubrivirga sp.
CGACGATGCCACCTTCGTAGAAGTAGCGAACCGACTTCACCTTCTCCTCGGTGGGGTCGGCTGCTTCTTGTTCGTCGATGACCGGCCCGGTGCCGGTGCGTTCGTCGGTGAGCTCGATGGTCATCCCCTTGTTCAAGAACGCCATCTCCTGGAAGCGACGCGACAAGGTGGTGAAGTCATACCAAGTGGTATCGAAGATATCCGGATCCGCCCAGAAGGTGACCGTGGTTCCGGTGACGTCCGTCGAGCCGACCTCCGCCAGCGGCGCGGTCGGTACTCCGTGCTGGTAGGACTGCTGGTAGATCGTGCCGTCCCGATGCACCTGCACATCGAGTCGAGTCGAAAGCGCGTTGACCACCGAGACGCCGACACCATGCAGGCCACCGGAGACCTGGTAGCCGCTTCCGCCGAACTTGCCGCCGGCATGCAGCACGGTGAGGACGACCTCGACCGCCGGGCGCTTTTCCACCGGGTGCTCGTCGACCGGGATGCCGCGGCCATCGTCCACCACGCGTACGCCGCCGTCGGCGAGCAAAGTGACCGAGATGGTGCTGGCGTACCCGGCCATGGCTTCGTCGACGGCGTTGTCCACCACCTCGTAGACCAGGTGGTGCAGGCCACGCTCGCCGGTGGAACCGATGTACATGCCCGGGCGCTTGCGCACCGCGTCGAGTCCCTCGAGGACGGTGATGGCGCTGGCGTCGTAGGTCACAGGCGGTTCGCCTCCTTCGTCCCACCCCGCCGTGATCCGGGTGGATCGCAGGAAACCGCGGTCGGTGGGCCAGGACACGAGTCTAACGTCGTCTGGGCCCGATTTTGACCATCGACCCTGCCGGAATCGGCGCGAGAGGCACGATTGCCGGTGCGCACCCCCTAGGGCACGTACACACCTACGAGTGGTCCCCGTATCGCCCGCAGCGGAACTTCTGAGCGCCTAGCGCCCTATCCGTAGGTGTCTCGTGGACCCCTACCCTTGACGACCCGCGGCCCAGCCCGCCAGGACGGTGCCTGTGGCCCTCGCACGCTGACCGAAGTGACCAACTCAGTACCCACCACTCCCTGCACCCGCGCTAGGACCGAATCGGCCAGTAACCGCATCTGGGTCGCCCATGCCGTGGAATCGGCCCGCAGCGACAACTCGCCATCGCCGACCGACTCCACCTCGACGTGCTCGGCCACCTCCGGACCGACGATCTCGGCCCAAGACGCCGTGATCTGCGCGATCGCCGAGGTCGCCTCCCAGCCCTGTTCGGCTAGGAAACCCTCAAGAACGCTGCCGACTTCCTGGGGGTCTCGGGACGACGACGAACGACGACGCTTCTGCTGACCGGAGCGCTGTCGAGCAGCACGGCTGCCGCGAGCGCCACTGGCACTGGCCCGACGCAGGGCCCGCGCGGCCATCCGTTCGGCTTCGGCCGTTGAATCCTCGTTCGTTGCTTCCTCGTCCGTCACGCTTGACGCACCTGCCCTGAGTGCACATCGAAGCGGGCCCCGGTGAGTTCCATAGGGACATCCTGCGCTACCGCGGCGGTGATGAAAACCTGAGTGGCCTGCCCGACGAGTTCAGCAAGATGCGTTCGCCTGCTGGCATCTAGTTCGGCGAAAACGTCGTCGAGGATGACGATGGGGTCAACTCCGTCGCTGCGTAGGACATCGGCTGCAGCCAGGCGCAGGGCCAACGCCATGGACCACGATTCGCCATGTGATGCGTACCCCTTCACCGGGAGCTCATTCAAGGTTAGGTCCAATTCATCGCGATGCGGACCCACCAATGTGATCCCCCGGCGGGCTTCGTCATCGGCACGGTCTTCAAGGTCTGCATCCAGCGCGAGTTCGAGGCGATCACGCAAGGTCTCGTCGATGGTTTCGACTTCGCGTAGCGCGCGTGGGGATGACGGCCGATATCGAAGATCGACGTTCGCCCCTCCGGCTATGGAGGTATACGCCGAATGAACGAAGGGTCGAAGGTCCTCGATCAACTGCGCCCGTGCCGCGGCGATATCGGCACCGAGTTTGCTTAGCTGTTCGTTCCACACCGAGAGAGTCGAAGCGATCGATGATCGTGGTTTACCGATGGCGGATTTCACGAGCGCGTTGCGTTGCCGTAGCACCTTGTCGAAGTCGGCGCGCACACCGGATAGGCGCGGGTGCCTTTGAACTCCCACCTCATCGAGGAACCGACGCCTATCGGCTGGGTCACCTCGCACCAACGCGAGATCCTCGGGAGCGAAGACCACGGCTCGCACGATCCCCAGCACGTCTCTTGCTCGGGTTACCGGCGATTGATTGATGCGCGCCTTGTTGGAGCCTCTGTCGAGGATCTGCACGTCGACGCTGACGCTGCGATCCTCCTCCCGCACGCGGGCACGCACGACGGCACTCGTCCGGCCTGACTTGATCAGCGGTGCATCGGCCGATACTCGATGACTGGACAACGTGGCGAGATAGGCAATCGATTCGACGATATTGGTCTTACCTTGTCCGTTCATTCCGACGAACGTCGTTACACCTGGACGAAACTCCAGATCGAGCTGCTCGTAGGAACGAAAGTCCGTCAGGCTCAGGGCCTGTACCCACATGGTCAGCCAGTGAGTCGAACGGGCATCAACAAGTAGCGGTACTCACTGCGCACTTGGTCTTCAACGATCCCAGTTAGCACCGCTGGCCTCGTCGATTGCGTGAACGCGAACTGCGCCGAGCTGGCATCGATCGCGGTGAGTCCGTCTAGCAGATATCCGGGATTGAAAGCGATCTCGATGTCGTCACCGTTCACATTTGCCTCGAGTGCTTCCTCGGCTTGTGCATCATCACCCGTACCGGCCCGCAACCCCACTTCACCTTGGGTGAAGGTCAACCGCACAGGTGTGTTGCGCTCCGCGACGAGTGCTACTCGCTTGACGGCCTCGATCAGTGCTGCGGTGTCGACGACGGCGTGGGTGGATGACTCATTAGGCAGAAGCGACCGGTATTTGGGGAATTCACCGTCGAGTAGCCGTGACGTGGTTCGACGACGGTCACCCTCGAAGCCGATGAGTCGCTCACCGTCGGGTGCGAGTGCGACGGTCACGGTTTGCGCGGAACCGAACGATTTGGCGGCGTCGGCCAGCGTCTTCGCTGGAATCAACAACTCCGCTTGGGTGGACGACGAAGCCGGTGTCCACGACAACTCACGCACTGCAAGCCGGTAACGGTCTGTTGCTGCCAGGACAACGGAATCCCCGTCGATTTCCATACGAATGCCGGTGAGGGTGGGCAGCGTGTCATCCCGGCCAGCGGCGATAGCTACCTGGGCGACGGCGCTAGCGAAGGTCGCGCCATCGAGGGTGCCACTGCTTTGTGGCATCGACGGCATAGCTGGATAGTCATCGATAGGCAAGGTCGGCAGCGTGAAAGCGGATCGGCCGCATGTGATGGTTACCCGGCTGCCTTCGGCGGCGATGACCACTGGTTGGGCTGGGAGCGAACGCGCGATGTCGGCAAGTAGTCGCCCGGAGACCAATGAGCTGCCCGCGATCTCCACGTCAGCGTCGATTTCCACGCGGGTAGAGACCTCGTAATCGAAACTACTCAAGGTGATGGAATCACCGGCAGCAGTGAAGACGACCCCCGCCAAGACCGGAAGGCTCGGTCGCGTGGGCAGGGTGCGTGCTGACCAAGCAACCGCATCAGCCAGAGCGTCCCGCTCGACCCGGATCTTCACCAGTGTCCTCCTCGGTGGGACGCACCCACTGTTTTGTTCATCGCCTACGACGGGTCAGACAGTACGGGAGGTATCCACCGGCGTCAGCGTCAAGGCGTTTGGGGATCAGGATAGAGAGAAAGGTAGTCATCGTCATAGGCCCTGGGGATGGTGTGGATAAGTGGGGTTCGTGTGCGTGGGAAGGGGTAGAACGCGTGGGGAGACCTTGTGGGCGCCACCGGTGCGCTCTGGGGAGGAGTGTGGATGCAGCGGCCAAGGAGTTCGTCGATCCCCAGGCCGGCCTTGTTCATACACAGATCGGCAGTAATGGGACCGGTGACCAGGGGCGTTCTGTCCACAAACGATCCACACGTGGGGATGACCGCACCTTTCTCGGAAATAGGACAAAGTATTCATAGTTATCCCCACCCTTATACACAAGCTTCGTCCACATTTGGGGACAACTTGGGGACAATATGCATGGATGAGCACCATGTGACGTTTGTTGTTGAAGTGAGGGATGGCCTTGGAGCCGCACCCAGCCGACTTCCGGCGGGCTAGTTGGGGCGTGGTTGGGACTTGATGCGGCTGGTGAGATCGGTGACCTGATTGAACAACGAGCGACGTTCGGCCATGAGCTGACGGATCTTGCGATCGGCGTGCATGACGGTCGTGTGGTCGCGGCCCCCGAAGGCTTGACCGATCTTGGGCAGGGACAGGTCGGTGAGCTCTCGGCACAGGTACATCGCTATCTGGCGTGCGGTCACCAGGACTCGAGAGCGGCTCGCACCGCACAAGTCATCGACCGTTACACCGAAATACTGGGCCGTAGCGGCCATGATCTGTGCTGCGGTGATCTCCGGGCCGGTCTCCGAGGGAAGTAGGTCCTTCAAGACGATCTCGGTGATGGTCAGATCCACGGGTTGCCTGTTCAGCGACGCGAATGCGGTCACGCGGATCAATGCACCCTCGAGTTCACGAATATTCGTGGTGATCTTGGAAGCGATGTACTCCAAGACCTCCGGGGGTGCGACCAGACGCTCGTGCTTGGTCTTCTTACGCAAGATGGCAATGCGGGTTTCCAAGTCCGGTGGCTGGATATCGGTGATCAGGCCCCACTCGAAGCGTGAGCGCATCCGGTCCTCGAAGTCCTGCAACTGCTTGGGCGGCAAATCCGAGGTAATGACGATCTGCTTATTGGCATTGTGCAGGGTATTGAAGGTGTGAAAAAACTCTTCCTGTGTCTGGACTTTGCCGCTTAGAAACTGAATATCGTCCACGAGGAGCACGTCGGTTTCCCGATATCGCCGTTGGAAAGCAGAGGCCTTGTCGTCGCGAATCGAGTTGATGAATTCGTTGGTGAATTCCTCCGAACTCACGTAGCGCACATGGGTGCCCTTGTACAGGGTGCGGGTGTAGTGACCGATGGCGTGTAGCAGGTGGGTCTTGCCGAGGCCGGAACCGCCGTAGATGAATAGTGGGTTGTAGGCACGGGCCGGCTGCTCGGCAACCGCAACGGCCGCGGCATGGGCGAATCGGTTACTGGATCCGATGACGAAAGTGTCGAAGACGTACTTGTCGTTGAGTCGACCGTCGCCGCTACGTGTATCCGGAGAACCGGTGCCGGGACGGGCGGCGTCCGGTGGCTCGGGCTGGCCGGATGTTTCGGTGCCGTCAACTAGGGCACCACGGGAGTTCGCAACTTCCGCGGCTTGTTCGTCGGCGTAGGTGGCATCGGCCATTTCGTCGGTGGTCGTTTCATCGACGGCCTGGGTGATGGTCGGATCCACGGTGACCGCGAGGCGCACATCTCGACCGATGGTCGTGGTCAAGGCGCGAACCACGATGGGGCGAAGGCGGGTCTCCAGGACATCCTTGGTGAACTCGTTGGGGGCGGCGACCAGTGCGGTGTCCCCGACCAGCCCGAGGGGTTCGGTCAAGGTGACGAAGGCGCGCTGCTGGGTGGGCAAATCCTCGTCCGAGAGGCTGGCGAGAGCGGCAGACCAGTAAGGGGCCAACTCGTTTTCCTCAGCCACGCCCCACACCTTCCCCGTCCATCAGCAATTTGTCCACATAGTTATCCACAAGTGTGGACACCGAAGCGATACGATAGCCAGGGTGGGTGTGGATACACAAGGCCAGGGCCGGATTTGCGAGATGTACCACCTCTATTCGACAGGCCGGTTTGACCGGCTCACCGCCAGCGCCGTAGCCTAAGGCGCTCGCTCGACGCCCGACCCGTCGAGGAGGCCCATCAGCGGTCGGTCTTTCCCAGGAGCACGTCATGAAGCGCACCTTCCAGCCCAATAATCGGCGTCGTGCCCGCAAGCACGGTTTCCGGGCTCGGATGCGTACCCGCGCCGGACGTTCGATCCTGGCGAGCCGGCGCTCGAAGGGCCGCGCTCGGCTCTCCGCCTAAGTCGGGACCAGGCTGGCGGACATGCTGCCCCCAGCCAATCGGCTTACTCGGCCCGATGATTTCCGCCGCACCATCCGTGGTGGTCGGCAAGCACGTCGATCCACCGTCATCGTCTATGGGCGCTTGGCCGGCCACGACGGACAACGAGAACCCCGCGTGGGGATCACGGTGAGTAAGTCAGTCGGCGGTTCTGTCGTCCGCCACCGCGTGGCGCGGCTCCTGCGGCATCGACTTCGCCCGCTAGTGGCCCAAGCCCCCCCAGGTTCCACCTGGGTGGTGCGGGCGCTGCCCGGCGCTGGTCGCGAGAGCGGCACCGGACAAGTTGCCGGTGAAGTGGCGCGGGATTTGGAATCGGCGTTTGGTGAATTGCTGGCCGGCTTGCGCTCCAGTGCGGAGGTCAACTCGTGAGCGGGGTGATGTCGGCGTTGCGGCGGGCCGGGCGCTGGCTGCTGTGGGTGTGGGATCACTCGATCGGCCTGCTGGTGAAATGGGTGCTGCTGGCGCTGATCTGGTTGTACCAGCGCGCTATCTCCCCGCTACTGCCGCCAAGTTGTCGCTACCACCCGAGTTGCTCGTCGTACGGCTTCGGTGCGATCAGCGCGCACGGATCCGCCAAGGGCTTAGCCTTGACCCTCTGGCGTCTACTACGGTGCAACCCGTGGAGTGGGGGCGGGCTCGATCCGGTCCCCGAGCCTGGACGCTGGGTCCCGCGGATCTATCCTGACGGTCGAGAACGCCCGTCGAGTTTGGACGGGTCGGTGGCACCCACATCAGCGCGATGACCGGCTGGGCTGGCAAGCCGAATCGGGTGGCCCGATTCGAGCATGTCGACTCGGTGGGGCATGCGGAGGAACTGACGCAGCCGCGGCTGCCCGGACGGAGAACGACGTAACGCATGGCGATCTTGGAGTTGCTCGACGTTCCGGTTAGCTGGGTGTTGGTCCAGTTCTACACATTCTTCAGCTTTTTCATGGACCCAGACAGCGGGTGGACCTGGGCCGCGTCGATCGTCGGCCTGGTGATCTTGATGCGCATCTTGCTGATCCCGCTGTTCGTCAAGCAGATCAAGGCCCAGCGGGGCTTACAGATCATCCAGCCGCAGATGAAGGAGATCCAAAAGAAGTACGCGGGTGACCGCGAGCGGCAGTCCCAGGAAATGATGAAGCTCTACAAGGACACTGGGACGAATCCACTGGCTTCTTGTCTGCCGATCTTGTTGCAGGCACCCATCTTCTTCGGGCTCTTCCGGGTGCTGCAGTACGGCATCGCCCAGGAGCAACCGATCGGCGTTTTCGCGTGGTCGCAGTATCGAGACTTGGTCAGCGTCGCGCACGACGCCACGATCTTCGATGTTCCACTGTGGGCGACCTTGTGGCTAGCGAATCAAGTTCAAGCGGAGACCGGTACCAGCGCGCTTACCGTGCGGATCCTGGCGGTCATCTTGATCGTGGCGATGAGTACGACGACGTTCTTGACCCAACGCCAACTGATCGTGAAGAACACCGCGCCCGACAACCCGATGGTGCGCCAGCAGAAGATCTTGTTGTACGTCTTCCCGGTGGTCTTCGCTGTTGGCGGCGTCAACTTCCCGATCGGTGTCCTCATCTACTGGTTCACCACGAACCTGTGGTCGATGGGCCAGCAGTTCTACGTGATCCGCAACAATCCGCAGCCGGGTACGCCTGCCTTCGAGGCGCTCGAGGCGCGCAAGAAGGAAAAGGCCGCGCGGAAGGCGGCCCGAAAGGCCGGTGGGACGGCGTCTGGGTCCGGGGGTACCGCGGTGCTGGACGAAAGCGGTAATCCAATAGACGCAGAACCAGGCGAGGATCCCGACGCTGCGTCGGAAAACAACAAGCGGGTTCAACCCAAGAAGACTTCGCGCAGCAAGCGCAAGAAGAAGTAGCGGTTCCCACGAAGGACCGCTCCACACAGACACGGAGCACACGTGAACGAGACAACGAACCCGACGCAGGACGCTGTGGACGAGCAGTCGGTCGACGAAACCGTTGAGAAGTCCGGGCCCACCTTGGAAGAGGAAGGCGACGTCGCCGCCGATTACCTCGAGGCACTGTTGGACATCATCGACGCGGACGGCGATATCGACATCGATGTGGAAGGCGAACGCGCCCTGGTTTCGGTGATCGAGGTCAACCCCGGGGAACTCTCGCACCTCGTGGGTGATGACGGCCAGGTGCTGTCCGCGCTGCAGGAATTGACCCGCCTAGCGGTGGCTCGGGAGACCGGAGAGCGTTCCCGGTTGATGGTCGACATCGCGGGTTTTCGTGCCGAGCAACGCACCAAGCTGGCCGAAGCGGCGCAGCAGGCGATCGCCGAGGCCCAACGCACCGCAGCCCCAGTCTCGATGCGCCCGATGAACCCGTTCGAGCGCAAGGTCGTCCACGATGTGGTGGCCGAGGCGGGTCTGGTCAGTGAATCGGAGGGCGAGGAGCCCGAGCGTCGGGTCGTCATCCGCGTCTCCTAGATGGTTTCCCGTGAAACATCGGTGCCGGAACCGCCCGAAGCGCCGGCCCTACCGGAGTGGTTGAAGCCCTCGGCTGGATCCCTCGCCCGGTACGCCGAGCTGCTGGTAGGCCCAGGCATCGAGCGGGGGCTACTCGGGCCACGGGAGGCGCCGCGGATTTGGGACCGGCACATCCTCAACTGCGCGGTGGTAGCCGATCCGGCCGCCGGCTTGCTTCCGGCGGGCTCTCAGGTGGCAGACATCGGCTCGGGGGCCGGGCTGCCGGGTCTGGTGTGGGCACTGGTTCGCTCCGATATCTCAGTGGTGCTCATCGAATCGCTGCTGCGCCGCGTTACTTTCCTGACCGAGTGCGTGCACGAATTAGACCTGACCGATCGGGTTCAGGTGGTGCGGGCCCGCGCCGAGGAGGCCGGGGATCGGGTGGGTAGGCCCGGTGTTGGCCTGGACGTGGTGACGGCCCGCGCGGTGGCTCCGCTGGGAGTAGTGGCGAGTTGGTCGGCCCCAATGATCCGAATCGGCGGGCACCTCGTGGCATTGAAGGGGGAATCCGCGCATGAGGAACTAGCCCGGGACCGCCACGAGGTCGAGGCCCATGGTCTGGTGGACGCGCGGGTGCTCATGGTCGGGGAGGGTGTGGTGGAACCTGCGACCACCGTGGTCACCGCCCGACGTGCTGCGGCACAATGACGCCCGTGTCCACAACCGGCGAACTCCAACCCTCCGGCCTGGGCTGGCCGGTGGATGTTTCACGGGAAACATCGACCGAGCAGTTGGCCAGGGAACCGGGCCACCCATCGGGCCTTGGTTGGCCGAAGGAGGATCACCGGTGACCCGGGTGCTGACCATCGCCAACCAGAAGGGAGGGGTGGGTAAGACCACCACCGCCGTGAACGTTGCGGCAGCCCTCGCTCTTGCAGGCCGCCGGGTGCTGATGGTGGATCTCGACCCGCAAGGCAATGCCTCCACCGCGTTGGGCATCGACCATGCCTCCGGCGTTCCGGATATCTACGACGCCCTCACCGAGGACACCCCTTTAGTGGATATTGTCCAGGAATGTCCGGATATTACCGGTTTGCTGGTGGCCCCGGCGACCGTCGATCTTGCCGGGGCCGAGATCGAACTGGTGGGCGCCGAGCAACGCGAGTACCGGTTGAAGTCGGCGATCGAGGCCTACCTAGGCGAGCAGCGCGAGCAGGGAACCCCGCTGGACTACGTACTGATCGACTGCCCGCCGAGCCTGGGCTTGCTGACCCTCAATGGATTGGTGGCCGCACGCGAGGTGCTGTTGCCGATCCAATGCGAGTACTACGCCCTAGAAGGCCTGTCCCAACTCCTACGCACAGTGGACATGGTGGCGGCGCACTTGAACCCCGACCTGCACGTCAGCGCGATCGTGTTGACGATGTACGACGGCCGAACCCGATTGGCCTCCCAGGTGGCCTACGAAGTGCGCACCCACTTCGGGGCACGCGTTCTCGACACGGTTGTCCCGCGATCGGTTCGCGTGTCCGAGGCGCCGTCGCACGGACTCACGGTGATCGGTTACGACCCCACCAACTCCGGTGCCATCGCCTATCGCGAAGTGGCCGAACAACTCGATGCGATCGGATCCCCCACACCTACAGCGGAGGAAACCCATGGCTAAGCGCGGGCTCGGAAAAGGCCTCGGTGCTTTGATCCCCACGTCAGAGGAATCAACCGAGGAAGCACGACCTGAACCGGTGAAAAAGCCAGTAACCGCAACGGTTATCGAGCCGACCACCCATGCACGCTACGCCGAACTCGATACCGAATCGATCCGCCCGAACCCGCAACAACCACGCAGCGTCTTCGATGAGGATGCCCTCGCGGAGTTGGCCTTCTCCATCAAGGAGATCGGTCTGCTGCAACCGGTCGTCGTCCGGCCGATCGGTGAAGACGATTATGAGTTGATCGCCGGCGAGCGACGCCTGCGCGCCACCAAGGAAGCCGGCCTGGGCACCATCCCGGCGATCATCCGCACCACCGACGACGCCGACATGCTGCGCGATGCGTTACTGGAGAACCTGCACCGGGCCGACTTGAATCCACTCGAGGAGGCAGCTGCCTATGCGCAGATGCTCACCGATTTCGATTGCACGCAAGAACAACTCGCGGCTCGGATCGGTCGATCGCGTCCCCAGGTGTCCAACACACTGCGGCTACTGAAGCTTCCGACGAGCGTGCAATCGAAGGTGGCATCGGGAGTGCTCAGCGCCGGCCACGCCCGCGCCCTGCTCACCTTGGACTCCCCCGAGCAGATGGATGCCATGGCCACGCGCGCTATCGCCGAGGGGATCAGCGTGCGGGGCCTAGAGGAACTCGTGATGCTCGACGAGGGCGGTGCGCCCACCAAGGAACGCAAGCGTCGCTCGCGTACCCCGCGTAGCGATGAACTAACCGACCTCGTCGCCGAACTCACCGCACGGGTCAGCGACCGACTAGACACCCGCGCCACGGTGAGCGGACTCGCGCGGGCGAAATCCCACGGATCGTTGGTGATCGAGTTCGCCGACGCCGAGGATCTTCGCCGGATCGTCGACGAGATCGACGACGTCTAGTCGGTTAGCCCGCTGGTGAGCTCTCGCCGGGCACCATCGCGGCGAGAACATCGCCCACCGACAATCCGGCAGCCACGATCGCCTGCGGCATCAGCGAGGTCTCGGTCATTCCCGGAGCGACGTTCACTTCCAGGAACCACACAGTGCCATCGCCGTCCACGATCAGGTCGGTTCGCGAAAGATCCGTCAGGCCCAGGGCCGCATGCACGGTCACCGCAGCCTCGCTCACCGCGGCCGTGACATCGGCATCGAGCCGCGCCGGACAGTAGAACGAGGTCGTGCCCGCGGTGTAGCGGGCGTGGTAGTCGTATATCGGGCCCTCGGGCTCGATCTCCACCACCGGAAGCACCCGCGGACCGTCGACTGCGCCGCCGGAGCCAACAGGGCCGACAGGATCGATGACGCTGACCGCTACCTCGGTGCCGGCGATGAACCGCTGGATCATCGCGGTATCGCCGTATGCGAACGCCGAGACCATCGCCGGCGGCAGATCCTGGGACGTGTGCACGATCGATACCCCGAGGGCGCTGCCACCGCGGGTGGGCTTGACTACCAGCGGGAAGCCGATGCGTTCGGCGACGGCCTGCATCACCATCGGTGCGCCGAGTTCACGGAAAGTGGACTGCGGCAACACCACGAACTCCGGTACGGCAACCCCCGTCCCCGAGACCAACGACGACGCCACCGGCTTATCGAACGCCAAACGGCAAGCCGCTGCCTCGGATCCAACGAAGTCGATATCCAGCGTTTCCAGCACATCGCGCAGTGCCCCGTCCTCACCGGCGGCTCCGTGTAGCAACGGCACCACGCAATCGGGCCGGTGCTCGCGCAGGCGCGGAAGGAGCCCGGCATCGACGTCGGCTTCGAGCACCTCCCAGTCCGGGCGAGCGCTGCGCAGCGCATCGGCCACCCGACGACCAGAGCGCAACGAGACGTCGCGTTCGGGCGAGAGTCCCCCGGAGAGGACCAGTACGTTCCGGTGGCTCATGCCAGATCCGGCGCCGGTGTAGAGGATTCACCGGAAGCCGACAACGATCCCGGAGTACCCGCAGCGGTACCGAACGTGCGGGCGATCTCGAGTTCGGCTTCGACGACCGTGGACAACCGGCGCACTCCCTCGCGGATCCGGTCGGGATCGGGGTAGCAGTAGGACAAACGCATGTTCGCGGTGCCTTGGCCGTCGACGAAAAACCCGGTGCCCGGCACGTACGCGACGAGTTCGGTGATGGCGCGCGGCAGCATGGCCGTGGCATCGAGCCCATCGGGCAAGGTGACCCAGGTGTAGAAACCACCGGCCGGAATGGTCCAGGTGGTGCCCGCCGGCATCATCGCCTGCAGCGATTCCAGCATGGCGTCCCGGCGTTCGCGGTACACCTCCTGGAAGGACTTGATCTGTTCGCGCCACGGCTGGGTCGCTAGGTACTGCGAGACCGTCAACTGCGCGTAGTTCGATGGGCACAACGTGGCTGCTTCAGCGGCTAGGACCAATTTCTCGCGAACGCCGTGCGGCGCGATCGCCCACCCGACGCGCAGGCCCGAGGCGATCGTCTTGGAGAACGAGCCGAGATAGATGACGCCTTGATCGTCGTCGGCGCGCAACGCACGCGGCGGTTCCCCCTCGAAGCCGAGCAGTCCGTAGGGGTCATCCTCGAGCACGGCGATGCCGGCGCGCTGGGCGATCTCGAGGATCTGCGCTCGACGATGCGCCGGCTGGGTGACGCCAGCTGGATTGTGGAAGGACGGGATCGTGTAGATGAGCTTGACGTTCTTACCCGCCGCACGCGCAGCATCGATCGCCTGCTGCAGGGCTTCGGGGATTAGGCCGTCGTCGTCCATGGCCACATGCACGACGTCGCATTCATAGGAACGGAAAACCCCGAGCGCGCCGACATAGGACGGTGACTCGACGAGCACCACATCACCGGGATCGCAGAACGTGCGCGTCACCAAGTCCAGTGCCATCTGCGAACCGGTGGTGACGACGATGTCATCGGGGTGCGCTTGCACGCCGACCTCCGCGGTGACGTCGAGGATCTGTTCGCGCAAGGAGACATCGCCTTGACCGGATCCGTACTGCAACGCCTGCGGACCCCGATCACGAACCACCTGGGCGGCGATGTCGGCCATATCGTCCATGGACAACGCCTGCACGTAGGGCATGCCACCGGCCAGCGAAACCACTTCCGGCCGGCTGGCCACCGCGAACAACGCCCGGATCGCCGATGCCGAAAGGTTCTTGGCGCGGGTGGCGTAGGAGTCGACCCAAGGGTCCAGCCGGGACCCCTCGACGCGCGAGCCCGCCTCACTCATCGGGACTCCTCACCAGCACCGGTGTTCGGGGAAGGCCTATCGGTGGCCGCATGGCACTTGGGCCGACCGGTGTGGCGACCTACGATAGGGCAACACCGCCGATAGGGCAGCAGCCCTTCGGCAGCGCGAGGCTGGGAGTGGCCCATGGGCAAAGTGATCGTCCTCGCGGCCCTGGTGGTCCTCGGCGTGGCCGCCGGTTTCGTGGTGCGGCTACTGCTGCCGGGCGCGCGGCCCGCCGGCGGGAGCGCAGACAGCAGTCACGGCCTCGGCGATTCCTTCGGCTAAGGCGTCGTGGAAGGCACCGCTTCGTAGGTACCGGGCGTCGTCGGGGTTGGAGACGTATCCGACCTCAACCCGCACCGTCGGCATCCGGGTCAACCTCAATAGGTCCCAGGTACGCGGGTGCGTGTGACAGTCCAACCGGTCGGTACGGGTAGTGAGTTCATGCTGCACGCTTTCGGCCAGCACCTTGCCGGCGCGCGAGTGCAAGCTTCCGCGGGGGTGGCCGTAGTAGAAGGTGGCGATTCCGTGCGGAGTGGGTGAGTCGGACCTATCGACGTGGATGCTCACGGTGATGTCGGCGCCGATGCTGTTGGCGAACTCCGCTCGCTCGGCCTCACTCGGGTGGACACCATGCGCCGGTCGGGTAAGCAACGCTTGGGTGCCCAACGCCGCGAGGCGGCCCTCGACGCGAACCGCTATCGCGTGGGTGATGTCCGGTTCTACCGTGCTGCCCGGATCGATGACGATCACCTTGTCGGCCACCCCGGTTTGCAGATCGGCGATGGTGAGATCTTCACGCAGTTCGGCGGCGTTGCCACCGATCACCGTACGGATGAGTCGATCGAAGGCGCGGAAGGTCTCCGGGCCGCAGGTGCCGTCGGCCACTGTGCCCACGCCGGACTGGAATTCCCGCAGCGCGTGATCGGTGTCGGGGCCGAAGATGCCGTCCGGTCGTCCGGGGTTGAAGCCGAGTTCGGTGAGTCGTCGCTGCAGGGTCGTGACGTCGTCGCCGACCATCATGTGCCCGGGAACGAACGACAGCACGCGATCACCGAGTTGCCACCGGGCTTCGTCGAGACGGCGGAAGGTGTCCGGTCCAACGATGCCGTCGACCGTTATGCCGCGTTCTTGTTGGAACGCGCGCACGGCGCGGTCGAGTTCGTCGTCGAAGAGATGCGAATCGCTGGAGTCAGGCGTAGCGGTGTCGGCGCTGACCGATGGTTCGGTGCACAGACCCAACTGCGCGAGCCGGGCACGAATCTCAGCGACCGCCGCCCCGCTCGCGCCACGGCGCAGCACGTGCTTAGAGGTATTCGGCCAGGTCGGCGAGCAAGGCTGCCTTCGGCTTGGCGCCGATGATCGTCTTGACGACCTGACCACCGGAGTAGACGTTCATCGTGGGGATGGACGTGATGCCGTAGGACGCGGCCGTCTGCGGGTTCTCATCGACGTTGAGCTTCGCGATGACGATGCCGTCGTTCTCGGCGGCGATCTCCTCGAGAATGGGGGCGATCATCTTGCACGGGCCGCACCATTCGGCCCAGAAATCCACGATGACCGGCTTGTCGCTCATCAGGACATCGTCGGCGAACGATGCATCGCTCACGATCTTCGGTGCGCCCATGGTTGCTCCTTCGTATCGGGCGGGGAAGTGCGGGTTGGTTGTTGTGCGGGTCGGGTAGTTGCG
>CAZJYN010000045.1:0-14781 GCA_964550285.1 uncultured Rubrivirga sp.
GTGGACCACTCATCGTGCAATTTCGCCCAGGCGAACTCCCGGCTGGCCATCAGGATCACTTCCTCGCCGATGCGCGAGAGGTGCACGCCGATCATCGCGCCCACGAAGCAAAACTCGGCCACGAAGTCTCGATCACTGACCGCATCGACGGAGTTCGCTAGGGCTGCCTCGAAACCGAGTTCCGTGGCGACCTGCTCAGGGTCGAGCTGCAGGCTCGACCCGGCAAGCGCCCCGGCTCCCAGAGGTGAGCGCGCAGCGCGCTTGTCCCAGTCTGCGAGCCGGTCCACATCACGCAGCAGCGCATGAGAGTGCTTGGCCAGTTCGTGTCCGAAGGACAGCGGCTGGGCGTGCTGCAGGTGGGTGAAGCCGGGTGAGTGGGTGTCCACATGCGTATCGGCCTGGGCGTTGATCGCATCGATGAGATCCAGTACCGCGCTGGCGATTAGCGCCGCGGCGTCGCGAAGGAACAAACGGAAATCGGTGGCCACCTGATCGTTGCGGCTGCGACCGGCGCGCAACTTCCCGCCGAGGTCGCCGAGCTTTTCCACCAGCATGCGTTCGATCGCGGTGTGGACATCCTCGTCGGCCGGAATGGGTACGGCGGTGCCGGCGGCCACCTCGGCCGATAACTCGTCGATGGCCTGCTCGATTGCTCCTAGTTCGTCGTCGGTGAGCAACTCAGCGCGAGCGAGCACGTGCGCGTGCGCCCGAGTCTGTTGGAGGTCGTAGGGGGCCAGGCGCCAATCGAAGTGGGTAGAAAGGCTGAGCGCGGCCATGGCGTCGGCCGGACCACTGGCGAAGCGTCCACCCCACAGGCGGATGGATTCCTCGTTGCTGTTCATGGCTCAGCCCTTCTCCGATAGATCAAGCAGCGTTGCACACAAGGCACTGGCGTCCTTCGCCGTGCGCATCACGATGATGATGGTGTCGTCCCCGGCGACCGTGCCGACCGCATCGAACAGGCCGCTGCGATCGACGTGGCCGGCTAGGTACTGGGCAGCGCCGGGTGGGGTGTGCAGGACGGCGATGTTCTGCGCAGCTTCGGCGCGTAGCAGCGTTTCGGCGACGATGCGGGCAACGTCCGAAGAGCCACCGGAGGGAAGTGAGGTGTCCCATTCCTGCTGATCGGCGACCGAGTAGCGGGTCGAGCCTTCCGCAGTGCTCGTCTTCACCGCACCGATCGCGTCGAGGTCCCGGGAGAGCGTGGCTTGGGTGACCTGGATCCCTTCATCTGCCAAGACGCGACCAAGCTCGTCTTGCGATGCGATAGCGCGCTCGGCTACCACCGCGGCGATGCGTGCGCGCCGGGCGGCTACCGAGGCTGGCAGAGTCCGGGTGCTCATGGCTGTTGACCCAACCCGGCCCAGGTTTCGACTGCTTGGTCGATGTCGGCATCGGTGATGGTCAAGGCGGGAGCCATCCGGATGGCCGTGGGGGTGACCGGGTTGGCCAATACACCGCCGGCGCGCAAGGCCGCTTCGGCCTCCTTCGCGGCGGTGGCATGCTCGGCACGTAGTTGCGCGGCGCGCAGCAGGCCCTTGCCGCGCACTTCGGTGACCTGTTCGCCTGCTGCGTCGAGCACACCGGCCGCGAGCCGATCCCCCGCCTGGGTTGCTCGGGTGAGCAGATCGTCCTCCTCGATCGCTTGCAGCACCGCGAGGCCGGCGCGGGCGCTGATCGGGTTGCCGCCGAAGGTTGAGCCGTGCATGCCGGGCTGCAGGATCTCCGCGGCTGTGCAGATGCCGATCACCGCGCCGATGGGGATACCGCCGGCTAGTCCCTTGGCGAGCGTGATGATGTCGGGGATCACCGGGGCCTCGTCGCCTTGGTAGGCGAACCAGGTGCCGGTGCGCCCGATGCCGGTTTGCACTTCGTCGAGCACGAGCATCGCTTCCACGGCTGTGGTGGCCCGTCGAGCTGCCTGCAAGTAGCCGGGGGGCGGAACGACCACTCCACCTTCGCCTTGGATGGGCTCGAGGAATACCGCGGCGGTGTCGGCATCGATAGCGGCCTCGAGGGCATGTGTATCGCCGTACGGGACGGTGACGACATCACCGGGCAGCGGACGGAAGGGGTCGGCCTTACCCGGCTGGGCGGTCAGTGCGAGCGAACCCATGGTGCGGCCGTGGAAGGAGCCTTCGGCCACGATCACCTTCGTGCGACCAGTGAGCCGGGTCATCTTGAATGCGGCTTCGTTGGCTTCGGCGCCAGAGTTGCAAAAGAACACCCGCGCACTGGATTGCCCGGTGCATTCGATCAGCTTCTCGGCGAGTTCGATTCCCGGTTCGGATGCATACAGGTTGGACACGTGACCGAGGGTGTTCAACTGGTCGGTGATGGCCTCGGTGATGCGCGGATCCCCGTGCCCAAGGGCGTTCACGGCAATACCGGCGATGAGATCGACGTATTCGTTGCCGTCCTCATCCCAGACACGCGAGCCCTTCCCGCGGGTGAGCATGAGGGGCGGGGTGCCGTAGTTGTCCATCATCGCGCCGGTCCATCGCTGCTGCCAGGTCATGACGTATTCCCCTGACCTTGCTGCGGCAGGACCATGGTGCCAACTCCTTGGTCGGTGAATACCTCGACGAGCAGGCTGTGCGGAACACGTCCGTCGATCACGTGCGCGCGCGAGACACCGGCATCGACGGCCCGCAAGCAGGCCTCCATCTTGGGGATCATCCCCGAGGCCAAGGTCGGCAGCATCGTGCGCAGTTCCGCTGCGGTGAGTTCGGCGATCACCTCATCGCTGCTCGGCCAATCCCGGTACACGCCCTCCACATCGGTGAGCATCACGAGTTTGTGGGCCTGCAGTGCTTGGGCGATGGCACCAGCGGCGGTATCGGCGTTGACGTTCAATGTCTCGCTGTTTTCGCCGCGCGCGATCGTGGAGATAACCGGGATGAGACCTTGGTCCAGCAGCGACAGGATCGGTTCGGGGCGCACCTCGGTGATGTCACCGACTAGCCCCACGTCCACCTGCTGACCGTCCACTGTGGCGCTACGCCGGACGCCATTGAGTAGCCCGCCGTCCTCTCCCGACATCCCCACGGCCAACGGTCCGTGCTCGTTGATGTCCCTGACGATCTCGCGCTGCACCTGGCCGGTGAGAACCATCTCCACCACCCGCATTACCTCAGGGGTAGTGACCCGAAGACCACCGCGGAACTCCGATTCGATGCCGAGTTGATCGAGCATCGCGTTTATCTGCGGACCGCCGCCGTGCACCACCACCGGGCGCAAGCCAGCGAGCCGCAGGAACACGATGTCCTCGGCGAAGGCAGCAGTGAGGTCGGAATCGATCATCGCGTTGCCGCCGAACTTCACCACCACGGTCGCACCGCGAAAGCGCCGCAGCCACGGCAGCGCACCGGCGAGGGTGGCGGCCTGCTCGCGGGCACGCTGGATGTCTTGGCTCGTCATCGTCTTGTCCCTAGGTGGAGTAGGCGGAGTTCTCGTGGACGTAATCGGCGGTGAGGTCGTTGGTCCAGATCGTCGCTTCGGCATCGCCAGCGGCGAGGTAGACGTCGATGTGGACATCGCGGTCGGACATATCCACGCGGTTGCGGTCGTCTCCGACTCCCCCGCCGCGGCAGACGGTCACGCCATTGATCGCTACATCAACGGAATCGGACTCGAACGCAGCATTGGTGGTGCCCAGCGCTGAGAGCACCCGTCCCCAGTTCGGGTCCTCACCGTGGATGGCGCACTTGAGCAGGTTGCTGCGTGCGATCGCGCGGGCCGCATCGACCGCTTGTTGCTCACTGGCCGCCTGGTGGACCGTGATTGCAATGTCCTTGCTGGCACCCTCGGCATCGGCGATGAGTTGCCGTGCCAAGTCCGCGCACACGTCGGTCAGCACGGAAGTGAATTCGGTGTGGTCCGGGATTGTTCGAGACGCGCCATTGGCCATGACGAGCACAGTGTCGTTGGTGGACATGCAGCCATCGGAATCGATGCGATCGAAGGTCTTGGACGTTGCGTGCCTGAGTGCAGCATCGAGATCGGCCGCATCGACATCGGCGTCGGTGGTGAGGAACACCAGCATCGTCGCTAGACCGGGAGCGAGCATGCCCGCACCCTTGGCCATCCCGCCGATCACGTACCCGTCGCCTTCGCGGACAGCGAGCTTGGCAACGGTGTCGGTGGTCATGATCGCCGTGGCCGCTTCTTGGCCGCCGTTCTCATCGAGTGAGGTTGCGCAGGCGTCGATGCCAGCCCGGATGGCCTTCATCGGTAGGAGTTCGCCGATCAGTCCGGTCGAGCACACGACCACATCGCCGGCTCCGATATCAAGCCCGCCTCCTTGGAGTGCTTCAGCGGTGCGTTCGGCCATCTCGTGGCTGTCGGCGAAGCCCTGCGGCCCGGTGCAGGCGTTGGCGCCGCCGGAGTTCACGATCGCGGCGCGGGCGGATCCGTCGGCGATTGCCTGACGCGACCACAAGATCGGCGCAGCAGGGAACCTGTTACCGGTGAAGACAGCGGCGGCGGTGTCCTTCGGACCGTCGTTGACGATCAGTGCGATGTCGGGCTTACCCGAAGCCTTGATTCCCGCGGCCAGCCCGATGGCGCGGAATTCTTGGGCGGCGGTGACGCTCATGGCGCAACCCCGATCACGTCCAAGCCGGCGCTCTCCTCGAGGCCGCACATCAGGTTGGCGTTTTGGATCGCCTGGCCGGCTGCGCCCTTGCCGAGGTTGTCGATCACCGATTCCACGATCACCCGACCGATGCGCTCATCGACAGCGACCTGCAGTTGCGCGCTGTTGGTGCCGCTCACCGATCCGGTGGCCGGCCACCGTCCCTCGGGGAGCACCGTGACGAAGGATTCGGATGCGTAGGCGGCTTCGATGATCGCTCGCGGGTCACCGTCCCCGGTCAGGCGCGCGGTGCAGGTGGCGACGATGCCGCGGGGCATAGGCGCGAGCAGTGGGGTGAAGGACAAGGAAACATCGCCGGCGTCGATTCCGGCGGCGATGGCGATGGACTGTTCCATCTCCGGGGTGTGCTGGTGGATGCCGCCGACCTTGTATGCAGCCATCGATCCCATGACGTTGGTGGCCAGCAGGGAATCGCTGACCTTGCGCCCGGCACCGGAGGTCCCCGAGGCGGCAACCACCACGATGTCTTTCGTGGCTATCGCGCCGGATGTCGCTAGAGGCGCGAGCGCCAAGGCGACGGCAGTCGGGTAGCAACCGGGGTTGGCAACTTTCGTGCTCGATGCGATCTGCTCGCGGGCGCTTGGGAGTTCAGGCAGTTGGGGAAGTTCGGGCAGCCCGTAGGTCCAGGTGCCGGCGTGCTCACCGCCGTAGAACCGACTCCACGCCTGCGCACTGCGCAACCGGAAGTCCGCTCCGAGATCGACGATCGCGGTGGCGTCCGGCAATTGCGCGGCGAGCGCCGCCGACTCCCCGTGCGGCAGCGCAAGGAACACGACATCGGCCTGGCCGAGCAGCGCCGGTGTGGTCTCATCGAGCACCAGGTCCGACCACGCGGTTCCGGCGAATTGCGGGTGCACCGCTGCCAGCTGCTCTCCCGCACGACCTGCCGCGCACGCGGCAACTAGATCGAACGTGGGGTGCTGGGCCAGGTAACGCAGTAGCTCGCCCCCCGCGTAACCGGAGGCGCCTGCGACAGCGACGCTAGTCATGGGCAAATTATACGCATACGCGCATAATTTAGCCCGTAAGGGTCAGCGCAGCCGGGCGCCTAGTCCTTCAGCGGCCTCGATAGCGCTCTGCCTAGCTGCGGTGATCTCCTCGGCACTCAAGGTGCGGTCGGGCGCGCGAAAGCGCAGCGCGAACGCCAAGGACTTGTGGCCCTCGGGGACTTGGTCACCGGTGTAGACATCGAATAGGTGGACGTCCTCCAGAAGCCCCCCTGCGCCCTGGCGGATCGCTTGCTCAAGTTTTGCGGCGGTGACGTTCTCGGCGACGACCAGCGCGATGTCCTCCTTGGCCACCGGGTGGGTGGAGAAATCCGGCGCCGGGTGCACGAGCGGGGCGCGCTGCATGAGCGCATCGAGGTCGAGTTCCATCGCGCAGGCGCGAGCAGGCAGCCCCCACGCCTCGATCACGCCAGGGTGCAACTCCCCTGCGTGACCGATGATCGCGTTGTCGATCGTTAGCTGCGCGCAGCGGCCGGGGTGGAAGGCCGGGTCCGTTCCTTGCTCGATGGTGATGTCGACGCCCACGGCATCGGCGATGTCCTGCGCCGTGGCGATGGCATCGGCCCAGGTAGCAGGCGCACCGCTGCCCTGCCAGTTCTTAGCAGTGCGATCACCGGCCCATGCCGCGGCCACGTGCATCGGCTGATCGGGAAGTAGGCCTTCGAGTGCCTGCCAGTCGGCGTCGCTCGGCCGCTGCGTGACACCCGGGCGCGGAGGGTCTTGTGATCCGGCGGCACCGAGGAAGACCGACCCGAGCTCGAACAGCGCGAGATCATCGAAGCCGCGGCCCACGTTGCGCTGGGCGGCGCTGAGCAAGGTGGGCAAGATCGCGGCGCGCAGGAGCGGTTGCTCATCGGACAGCGGGTTGGCAAGCCGTGGTGAGGTGCGGCGGGGGTCGTCGTGGTTCCAACGCAGGGAGTCGGAGTCCTGATCGGAGGTGAACGGGTAGGTGAGCACCTCGACCATCCCGCGGGCCGCGAGCACGATGCCCACGCGGCGGCGCAGCCGCTGGGCGTGGGTAAGTCCGTGGCCGGCCGGCGCGGTGGGCAAGGTGGAGGGCAAGTTCTCGTAGCCCACGAGGCGGACCACTTCCTCGACGAGGTCGGCCGGGTCGGTGAGGTCCGGGCGCCAGGTGGGTGGAGTGACCGCCAGTCGGTCATCGCTTTGTTCGACTGTGCAGCCGACAGCGGTGAGTTTGGCGATAGTGGTGGCCGGATCGATGGCCATGCCGGCCACCTGCGCGGGGAGATCGGTGGGTATCTCGATGGCGCGCTCGTCCATCGGCGCTTCGACAGCGGTCATGCCCTGGTAGGTGCCGCCGGCGAGCTCGACGAGCAATTCGCTCGCGCGCGCCGAAGCGACGGGAGCCAAGGTGCGGTCGATGCCACGTTCGAAACGGCGGGATGCTTCGCTGCTGAGCTTGTGCCGGCGGCCCATCCGCGCAACCACATCGGCGGCGAAGTAGGCGGCTTCGAGGGCGATGTTTGTGGTGTCGTCGCCGATCTCGGTATGCGCGCCGCCCATGGTTCCGGCCAGGCCGATCGGGCCGCGGTCATCGCGAATCGTTAGATCGTCGGTGGACAACTCGCGGGTGACGTGGTCGATGGTCTCGAGCTTCTCCCCCGGCTGGGCGCGATCGGCGCGCACGGTGCCCTGGAGGGCATCGAGATCGAAGGCGTGCAGTGGTTGGCCGAGTTCGAGCATGACGTAGTTCGTGATGTCCACCGCGAGGGATACCGAGCGCATGCCGCTATCGCGCAGTCGGTTGACCATCCACTGCGGGGTGGGAACGCTCGGATCGATTCCGGTGATGGTGCGCAGGGTGAACAGCGGGCAGGCCTGAAGGTCATCGGATGCGCAGTGCGCAGGCGCGCGCTCATCCGCGGGGGCTGGGAGATGTTCGTCTCGCTCGGCGGGGTCGGCGTATGGGAGTTCGTAGGCGATCGCGACTTCGCGAGCGATGCCTCGAGCGCTGAGCGCATATCCGCGGTCGGGGGTGATGGCGATGTCGAGGACGTCATCGCCGGCGCCGAGTATCTCGGCCGCATCCGCGCCGGGCTCGGCTGTGGCCGGCGGGAGAACGATGATGCCGGCGTGGTCCTCGCCGAGACCAAGTTCGCGTTCGGAGCAGATCATGCCGTTGGAGACGTGACCGTAGGTCTCTCGCGCGGTGATGGTGAAATCACCGGGCAGCGTGGTGCCGGGCGGTGCAACCACGACTAGATCGCCTTCGGCGAAGTTGCGGGCGCCGCAGATGATTCCGCTGGGTTCGGTGCCACCGATATCGACCTGGCACCAGCGGATTGGCTTCTTGAACTCGGTGAGTTCCTCGATCTGGAGGACCTTGCCGACCATGATCGGGCCGGCCAGACCGGCGCCGACAGTCTCGACTGTTTCGACCTCGAGGCCGGCGTCGATCAAACGCTCGGCAACGTCGCGGCCCGATTGGCCTGCGGGCAGGTCGACGAGTTCGCGGAGCCAGGACAGGGAGATACGCATCAGGCATCCACTCCGAAGGCCCGGGTGAAGCGAATGTCGCCTTCGACCATGTCGCGCATGTCGGTGACGCCGTTGCGGAACATCAGCGTGCGTTCGATGCCCATGCCGAAGGCGAAGCCTCGGTACCGGTCGGTGTCGATACCCACGGCTTGCAGCACGCGCGGGTTGACCATGCCGCAACCGCCCCATTCGATCCAGCCTTCGCTGCCGCAGGTGCGGCAGGGATTGCTCGGATCGCCCACCGAGGCGCCGCGGCAGACAAAGCACTCGAGGTCGACTTCGGCGCTGGGTTCGGTGAACGGAAAATAGGACGGACGAAGCCGCGTGACGATGCCTTCGCCGAACATCTGGGTGGCGAGGTGGTCGAGGGTGCCCTTGAGATCGGCCATGGTGAGGCCTTTGTCGACGGCCAGGCCTTCGATCTGGTGGAAGACGGGCGTGTGGGTGGCGTCGAGTTCGTCGGTTCGATACACCCGCCCCGGGGCGACGACGTAGATCGGAAGCTCACGCTCGAGCATCGCGCGGATCTGGATGGGCGAGGTCTGGGTACGCAGCACCACGCCGCTATCGGGTGATTCGACGTAGAAGGTGTCCTGCATGGTGCGCGCGGGATGGTCTGGCGGGACGTTCAGGGCATCGAAGTTCGCCCACTCGGCTTCGGCTTCGGGGCCTTCGGCGATGTCGTATCCCATCGAGATGAAGACATCGGCCATGCGTTCCATGAGCGTGGTGAGCGGGTGGCGGCCACCGATCGGGTTCCGCTGAACGGGAAGGGTGACGTCGACCGCCTCGGCCTGCAGCACCTGCGCATCGCGTTCGGCGATCAGGATCTGCTCACGGTCTTCCAGCGCCTTTTTCACCTGCGCCCGGGCTTGGCCCACGCGCTTGCCGGCATCGGCCTTGGCCGCCGGTGGCAGCGCACCGATCTCCCGGTTCGCCAACGCCAGCGGCGAGCGATCGCCCGCATGCGCGGTCTTGGCGGCCTTGAGTTCGTCGAGATCGCCGGCTTCATCGATCGCGGTGCACGCTTCGGCGATCATCGATTCGATCGCCTGCGGATCGAGCGCAGCGACCTGCTTGGGATCGAATTCGGTGTTGGGTCCGGACATGGGAGCGCAAGTATCCCAGGGGTGGGCTACTCGCCGAGGACGGCCTGGACGATGCGGCCGACTTCGGTGTCAAGGTCCCCGGTGCCATCGAGCACGAGGCTGGGATCCTCGGGTACTTCGTACCCCTGTCCCACACCCGTCATGTTCGGCAGATCCCCTGCGGCGGCCTTTGCGTACAGCCCCTTCGGATCCCGCTCGGCGCATACTTCGACCGGGGTGTCGACGTAGACCTCGAGGTACTGGCCGTCTTCGAAGAGCGCAGCTGCCGCCTCGCGATCGGAGCGATAGGGGGAGACGAGCGCGACGAAGACGACCAACCCGGCTTCGCGCATCAACTTGGCGACCTCGGCAACGCGGCGGACGTTCTCCGCGCGGTCCTCGGCGGTGAAGCCGAGGTCCTTGTTCAAACCGGTGCGGACGTTGTCGCCGTCCAGGACGAAGGTATGCACGCCGAGGGCGTGCAGGCGGCGTACGGCTTCATCGGCGATGGTGGACTTACCCGAGCCGGGCAGTCCGGTGAGCCAGACGACCTTGCCGTCGTGGCCCATGAGAGTTGCGCGGGCCTGCTCATCGACGTCGTAGGTATGCGGAACAACGTTGAACGCTCGTCGCATCACGTGGCGAACCAGACCGGCGGCGACGGTATCCGCGGTCACCCGATCAACGAGCAGGAAGCCGCCGGTGTCGCGGCAGCGAGCGTAGGGATCCATCGGGATCGGCCGATCGGTGGCGACCTCCACTCGCCCGATGTCGTTCATCTCCAGCAGGCGGGCAGCGTGCTCGTGGCCGGAGACGACATCGAGCTTGTGTCGCACGTTCGTGACAGTGGCCGGCACCGACCGGGACCCGGAGACCAGAAGATAGG
This sequence comes from uncultured Rubrivirga sp., assembly GCA_964550285.1. Lineage (GTDB taxonomy): Bacteria > Actinomycetota > Actinomycetes > S36-B12 > S36-B12 > S36-B12. The sequence goes on from CAZJYN010000045.1 coordinate 10,138, forward strand.
AGCGTCCATGCGCGAGTGGTTCCTCACCGAGCCAGACCATGTCGACTGCGAACCGGTCGGCCGGTTGCAGGTTCGCGCCATCTGGATCCACTCCGGCGAGCACATCGCCGCGGGTGACGTCCACCTCGTGGTCGAGGGTGATGGTGACCGCCTGGCCCTCGCCCGCGGTGTCGAGATCGCTGCCGAAGGTCACGATGCGTTCGACCTTGGCGGTGCGACCGGAATCGGCGACGCTCACCGGATCGCCCGGGGAGATCGCGCCGGCTACGACCGTGCCGGCGTAGCCACGGAAGTTGCCTTCTGCCCGAACGATGAACTGCACGGGGAAGCGAAAGCCTGCGTCCTGCGGCGCTTCCACCGGCTCCCAATCCGACAGGAACTGCATCAGGGTCGGCCCGTTGTACCAGGGCATATTGGTCGATGGAGCGGTGACGTTGTCTCCAGCGAAGGCACTGATCGGGATGGCGACGACCTCGGGGACGTCCAGCCGAGCGGCGGTGGTGCGCACGATGCCGACGATCTCTTCGAAGGTGGCGTGGTCGTAACTGGTGAGATCCATCTTGTTGACGGCGATCACGACGGTGCGCACACCCATCAACGCGCATACCGTCAGGTGGCGATGTGTTTGCGGGCGCACTCCGCGCGCAGCATCGACCAACAGCACCGCCACATCGCCATTGGATGCAGCCACGGCCATGTTCCGGGTGTACTGCTCGTGACCGGGGGCATCAGCGATGAGAACGCGCCGGCCATTCGGCAGATTCATATGTCGGTAGGCGACATCGATGGTGATCCCCTGCTCACGCTCGGCTTCCAAGCCGTCGGTCAGCAGCGAGAAGTCGACCTCCCCCACCGGGATAGTCGAGCCACCACGCCGGGTTTGCCGGGCGTATTCGAGTTGGTCGATCGGTACTGAGTCGGTTTCGGCTAGCAGCCGGCCGATCAGCGTGGACTTGCCATCGTCGACCGAGCCGCAAGTCACCAGTTGCAGAACCGGGGTCGCATCGCTTGCCTGAGCACCCATCAGAAATATCCCTCGGCCTTCTTCGATTCCATGGATCCGCCACCTTCACCGTCGATCAATCGCCCGGCCCGCTCGGAGATGTTGGACTCCTCCATCTCCGCGATCAGAGTTGCCAGATCGGCGGCGGTGGACTCCACGGCACCGGTGAGTGGGTAGCAACCCAGCGTGCGGAAGCGGACCGACCTCATCATCGGCTGCTCACCGGGCTCGAGTGGGTAGCGCTCGTCATCGACCATGATCAAGGTGCCGCCCCGCTCGACCACCGGGCGCTCCTTGGCGAAATACAGGTCAGGGATCTCGATCTGCTCGCGTTCGATGTACCGCCAGATGTCCAGTTCGGTCCAGTTGGACAGCGGGAACACCCGCATGGTCTGCCCTTCGGCCAGTGTGGTGTTCGCGGTGTGCCAGAACTCCGGGCGTTGCTTACGCGGATCCCAGCGGTGGCCGGGCTCGCGCAGCGAGAAAACGCGCTCCTTGGCGCGGCTGCGCTCCTCATCGCGCCGGGCACCACCGATCGCGGCATCGAAGCCGTACCGATCCAGACCTTCGCGAAGCGCCACGGTCTTCATGATGCGGGTGTATTCGTGGGTGCCGTGGGTGAACGGCGTGATGCCCTCCTCGACCGCCTCGGTGTTGGTCGCGATCCGCAGATCCAAGCCGAGTTCCGCAGCGCGACGATCGCGGAACGCGATCATCTCGGTGAACTTCCAGGTGGTGTCGATATGCATCACCGGGAACGGCAGTGGCGCGGGATGGAACGCCTTCATCGCCAGGTGTAACAGCACCGAGGAGTCCTTACCGATGCTGTACAGCAGCACCGGATTGCGGAATGCCGCCGCGGTTTCACGGTAGATGTGCAGCGCTTCGGCTTCGAGTTGATCCAAAACGGCGCTGTAGGCGACCACGGACTCTCCTGTGCTTTCTCGGGTATTTCCTAGTGAACCGATCGACAATGCTCTTCGATGCTAACGCGCGAGCGGCACACCGCCGCGGTGGGCGTGGCTTAGGCCTCGGAGAGCACTTCCTTCTCCGCCTGAACCGCCATGCTGCCGTCACCGAAGGTCGGATCCTCGCCTCGTGCACGCAAGGCGGCGGCTCGCGCTTCGCGCTTGGCTTGGGCCAGGGCTTCGCCTTCAGCGGCGACCTGTGGATCGATCGGGTGGTTCGCAACGTGGGTGACCGGATTTCGCGCGGTGATCCACTCATCGAGTTCCGGACCGGACTCATAGGAGGTGATCAGGCAGTACCGCGGCTTATCCCCGGGGTGCCAGACCGCGTGGTAGTACCCCTGGGTATCGATGACCACCTGTTGACCGGCCGGCATCGGGATGCGAACTTCGGTCGCGGGATCGTCCTTGTCCGAGCGCAAGATCATGACCGAATCGGCATCGTCGGTGAGGTTGAAGAAGGCGCGCACGATCCAGCCGGTGCCCTCGGGGTTGAGCCGGTTGTTGTCATCGCGGTGCAGGTTGTACAGCGCCTCGCCGTAGGTGTTCGGCTGCAGTTCGATCACCCGGCAGCGTCCGACATTGGCACCGGGCTCTTGGGCGCGGCGGGTGAGGATCGGTGCGATATCGACGTTCTCGTGCACCCACACGCCGTCCTTGTCGGTCTTCGGTGGGGTGTGGTTCCAAAAGCCGTTGCACTCCATATCACCGTAGGCACTGGCCAGCGGCGCGAAGCGGGTATCACCGGAGGACTTCCAGTCGACGTAGACGAGGTCTTCCCACTCGCGGGGGTCGGCGTCTTGGTCGTAACGATCGACGATCGCGTAGCCGGATTCCTCCATGATCGGCAGCGTCCGGTAAGCGGCCTTGTCCATCATTCTCACCCTTTCCAAGAGTCTTCGATCATCTTGGCACTTCGAGCCAGGCAGCGGTGTAAAGGCACACCGACAACGCGATCGCGGCGTTCAAGGACTCCACCGCGGGCGCCATCGGCAATCGGGCGCTGGCATCGACCCCGGCACGAATCTCCGTAGAGACGCCGTGGGCTTCCGAACCCACGACCCAGGCCAACTCCTGCGGCGGATGACCGTCTGCTCGGGCACGCACGATCGCCGGTAGGACATCGTCGGGTGCATCGCCCGCCAGGGCGATCGTCCACCGACCCGCCTCGGCGCAGGCCGCGAGGATGGCCTCGATCGGCCGATCGGCGGCGATAGGAACCCGGAAGCTGGAACCGGCGCTAGCGCGCACCGCCTTGGGGTTCCACGGATCGACCGACCCCGCGGTGGTGATGACACCGGCTGCCCCGACCGCCTCCGCGGTGCGGATGATCGTGCCGAGATTGCCGGGATCGGCGATGCTGTCGCACACCACCACCGGGCCTTCTTCCGCTAGCAGGGCGCCGAGATCCGACGGCGGGATCGTGCACTCGGCCACGATCCCCTGCGAGGAAGAGGTATCGCACGCCGCATCGACGACCCGCGGTGTGGCGGGAGTGACCAGAACACCGCGGGAGCGCACCCAGTCGGTGAGTTCATGGTCGGTCGACGCCAGCACGAACTTCGCCCAGCCGGCCTGCACGGCGGCCCGAACGCAATCCGGGCCTTCGGCGAGGAAGGTTCCGAAGTTGCCGCGGCCTTTGCGATCGTGCAATCGCCGCAGTCTGGCGACGGTGGCCGAACGGGTGCTGGTGAGCGGCTCAGGCAGCGGTGGCGGGGAGGGCGTCACGCGCGATCTCGACCAGGGCCGCGAACGCGTCGGGATCGTTGACGGCCATCTCGGCGAGCATGCGCCGATCGACCTCGACCTCGGCAGCCTTCAAGCCCTGGATGAAGCGGTTGTAGGTCATCCCCTGCGCCCGGGCGGCGGCGTTGATCCGCTGGATCCACAGCCGTCGGAAATCGCCCTTGCGGGTACGACGGTCCGCGTAGGCGTAGACCATCGAGTGGGTGACCTGCTCCTTGGCCTTGCGGTAGAGCCGGGACCGCTGCCCGCGGTAGCCGGACGCGCGATCGAGAACCTCGCGACGCTTCTTTTGCGCATTTACTGAGCGCTTGACGCGTGCCATGGCGTCCTCCTGATCTGTTGGTGTTTCGGGAAGTGGGTGGTGGGTGCTACCGGCCGAGCAGCTTGTTGACCTTCTTGGTGTCGGCCTTGGAGACGACCTCGTCGGACATCAGCCGGCGGGTGCGCTTGCTGGACTTGCTCTCCAACAGGTGGCGACGGTTGGCCTGCTCGTGGGTCACCTTGCCGGAGCCGGTGACCTTGAAGCGCTTCTTGGCCCCGCTATGGGTCTTCTGCTTGGGCATGTTGCCCTCCCTTTCTTGAGCCGGCGGGTGCGCCGACTAGTTCGCTACTCGACCCCGGAGGAGTCGCCTTCGCTTGCTTGTTCGCGGGAGCCGGCCTTCGCCTGCTTCGCCACTTCGGACTTGCGTCTATGGGGCGCGAGCACCATCAACATGTTGCGCCCGTCCTGCTTGGGCGCAGCTTCCACGAAACCGAGCTCCTCGACGTCCTCGGCGAGGCGGCCAAGTAGCCGCAGACCGAGTTCGGGCCGGCTTTGCTCCCGGCCGCGGAACATGATCGTGATCTTGACCTTGTCCCCCGCCTTCAAAAAGCGCTCGACGTGACCCTTCTTGGTCTCGTAGTCGTGCGGATCGATCTTCGGGCGGA
>CAZJYN010000046.1:0-14407 GCA_964550285.1 uncultured Rubrivirga sp.
ACAGCATCGAAGATCGCGTCGAGTACGTCGGATCGACGCGCCTTTGCGTCTGTCTCTGAGCTGGGGGAGTTCATGTCGCCTCATAGTCGGTACGGCGGTGTGGGTTGTGCTCTTGACCTGTCACCACTCACCACCGGTCTGTCCTGCTCCAGCCTCGTCATCACTACCGCCGCGGATAGCCTCAAGATCGGCTTCGTCCAATTCCTCCGCCGGACGGTGCGTCAGCAAGCTAGCGCGGATCAACGACTCGTCAACGTCGAAGCCGTGGGATCTCGCGATTTCGCGAGCGTCATCCATGGATGGTGCCGAGGCGAGAGCCTCGTGGAAAAGCGGACGGGTTCGAAGCGCGGTAAGGAAGCGCTCTTCTTCGTCCATGAGCAAGACGGTGGTCGGTCTCAGGATTTCTCACCACCGTGAAATCACGGTATCTCGGGTCTGGGCGGACGGTTAAGGTAGCGGGGTGGACAGGCTCGACGCAGCCGAGGATATGGACACGATCAAAGTCGTGGTCGTCGAGGACGAGCCGCTATTCAAGGATCTGCTCGCCGAAGCCATCGTGTCCCGTATTCCGATTGCCAGAGTTGTTGGTCGCTTCAGCACGGCTGAGGAGTGCCTAGCGGGTCTTCCGTCCCTAGATGCGGACGTACTCATCACGGATATCGATCTGGGACCTGGGGCAACCGGTGTCGATCTAGCCATTCAGGCACGCAGGAAGTCGACCATCCAGGGCGTTGTTCTGCTGTCGAATCTTTCTCTTCCCAACGTGATCTCATCCGTGCCGGAAGACGTCGCTGGGGGATGGGCCTACTTGCTCAAGACGAGCGCTTCGAATGTTGACCAAGTGGGACGAGCTGTGCTGGCAGCCCTCCGGGGTGAGGTTCTCCTCGATGAGTCCCTGACGGAGGTAATGGCTGTCGGAACGCCATCACCCTTGGACGTGTTGACGCCGAGGCAATTCGACGTCTTGGGCAGGATGGCCAGCGGCAAGTCCAACAAAGCCATTGCGGCCGACCTAGGGCTCACTCCGCGCACCGTAGAGTCGGTCGCATCGCAAATCATTGAGAATCTCGGGCTGCGAGAGGGGAATGAAGGTATGAATCCCCGAGTGGCCAGCATTTTGATTTACCTAGAACATGTTGTTCCCCAAGCAGATGAGTTCAGTTCCTCAGCTCGTCGCGAGTAAATGGAATCGATGACTCCCGATCAATCGACGCAGCAATCGCATATGTCCGCAGTCACGGATGAAGCATCGCGATCGGTACGCAGGCGGCTTCCCAACCTGAGCTTGATCATCACGGTCCCGATCTCCGTGGGCCTAATGAGTTTCGGGAGCCTCGACGATCGCTCTGCTTTCTACTGGCTCGCGGCGGCTCCGGTGGCAACGTGGGCGCTGGCTCACTTGATCGCCTGGCTGCAAGCTCGCGTGGACTCCCAGGACATAGGTGAATTCGGTGTCCCTTTGCGAGGCCTCATCGTCTTGGCAACACCGCTGTGGCTGTTTTCGGCTGTGCTGGCGTCGCAGGGAGACGATAGATATCCCGTTCTAGGCATCCTGCAAACAGCGCTCGGGTACGTATCCATGGGCGTGGGCCTTGCCTGGGTGATTCTTGGCTCCTGGGGTGCCTGGAGGCACGCACGGCGAACCAGGGACGCTCTGATGGAAATCGTCGAGCAAGATGAGTATTTAAACGAGCTCCTGGCCAGTGCAGAACGAGCACGCTTTCTCGAATATCGGCGCACCATATTCATGAAGGTAGTCGCACCGCTGAAACGAATAGAGCATTCGTGGGAGTCAGCCTCGAATGACGAAATCGCCCATCGCTTAGAAGTAATCACCCAAAAAGTGATGCGTCCCTTGGCTCACCAGTTGCACCCGGTCACCTTGCGAGTCGGGCTGATCCAGGCCGTGCGATCACTTGGAACTGGATTCCGGGTGACGGCCGAGGACGAAGTCATAGAGCTAGATCAACGCGGCCGACTGTTGAAGGAATCCTTGTCGCCACAGGTATTCCGGTGGATCCGCAACCTGGTTTCCGAAGGCCAAGTGATTCTCATCCACTTCGCGATGGATGGCGGTGACCTGGTTGTCACGGCTAGACAAGCCCATACCGCGAGAGCCTTGGATCCGATTCAACAAGTGGCCGGGCTGGTTGCCGAAGAGCCGGAGCCCGGGATGTTCCAGCTGCGCGTAGTTAGACAGGGTGCTGGCCCAATCACCGGGGTGAAGAAGCCCCGATCTGATCGGACGGCATCCCCAGATATGAGATCGCTTTTCGTGGCATGGACTCGGCCCCCTGCCATCGATATTTCGTTGATCTTGTACATCGGCATTGTCTCGTCGGCTGTTTTCTCGTTAGTTCGACGCGAATCAGGTGGTGTGGATTTTCCGATCGTGACGCTACTCAGCGTGGTCATGCCTGCTCTTATCGCCTGGCCCCTGACCAAGGTACCGATCCGAGAAGGAACCCGCCGGGGAGCAGTCACGGTCATAGCCCTCTGGCTTGGGCTCGCGGTTGCTGCTGGATTAGTCGTGAATGCTGTCTTGCTGCTTCTCGCACCTGCCTACTCCCTGTTTGTCGCCAACACCTTGCGCTTTGTCGGCTCAATCATCCGGTATGGACTCGTTGCTCCCGCCTTTATCTTCACCCGCGGGCTGGTCGAGCAAGCCGTATCCGACCAGCAAGTCTTGCGACAACGTGAGAGCGAGTTGATGGAAGCACGCGCGGGCTTACTCAGTAGAGCCGACGATACCGATAGGTTCTTGGCCGAAGCGCTTCATCGAAATGTGCAGGGAAAAATAACTGCTATCGCCCTTCTGCTCAGGCTTGATCGACGAGATGAAGCGGTGCAGGAATTCCACACCCTGACACGAAGCACCCTCGTGGCTTTGGAGGATCGCCTCGGAGAGTGGATGATCAAGGACCCGCAAGCTCCCGGTGGGTCAACGGACACGGGTCACGAACTGCGCATCACTGGATTCACGGATTGGAGTTCGCTGGAACGGGAGGACATGCGTCTCGCTGAGCGGATGAAGCATGCCGTGCAAGAGATCTCAGTCAACGCACTGCGGCACGGCCAAGCCACGACCATGGACGTTCACCTATCCCGCCAGGGTAATTACTTGACTTTCATGTGCACCGATGATGGAAACGGGCCGCCGCATCAAGTGACTCCCGGCCTGGGGTCCGCCTTGTTGGATGAACTCTGTTGGGACTACGACGGATCGTGGTCTCTCGTGCGGGAAGCGGATCGCACTTGTGTGCGCATCAGTGTGCACTTGGGGGAGCAGGATTCATCGGTGACCATGGTCTGATGTGAGCCATCATCGAATGACCGTGGAAACACGGTTGTGGTCGTGTGGGGACGCTTCCTATCCTCCTAAGACACAATGATCAAAGGAGCGTGGGCTAAGTGAGCAGCAATCGAAATGGTGGATGGCATCTGTCGCGTTTCAAGTGGATCGTTACCGGTGCGGTGACGGCATTCCTCCTGACGGCAGTTGTCCCAGCGGCACACGCGAGTGTGGGTGATGCTTCGGTCCTCGAGGGTACGTGGATCGGTACCTACAGTGGATACGACGCAGAGGGGTACCAAAAAGGCCAGGAGAAGATCGTCATAAGCAAGACAAGGGGTAGCAGCGCGAAGGGCACCTGGCAGTACCGAACCTCCTCGAAGAAGAAGTGGAGTAAGCCGCGTCCCCTTACGCTCTCGGTGTTCGACCAAGAAGAGACCGCAGACGGCGGGTTCACGGAGTACATCACAGGCGTTGATGAACTGGGTGTTTATACAGGGAAGTACGACAGTTCCGACGACTCTTTGAATATGGCATACGTTTCGCAGTCACAAGATGTCTTGACTCTGACATTCGAGTTGAAGCGCAGGGAGTAGGAGGCCTGGAAGAACCCGCACCTTCGAGTCAAACGCCTCGGGGGCTGCCCCTTGTGGCTAATATCGACATGCCAGTGAATGTGGCTGATGGCGAGTTGTCGATGCTGTCGATGAGGTACGAGGGAACGGTGAAGAGTCGTGGCTGCGGAAGTGATTGTGAAAGCGTCCTCCATCATCACCATGGATCAGGCTGTACCGAGGGCTGAAGCTCTCGCGATCGACACAAGCTCTGGACTCATCACTGCTGTCGGAACCCTTGCTGACGTTCAGGCGGGGGCATCGGGTGCCAAGGTGATGGACCTTGGAACTACGGTCCTGATGCCCGGGTTCGTCGACGCCCACAGCCATCCGGCGCTCAGCGGGATGATCACGCAGTCGCCCGCCTACTGGATCGCCCCTTACATGGGCTATCCGAAATACGCCGACGTCCAGAACCTGTGGAAGGAAGTCGATGCGAAGCTCCCTGCGGGCCAGCCGGCTTTGTTCACCGGACTCGACCGACTCCTGCATGGCGCCCCGGAACTAACGAATACCGATATCGACGCCTTCTTCCCGTCGCGGCCTGTCGTGGTGATCGACAATTCCGGTCACGAGGCCTACTTCAACTCCGCGGTAATCACGGCCAATGGCTGGACCGATGGCAAGCCACCAGCCGATCCAGTGGGTGCTCGCTTCGGTCGCAACGACGACGGCACATCGAATGGGCGGGCTTACGAAACCGCAGCGGTGCTCGGCGCTATCGGCAAGACACTCGGCGAAGTCGTCCCACATCCGCTCCTGTCCCTCGCCAAGTTCCTGCAGATGATGTCCAGCAATGGCATCACCATGACGACCGAGCACACCTATCAAGACAACATGTTCAAGGCCTATGCCGCGGTAGCGAGTGTCGAGGGTGCACCGATACGCATCGCGCTCTACCACATGTCCATCGAAGACACCTGCGGCGAGAAACTCCAATCCCCGAACCCGGACATGCTGTGGAAGCAGGGCATCAAGTTGTGGGCGGACGGCTCTCCCTGGGTCGGAACCATCGCTTCGTCCTTCCCGTACCTCGACTCTCCAGTCGTGAAGCAGGCCGATATTCCGCTCGGCCCCGGTGGTGAGGCGATGATGAACTACTCGCGCGCCGAACTCGACGAAGTGCTCGCCAAGTACGCCCCCGAGGGCTGGCAGTTCGCCTTCCACGTCAATGGCGACGTCGGCTTGGACATAGTCCTAGACGCCTACGAGCACGCGCTTGTGGAGAACAACATGATGGGCACCGACCACCGTTGGCGCGTCGAGCATGTGGGTGGCTGCCGTGGAGATCAATTCGATCGCGCGGCGTCGTTGGGGGTGACCATCTCGATGCTGCCGGCCCAGTTCATCTACTGGGGTGATCTGCTCGACGGTCAGATGTTCCCCACCGAGATCGGCAGCATCTGGATGAGGGCGGGGGATGCCTTCCGCTCCGGTGGGCTGGTCACTTTCCACAACGACGGCATGGTGAGCCCACCGATCCCGCTACTGAACATCCAGGCAATGGTCACTCGGCGCACACCGTCGGGCACCTTGCACGGTCCGCAGCAGCAGGTCAGCTTGGACGATGCCTTCAAGGCCCACACCATCAACGCTGCTCGGCAGTTAGGTCGAGACAAGGACCTAGGTTCGCTCGCTGTCGGCAAGCGTGCCGATCTGGTCGAGCTCTCTGCGGATCCGTTCACGGTCGATTCCGACAAACTCACCGATCAAGTGAAGGTCCTAGGTACCTGGGTCAACGGAGTGAAGGTCGACACCGGTGCAGTCATTGCAAGGGTCGAGGCGATCGATCCGACCGAGCACAAGGGCCTGCATCACGCTGCGTTGTCGCACACCTGCTGATCGATGGACTGCCGTCCGACCAGCAGTCATAGCGGAAGAAGCAGATTGCTGCACTAGCAATCTGTTAATCTGCCTGCGTGCGAACTACCCTCAATATCGCCGATGACCTCTACACGGCCGTCAAGGTCGAGGCTGCGCGGCGCGGTGAGACCGTGACGAGCGTGATCGAAGAGGCGATGCGTCGACTGCTGGCCGAGCGTGGGACGCAGGCTGAGTCGTCCTTCCCTGTGTCGGAGCGCAGCGGGGGCCTGCGGCCAGGGATCGATCTCGATGATCCTGAGCAGATGTATGAGCTCCTCTACGGATCAATGGACCGCGTATCGGCTGGTACTCAGGTGCATGAGTGACTCGGTACCTGCCCGATGTGAATCTCGTCGTCGCTTCGTTGCGGGTAGATCATCCCCACCACAATGCCGCGCAGACCTTCCTGCAGTCGGCGAAGACCAACGCAGATGCGTTCGTGGTGCCGGTTGAGGTGTTGGCGTCGACCATGCGCATCCTCATGCTGGATATCTGGGTCGATCCTGAGGCCAGTGCGAGCGCATCGGCACTGATGCGCTCATGGGTGCAGGCTGCCGATGCCGAGGTAGTCGGGCACCCTGAGGCCTCGGTCACTGTGCTCACCGAATTCGCAAGGACCCTGAACCTCTCGGCGAGACGCGTTCCCGATGCGCTTCTCGCTGCCTCTGCCATCGTGCTTCGCGCGACACTGGTGTCGTTCGATCGTGGCTTCAGCGGCTACCCGGGTTTATCAGCGAAGATCCTCGGACCCTAGGCGCCGGAGCGGTCCGACGGCACGTTGGGGTGAGTGACGGGACTTGAACCCGCGGCATCCGCGACCACAACGCGGCGCTCTACCAGCTGAGCTACACCCACCGCGGCCCTGTTTCCAGAGCGCTGGAGAAGTCTACCCGTGGTCGACTACGTGGTTGCTGCCGAGTTCCTTCGCGGTAGTGGTGTCCGGTCCCGGAGGGGGAACCATCACGGCATCGCGGTAGTAGCGGAGTTCGGCGATGGACTCGCGGATATCGGCCAGAGCGCGGTGGTTGCCGGTCTTCTCCGGGGTGTTGTAGTAGGCCTTGGGGTACCAACGCTTGGTCAGTTCCTTGATGGAGGAGACGTCCACGAGGCGGTAATGCAAGTGGGCGTCGAGATCGGGCATGTAGCGGGCAAGGAACGTGCGGTCGACGTACACACTCGAGCCGGCTAAGGGTGCCTTGCGGGCATCGGGAATGTGCTGCTTGACGTAATCCAGGACTCGGGTCTGGGCGTCGTCGAGGGTCGTTCCGTTCGGAATCTCGTGGATGAGGCCGGATTCGTTGTGCATCTTGACTACCACCTCGTCCATGTTGGCGAGGGGTTCGTCGCCCGGCTTGATGACGATAGAGACACCTTCGTCGATCTCGGTGAGGTCGGCTTCGGTGACGATGCAGGCGATCTCGACGAGTTCGTCCGATTGGGGATCTAGGCCGGTCATCTCGCAGTCGATCCAGACCATGCGTCCGTTGGGTTGACTCGTGGACTCTTCGCTCTGTTCGTCGCTCACGCATCAACCCTAGGGGGAGGTGATGAGCGTGGATTCGGCTAGTCGCCGAGCCAGCGCACGAGGTCGGATTCGGTGACGATGCCCACGAGTCGGCCATCGGATTCGACCACGGGCACGGCTTCGATGGTGGAGTGGGCCATCACGTTGGCGGCCTCTTGCGGAGCGGCCTGCGGTCCGATGGAGGCGACCGGCACGCGGGCGAGTACATCGGAGACCCGCTTGGCGGACAGGTGCTCGGCGGTGGCGGGGACCTCGGCGAGGATGTTGCGGTCGCTGAGTACTCCGACACTCTGGCCGAGCTTGTCGATGACCACGAGGTGGCGTAGGCCCGAGACGAACAGCAACTGCCAGGCATCCCACAAGGTCTCGTCGACTTCGACGGTCAACACCGGTTGGGACATGATGTCGCGCACGAGGATCTTGCTCGGGGTGGACGCGGGTGCGGTCAAGTTCACTCACCTTCCTTCGCGGGAAGCGGAACCACGAGAACCGGAACGTTCGCCTTGTGCAGGATCGCGTTGCTGACCGATCCGAGGACGGCGGATAAGAACGCACCGCGACCGCGGCTGCCCACGGCGATCATCGCGGCACCGGGTTCTTGGTCCAGCAGCGCTTTGGGCGCCGGCCCGCGCACCAGGTGCTCGCGGACGGACACGTCCGGGTAGCGCTCGCGATGACCGGCGAGGACCTGGGCCGAGAGGCGTACTTCGTCCTCTGCCACTTCGGCAACGGGCAAGGGGATGACTCCTTGCGGGCTCTCGATGAGTTCGTAGGCGGGGATATCCCACGCGTGGACCGCGATGAGTTCCCAGCCGTGGAAACTCGCGAGTTCGAAGGCGGCCCCCAGCGCTGCCTCGGAATTCTGCGATCCGTCGATGCCGACGACGATGCTGTTCGCCTCCGCACGCGGCTCCCCACGCCAGACGACAACGGGGCATTCGGCGTTGGCGGCGACCTGCGAGCCCACCGAGCCCAGCAGCAAGCCGGTGAAACCGCCGGTGCCACGGGAGCCGAGCACCAGCAGGTGCGCGGACTTCGAGGCTTCGATCAGTAGGCCACCGGGGGTGGCGACATCCACGGAGATCTCGATGTCCTCGCAGGGGAGTTGCTCCGCGAGGAGGCGCAGTTGCTCCGCGGCGTCCGCTCGCAGTTCATCCAGGAAATCGAAGGCCGGAGGAATACCGAAACCACCGATAGTGGCCGCAGGCAGGACTGCGCTGGCCAGGGTCAAGCCACGTCCGGTCAGGGCCGCCTCCTTCGCCGCCCAACGGGCGGCGGCATGCGCTGGTTCGGAGGCATCGACTCCGACCACGATGCGCCCGTCCCACAACTTCGGTCCCTGATCAGCCATGCACCCAGCATTCCCGGTGGCTGGCTTCCCGGGAATAGCAGTGCGGCCCGGGAAATAGGGACTTAGGTCCCTACTTTTGAGCAGCCTGCTGCGGATCCGTGTCCGACTTGCGGGTCAGGGCGGCGATCGCGGCGAGGATCGGCAGCATCATGATCAGCGAGGCGATCATGAACATGGCGGTGTAGATCTCTCCGGTGTTGCCCAACAGCGGCTTGAGGAGCGTGGCGGCCATGAAGATCGCGTACATCACTACTGCCTGGTAGGCGAACTGCCTTGGGACCGGACGGGCGATCATCTGCCCGGAAGTTTTCCGCAGAAGCAGTAGCCCGACCAGGATGGTGAACACGAAGACCGTGCCGACCCAGCCGTAGAAGTTATGGATCGGGACTCCGAAGTAGGCGCCGCCATCCACCCACGTCCAATCGCCCTTGACCGTGGAGGAGATCGGGTCGAGGGCGAGATCGTTGAAGGTCATGATGAGAGCCGTCATCGCTGCCACGAGGACCAGGCGCCAACCGGTGATGCGTTCGTACAGGCCGTTGATGCCGCCGCCGGCGATGATGCGCGCCAAGATGTAGCTGGTGTAACCCATCGCGAAGTAGGCGAGCATCACCAGCGGTGGAACCTTGCCGATCAGCGGTCCGAGCAGAGTGTCGGAGTAGAAGTAGTCGCCGAAGACCAGTCCGGTGTGCGTGCCGATGAATTCCGACAGGTACGAGACTCCGAACACGATCACGAAGCCCAGGAGCGCGGTGCGCCAGCCTGCCCAGGTGGACCAGTGCACCAGGGCGAAGATCACCTGCATCTCGCCGAGGATCAACATGATCGCGGGGTTGGTGCCCTCTGGCATAAGTGTGTAAACGAAGGCGAGGGCGAGGATCGCCCACAGCAGCCACAATCGGCGATGGGTGACGTGCGTCGTCGTTGTGGTTGCTAGTTGGGTGGCCATTTACTCGAGCCCTCCTTCGAATATGAGTCGGTACATAGCCGGACCTTCGACCACGAGCCAGAGCACGATGAAGCCGATGGCGCCGTAACGCACGATCAGCCAGGGTCGGCGCGCATCGGGAGTATCGGCATTGTCGGCCTTGTACCAAGCGAAGAGGACGGCGATGCCGGCAACGATGGCACCGACGTTGATCCACAACATGATGGATGACCCTATCCATCGAAGCACACGACATGCGCCTCTACGTGCGGGAAATAATTGTACAGAATTACCGAATAATGTTGTACATTTACCGCATGGAGGTGAGCGTCACCGACTTTCGAGCCGAACTGGCGTCGTGGATCCAGGCTGCGCGCAATGGCGACGATGTGACCATCACCGAGCACGGGACGCCGGTGGCGCGCTTGGTCACGATCGACGCGGCAGCCACGATCGATGAGTTGACCGATCGCGGAATAATCGCTCCATCATCCGCACCCAAGCGGAAAGCCACCCGGATGCGCGGGCGCGCGAAGTCCACATCCTCCGTCGCCGATCTCCTGGTCGAGCAACGGCGCTGAGTGTGCTGGTTGTCTACTTCGATGCCAGTGCCCTGGTCAAACTCGTCATCGACGAAGACGGCTCCGATATCGCAGCGGAATTGTGGGATTCCTGCGATGCGGCTCTCGCCAGTCGTCTCGCCTACCCGGAAGTGCGTGCGGCGCTAGCGGCAGCCGAAAGAGGTGGTCTGATCACTTCACGAGACGGGCGCCAGGCGGTTCGCGAGTGGCAGGCGTTCTGGGCGGGCATTCGCCCGATCGAATTGTCGAGCGAAGTCGAACAGCGCGCCGGTGAGCTGGCTTCCACGCAGGCATTGCGCGGGGCGGATGCAGTCCACCTCGCGAGCGCTTTGACGCTCGGAATCACCGAGGCTGTGGTCGCGGCCTGGGATGAGCGGCTACACGCTGCAGCCGCCGCCTCGGGCCTGGCGGTAGCCCCGGCGCGGCTGGACTAGCCGGATGCGAACCCACGGCTAGCGAACCAAGCCACGCTGGTGAACAGGTACAGCAACGTTATGACACCCACGGTGTTCCAGATGATGGCGTCGGAACCCCGCACGCCGCGAAAGACCTTGACGAAGGCGATCACCATGAAGACCAAAGCCACGATGGCCCCTTGGATGGGCAGCACGTCGGGCGTTCCGTCCCACATAGGGGCCCCCTTCCTCGAGGAGTCGCGCTTGCGGCGCTGCCGACGTACGGTCAGCAGGTGACCACACTCGCCCCTATTCCGCCACCGGAACTGCCCCGCACGAGGGCCGATCTGCTCTCCCGCGGCTACCAGCCCCGCTCGGTGAAGGCCGAGATGCAAGAGAACCTGCTAGGCAGGCTGCGCGACGGCCTGACCACCCTTCCGGGAATCGTCGGCTTCGAGGACACCGTGGGCCCGCAGGTGGAGCGGGCGCTGCTCGCCGGCCATGACTTCGTTCTCTTGGGCGAGCGAGGGCAGGGCAAGACCCGCCTCATCCGCTCACTGATCGGTCTACTCGATGAGTGGATGCCCTACATCGAGGGCTGCGAGATCAACGACGAACCGACAGCGCCGGTCTGCGCGCGGTGCCGGCGACTAGTCCAGGAGCTGGGCGAGGATCTTCCGATCGCCTGGCGGCACCGCAGCGAGCGCTACGGCGAGAAGCTCGCCACCCCGGACACCTCGGTCGGTGATCTCGTAGGCGACATCGACCCGGTGAAGGTGGCCGAAGGGCGCAGCCTCGGGGACCCGGAGACCATCCACTTCGGCCTAGTCCCGCGCACTAACCGCGGGATCTTCGCGATGAACGAACTACCCGATCTGGTCGAACGTATCCAGGTCGCGCTACTCAATGTGCTCGAGGAACGCGATATCCAGGTGCGCGGCTACAACCTTCGCCTGCCGCTGGACATGCTGGTGGTTGCCTCGGCCAACCCGGAGGACTACACCAACCGTGGGCGCATCATCACCCCGCTGAAGGATCGATTCGGCGCTGAGATTCGCACGCACTACCCACTTGATCTGGAGTTGGAAGTTCAGCTGCTCGAGCAGGAGGCCGACATCCATGCGGTGATCCCGCGGCACTTGCTGGACATGGTCGCGCGCTTCGCCCGCGGGGTGCGCGAATCCCAGGCCATCGATCAGCGCAGCGGGGTTTCAGCGCGCTTCTCGATCGCGTGCGTGGAGGAACTCTCCGGAGCAGCGCTGCGCCGCTCGGCGATCGCCGGGGACGATGAACCGGTGGCACGGGTGGGGGACCTCGTGGACATCGTGCCCTCGCTGCGCGGCAAGGTGGAGTTCGATGTCTCCGAAGAGGGCTATGAAGAGGACACGCTCGTCCTCCTAGCGCGGCAGGCGACCGCCGATACCTGGAAGGCGCTGCTCGGTGGCCAGGAGGCGCGACCGTTCCTGACGCATCTTGTCCAGTGGTTCGACGAAGGCAACACCCTGGCCACCTCTGATGTGATGAGCGCGCGGGCGATCCTCGATGCCATCGGCCCGATGGAAGGACTCGGTGCGGTGGTCTCGGCGGCCGAGCCGGGCATGGCCGAATCACCCGGGCTGGCCGCTGCGGTGATCGAGTTCGCCGCCGAAGGCCTGTGGTTGACCAGGCGGATCGACAAGGACGACGACGGCGACGTCATCACTTACGCCAGCAACGTGGTCGAGGACGATTACGGGAACGACGACGACTCATGAGTCAGCGCCGTCCCCGCCGTCCCTACCGGCCCCGCCGCGGGCGCTACGGCGCATTCCACGGTGGGCCGGATCCGCTCGCCGCGCGCGCCGATGCCGGTGCCGGTGTGGACGAGATCGGCAAGCGGATCCTCGAGGGACAGTCCGTGCGCGATGCCCTGCGGGATGTCCTGCGGGCAGGCAGCCAAGGCCGGCGAGGGCTGTCGCAGATGTCCCGCGAGTTGCGCAAGCGCCATAAGGAGCTGAGCAAGTCCGGTCGGATGGATGGCCTGATGAGTGACCTGCGCGAGATGCTCGATCAAGCACTCGATGCGGAGAAACGCGAACTATTCCCCGACCCATCCGACGATGCACGCTTCGCCGAGGCCATGCTCGATGCACTGCCGGAGGATGTTCCGCGCGCGATGCAAGAGCTCGACAACTACCCGTGGCGCTCGGACGAAGCGCGGGACATCTACGAGCAGATGAAGGATCGGCTGCGCCGCGATGTGATCGATCAGCAGTTCGCCGGGCTGACGCAATCGGTGGAGAACATGTCCGATCCGGCTACGCAGCAGGCCATGGCCGAGATGATGAACGACCTCAACGATCTGCTCGATAAGCATCGTCAGGGTCAGGCCAGCGAGCAGGATTACCAGGACTTCTTGGACAAGCATCGGGACTTCTTCCCCAACGCCCCCGAAACGCTCGATGAGTTCATCGACGAGATGGCTCGGCAATCGGCTGCGATGCAGCGCATGCTCGAATCGATGACCCCCGAGCAGCGCGCCGAACTCGCCGAAGCGATGCAACAGGCGTTGTCGGATATGGGCCTGCAGGAACAGATGGGGCGGTTGCAAGACAACCTGCAGGCGCTACGCCCGGAATTCTCGCGCTCGCGGGGCCCGGGCTTGACGGGGGAGAGCTCACTCGGCCTGCCCGATGCCACGAGGGCCCTGGCCGAGATGGCCGATCTGGAATCCCTGAACTCACAGTTGGGCGACGCCGACTCGATGAGTGACCTCGACCAGATCGATGCCGAAGCACTCGAACGCGCCCTGGGTCGCAGCGCCCGCGACGACCTTGACGCCATGCAGCAGATGCAGCGGGAACTCGAGACCCAAGGCTTCTTGACCAGCGACGGTGACACCTTGAAACTCAGCCCCAAGGCGATCCGGCGCATCGGGCGCACTGCGCTGCGCGAGGTATTCGATCAACTCGAGGGAACCGAACGCGGTGACCACGGCATGCACCGCACCGGAGCAGCCGGCGAGCCCACCGGCACCCACCGCGCATGGCGGTTCGGCGACGAGGAGTCCATCGACGTCGTGCGTACTGTGCAGAACGCCACCTACCGGCAACTGGCGACGAAGGCGACCACCGGCCTGAGTTCCGACGATTTCGAGATCGCCGAGACCGAAACCGTCACCCGAGCGGCGGTCGCGCTCCTGGTCGATCAGTCCTTCTCCATGGTCATGAACGACACCTGGAGCGCGGCCAAGACGATGGCAATGGCGCTGCACTCGCTGACCTCCACGAGCTATCCGCTCGATGCTCTGCAGGTGATCGGGTTCGCGAACATGGCCCGCACCCTCGACCCGATGGAGATACCCGATCTGGAAGCCAGTGAGATCCAAGGCACGAACTTGCAGCATGCGTTGATGCTCGCCGGGCGCTTCTTGGACAAGCACCCGGGTTCCCAGCGCATCGTGATGGTCGTCACCGACGGTGAACCCACAGCCCACCTCAGCCCCGACGGTGGCTGGTGGTTCGACTGGCCACCCACCCGCGAGACGATCACCGAAACCGTGGCGCAGGTGGATGCGATGACCAGGCGCAAGGTGGCGATCTCGTGGTTCCGGCTCGGCGATGAGCCACGTCTCGCGCGGTTCCTGGACGAGATGGCCCGCCGTAACGGAGGCAAGGTGCTCGCGCCCTCGAGCGATCGACTTGGGGATTACGTCATAACCGATTTCGTCCGTGCTCGCCGGCAGGCGCGATAGCGCGGATGGGCGCTGGCACGCCAATTATCATGCAGCAATGACCGACATGTCGCGTCGCGCTGTCCTGGGAACAACCGCCGCCGTTGCCGCCGGAGCGCTCCTTGCGCCCGGTGCTCGTGCCGCCG
>CAZJYN010000047.1:0-14387 GCA_964550285.1 uncultured Rubrivirga sp.
TTGATTCGAGGGCTCGCTCACCACTCCAGACTAAGCCGCCACTTCAGGAGCTCGTGCGCGACACCGTGAAGTACTCGTAGACGGGGGCGTAGATCGAGCCATACTGCAGGACCCAGCGAAAACGCTTCACGCCGTCCTTCTTCATCTTGCGAGATACCTTCAACTCGTACGGATATCCCGGTGGGCAACCATCGCTGATTTTGAACTCCTTGTCCTTGACTAGTCGCCAGTTGCCCTTGACGTATCGCTGCAAGAACGCCCGCTTGGCCGGTCGGTCGTAGCAGAACTCATACCGCCAGCGGGGACGCTCCCAGCAATCGGTTTCGGCATCCTCATAGGAGATGCATGTCTCGATTTCCGCTGAACTTGCCGGGGGCGCAATGAGCAAGCCCACTGCCAATGCCGTGACCACAACAAGCGCTCGTAACGACGGCATCTATCGAGCGTAGCAACGCGGGTGCGCAAGGACGTAGCCTTCCGCACCCGCGTCGCTGACCCATTCCTTCGTACTTAAACCTGCTTCCACAGTGACGGCGCATAGATCCAGTTCGGATCGCCGTTACCCGTGTGTGACTGCACGGCTTGGTAGGTCGATCCTGCGAAGGTGACCCGTTCACCTGCGCTGTAGGAGCCGGTCGGGCTCCACTGTCCGTCGACCGGTGCCGGCTCAGGGGCGGGTTCCGGTTCCGGTGCCGGCTCGGGTGCGGGCGCGGGCTCCGGTACATCCGCCACGACGGACCACAGCGAGGGTGCTGTGATCCAGTTCGGATCGCCGATCCCGGTGTGCGATTGCACCGCCCGGTAGGTCTGGCCGCCGAAGGTGACGGTGTCACCGGCTGCGTAGCTGGCCGTCGGATCCCAGCTTCCGCTCGGAAGCGGGGCTGGCTCGGGCGCCGGTTGCGGCTGCGGATCGGTCACGGTCGCAGCTTCGGTGGAGACGGTGAGCACATTGCTCGCCGCGGACACATTGCCCGAGGCATCCACCGCGGCGACGGTGTAGGAGTGCGTGACCCCGGCAGCCAAGCCAGCGTCGGTGAACATCGTCATTCCCGTTCGGGCGATCTGCTGACCGTCACGGAATACCAAGTACTCGACTGCACCCGAGTTATCGGAGCTGGCATTCCACATGAGTTCGACCGAATCCACCGTCTCCCCCATCGAATGCAGGAATCCCGGCACCGAAGGTGCTTGGACATCGATCACTGGAGCGGACTCGGTGGACACGCGAAGGTCCACGCTAGCCGCGGAGGCATTGCCCGACGGGTCGAGCGCGACCACGCTGTAGACGTATTCCGAACCCGGTTGCAGACCCTCGTCGACGAAGTCCGAAGAACCAGCTGTGGCCAGCCGCTCACCGTCGCGGAAGAGCGCGTAGCTGACCGCGCCACTGTCATCCGTGGAGTCGAGCCAGTCCAACTCCACAGCGTTGCTGCTCACTGATACCGCGTCCAGGCCGACGGGAATCGACGGCGGAGTCGAATCCGGCACCCCTTCACCCGTGACGTTCACATCGATCGCGTTGTAGAAGGCGTTCACCGTATCCGCGACGTCCCAGACCGCGAGGATCACGTGGTATCCCGAACGATCGCTGGGCACGGTGATCATGTGATCGGGGTTCGTGCTCGCCTTCGAGCCGTCATGTTGAACCTCGGCGATCAGCTCGAGATCTCCACGATCCAGTGGCGCATTCGGATCCCAGCCCTGCTTGGTCATGTAGTAGTGCCACTTGGAAGTGGAGTGCGGCGCGGTGTACTTCCAATCCATCAGTAGCGGACCCGTGGTGACGTCGTTCTTGTACCAACGATCAGCACTTTGCTCATCGAGCAATCCGCCGAATAGCCCACCAGCGGAAGCGATCTGCCCATCGGCAGGACCACCCGAGGGGAATCCCTTCAGACCCTCGAGGCTTTGCGGCTCGTAGATGAGCGACCCGCATCCGGTGTTCAGACCCAGATTGCAGGCCGCGCTTCGGCTGAGTGGACCCTCCACGTATCCGTGGGCACTGGCCGGTGCACTCGTGATGACCCCCGTACCAAGCAGGACCGCCACGGTGGCGGCAGCCCCGGTTCCCATACGCGTCGTGCGCTTCATATCTCCCTCTCGCGGTCAGGCACCAAACCCGCGATCTGCGGATCGTCGTCGCCGACCACGTGAGGGGTATTCCCTGGACTACCGTGGTCTAAACACGAAAAGGGGCCAGGAATGTTCGAACCAAAACCCGCCGACAAGTTCAGCTTCGGGCTGTGGACCGTTGGCTGGCAGGCACGGGACCCATTCGGGGATCCGACACGCTCACCACTGGATCCGGTCGAGGCAGTGCATCGGCTCGCCGAGTTGGGCGCCTGGGGGATCACCTTCCACGACGACGACCTCATCCCCTTCGGCTCCAGCGACGCACAGCGTGCGGCGGCCATCGAGCGTTTCAAGCAGGCGCTGGCCGAGACGGGCCTAGTCGTGCCGATGGCCACCACCAACACGTTCTCGCACCCGGTCTTCAAGGACGGCGCCTTCACCAGCACCGACCGGGATATTCGTCGCTTCGCGCTGCGCAAGGTCATGCGCAATCTGGATCTCGCCGCCGAACTCGGAGCCTCGACATACGTGTTCTGGGGTGGACGCGAAGGCGCGGAGACCGACGCGGCCAAGGACATGCGCGATGCCCTCGCCCGCTACGCGGAGGGAATCGACCTGCTGTGCCAATACGTCATCGACAAGGGCTACGGGCTTCGCTTCGCGATCGAACCGAAGCCGAACGAGCCGCGCGGCGACATCTTGCTGCCCACCATCGGGCACGCACTTGCCTTCATCTCGACTCTCGAGCACGCCGACATGGTGGGTATCAACCCTGAGGTCGGCCACGAGCAGATGGCCGGCATGAACATGGTTGCGGGTGTAGCCCAAGCACTATGGATGGACAAGTTGTTCCACATCGACCTGAACGGCCAGCACGGCCCGAAGTTCGATCAGGATCTCGTCTTCGGTCACGGAGACGTCAAGAGTGCCTTCTTCCTCGTCGACCTGCTGGAAAGCGCGGGGTACGACGGACCCCGACACTTCGACTACAAGCCCTACCGCACCGACGACTCGCAGGATGTCTGGGTATCCGCCGCAGCGAACATGCGCACGTACCTCATCTTGAAGGAGCGGGCACGGGCATTTCGAGCCGACCCGGACGTCCAGGAGGCCTTGGCGGCGTCGGGTTCGCACCGGCTCGGTGAATCGACACTCGCCCCGGGCGAGGGCTGGTCCGATCTGCATTCGGACGCCTCCGCCTACGAGGCGTTCGACCTCGAGGAAGCCGGCGCGCGTGCCAAGCACTTCAGTCGACTCGACCAGTTAGCCATCGAGCACCTCCTTGGAGCACGATGAACATCCGCCCCGTCAGTCTGCTGTTCGACGACGGCAAGAAGGTCACACCCGTTGCCGACGTCGAAGATCAGGTCTTCCTACTCACCCGACATAGCGGAAACGATCGACTGTTCCGGTTCGGTGCGCTGCTCATCTTGTCCGCGGTCATCGCTACCGGTGGCGTCCTGCTCGATTCGACCGCCACCGTGATCGGCGCCATGATCGTCGCTCCGCTGGCCTGGCCGATCCAAGGAGTTGCGCTGGCCATCGTGCAAGCGCGTATCGGTCAGGTGCGCCGCTCGGCATCCATCCTGGGCGTGGCGGTCTTGGCCGTCGTCGTGGTCGGTTTCCTGATCGCTCTCGCTGTACCGGACGAATTGTCCCCGGTGAACAACTCGCAGATCGCGAGCCGGACGGCACCCAACCTCCTCGATCTCTTCGTCGCCATCGCAACCGGGACCGTTGGCGCTTTCGCGGTCTCGCGCAGTGACCTCAGTGGCGTGCTCCCTGGCGTGGCGATCGCGATCTCCCTGGTGCCACCACTCGCCGTAGCCGGTGTCGTGCTCTCGGAGGGCGATCTGCTCGCCACCCTCGGAGCGTTGACCTTGTTCCTCGCGAACGCCATCGCGATCGTCATCTGCGGCCTCGTGGTCTTCACGATCGCGGGCTATCGCGGTACCGGGGATCACAGCCAGCAGACCGTGCGCCGACCGATCACCATCGTCATCACGATCCTCACGGTTCTGGTCATCGCCCTCGCTGCCTTCACTGCGCGCTCGCTGATCGGTGCGCTCGAGCAACAACGTGTTCAATCGGCAGCCACCGCCTGGCTGAAGGACTCCAAGTACACGTTGGTCGACGTCGAATTCCAGCGCGGGCAGTACCTCGTACAGGTCTTGGGCAACGGTTCCTTGCCCTCGAAGTCCGATTTCGAGCAATCCTTCTCGCCCGTGTTGTGGCTGCGTCCGACGATCAAGGTGGAGGCCATCACCGGTTCCACCGAGACCATCGACCTTGCATCGACTACGAACTGACGTACCCTCGAGGCATGCGCCGAATCCTCGCTGCACTCAGCGCTGCAGCCTTGACCCTCACCCTGATGCCGAGCGCAGTCGCGGACGAAAACGGTTCCCTCACAGTCCGGAACATCAACTCAGCCTCCATCCCGATGGCTATGACCCGGGAATACGACGGCCGGAATCTCAAGGTCCGCAAGAAGCTCAGCGAGAACAGCGCCTACACCCGCTACAAAGCCACATACAAAAGCGGCGATCTGAAGATCTGCGGGATCCTGATCCGACCGAAGGGCAAGGGCCCCTTCCCGATGGTGGTCCTGGCCCATGGGTATATCGATCCGAAGATCTATGTCAGTGGTCAGGGCTTCCGGCGAGAGCAGGATTGGCTGCCCCGCAACGGGTACGGAGTCCTGCATACCGACTACCGCAATCACGCCTGCTCGGATAAGGATCCCCGAAGCGATGTCAACATGCGGCTGGGTTATGCCGAGGACGTCATCAATGCCGGCCTAGCCATTCGGGACTCCGATATCCCCTGGATCGACAATGATCGAGTGGCTGTGCTCGGTCGCTCGATGGGCGGCGGTGTCACCTACCAGGCATTGACGATCGCCCCGGGTGTATTCGATGCCGCCATCACCTACGCCTCCACGAGCACGAACGCCGCGGATAACTTCAATAAATGGCAGCGCGGCGACTACGACATCGGTGATCGAATCCTGAATAAGTACGGGGAGCCGAAGGAGAACCCGGAAACGTGGAAGCGCATGTCATCGCGCAACTACTTCTTCCGAATCACCGAGCCGGTGCTTAGTTTCCACGGCACGAAGGACGACAGCTGCGACATCTCCTGGGCGCGAGCAACCGAGCGGGCGCTGGATGAGGCCGGAGTGGAGAACCAACTCGTGGAGTACAAGGGAGCCGGGCACTATTTCTATGGCCCGTGGTCCAACTCGATCAAGCGAGTAGGCAAGTTCCTCGACGAGCACTTGGCGTGATCTCGGGCTCGAACCCCGCGCTGGTTACCGCTAGTCGTGCCCACCGATCACGATCTGGTCCCAGTCGATGATCGATCCGGTGACCACACCGGAACGGTCCGACAGCAGGTAGACGATGAAATCGGCGATCTCAGCCGGCTGACCGAGTTTGCCCATCGGCAATCTCGCGCTGGCCTCTTCGAGCCAACCGTCCTCGGCGCCGTGCGCGGTGCGCTGGACCACTTCTTCCCCGTCGGTGATCGTCCATCCGATGTTCACACCGTTGATGCGGATCTTGTCGAAGCGGTGGGCGTAGGCAGCGTTCTTCGTCAGACCTCCAAGGCCCGCTTTGCTGGCAACGTACGGCGCGAGGAAGGACTGGCCACCGTGGGAGGCGATGCTCATGATGTTCACGATCGTGCCCGGTGCGCTGCGGCGCTGCATGTCCTTCACGGCGCCTTGCATCACGAAGAACGGACCGCGCAGGTTCACATTGATGTGCTCATCGAATAGTGCGGGTGTGGTGTCGACGAGACTTCCTCGACTGGTCGTTGCGGCAACATTGGCAACACAGTCCACGCGTCCGTAGGTTGTAACGACCTTCTCGACTAGATCGAGGGCCGCCTCGGGATCGCTGACGTCAGCTTGAACGTATGAGCCCTTCGTTCCGAGCGCATTCAACTCATCGGCAATGCTCTTGCCTTTGTCGGCATTCCGGCCACTGACCACGACAGCCTCGGCTCCGGCCTGCGCAGCCCGACGGGCGATATGCGCTCCGAGGCCCTGGGTTCCACCCACGACCAAGACGATCTTCCCGGTCATCAGATCGGTCGTCAGCGCCGTCCCTGACATCATGCGACTCCCTGTCGTCGAGCGAGTAGTTCAGTGAGGTACTTCGCCGCGTTGTGCCCGGGAATCCCGGACACTCCGCCCCCGCGTGCTGCGCCGCTCCCGCACAGGGCCAAGCCAGGAGAATCCGTCTCCACTCCCCAGGTTCCGACATCACCTGGATCGATGGCCCACGGCCACGATAGTGGCGTGTGGAAGATATTTCCCGAAGGAATCCGCAGATCACGCTCGATGTCGACGGTCGTATTCACCTCGATGCACGGTTGACCAGCGCGGTCGAGCATCAAGCAATCGGCGATCGGCTCCCCGAGTACCGAATCCAGCGTGTGTTCGACGGCGGCGATGATGTCGTCCCGGCTCGGTGCACTCGGACCTGCGAATATGGAGTGAGGCGCGTGCAGTCCGAAGAGGGTGAGCGTCTGGGCGCCACTCGCGCGAAGATCCTCTCCCAAGATGCTGGGGTCGGTCAGGCTATGGCAGTAGATCTCCGCGGGTAGCGGATCGGGGAGATGCCCCTTCGAGGATTCGCGATAGGCGGCGTGAAGTTGGTCGTACCCCTCGTTGATGTGGAAGGTGCCGGCAAAGGCATCCTCCGGACGCACCCGTGGATCCCGCAATCTCGGTAGTCGGGACAGCAGCATGTTCACTTTCACCTGCGCCCCACCGGCGAGATCGTCGATCGGCTCGAGGTGGCGACCCCGGAGACGGTCGAGTTCGGCCGGCGCGAACCCCGCGGCAACAGTCCGCGTTCGCCAGACGAACTCCTGTCCGCCGCTCTTCGCGGTTACTTGGTAGCTGTCATGTGCTTCGTCGATCGCGATGACTTCGGCT
The DNA here is from genome assembly GCA_964550285.1 of uncultured Rubrivirga sp. Taxonomy (GTDB): domain Bacteria; phylum Actinomycetota; class Actinomycetes; order S36-B12; family S36-B12; genus S36-B12. The sequence continues at coordinate 7,022 of CAZJYN010000047.1, forward strand.
GCGGTGCGTATCTCCCCGCCCGCGGCCTTGACCCGATCGGCCAGTTGAGCGGTGATCGCTCCCATGCCGCCGATCGGTACATCCCACTGCCCGGTGCCTTGCCCGATCACGTGATAGGCGAAGCAGATGTTCTGATGCAGTGAGGGATCGTGGGCGCTCGCGTACGTCCCGATCAACCCATCGGTGAGCACAATGCCCCGAAGGATGTCGTCGTCGAAGGTCGATTCGATCACTTCACCAAGTGGACGCTCCACGAAATCCCGCCAGTCCTCGGCGGGTACTCGTTGTTGCATCTCCTCGCGACTTACCAACGGCTCCAGCAAGGATGGGAACCAGGCGGACGCCAACCGTTCGGTGCGTGCGTAGAAGTCGATCCAGGCGTCGGCTTGGTCGGATCGGCCGGTGAAGTCGGTGATGCGAGTCCGCAGTTCGGCATCGTCGTCACTGGGAATAAGCAGCCCGCGTTTCGGCGAAGTGGGATCGGGGGTGTAGGACGCGATACTGCGTCGAGCTAGTGGCACCTCGATGTCCAGATCGTCGATGATTGTCGAGGGCAGCAGGGAAACCAGGTAGGAATACTTGCTCAACCGAGCCGGCAATCCCGCAAAGACCTCCGCGGATATCGCAGCGCCGCCGACCCTGTCGGTCGCCTCGAGCACCAAGACCCGGTAACCCGCTCGACTCAGATAGGCCGCGGTGATCAGCCCGTTGTGGCCGGCGCCGGCGACGATGCAATCGAACACCGCCCGATCATGCCGCATGCCTCGCGATTACGAACCAGGCGGTGGGATCCGCACTCCGTGTTCTCGCAGCCGCTCGGTTACGGCCGAGTAGCGCTCATCGATCTGCTCGCACACGTCTGGCTCGAAGTCCGATCGCCACCGTTGGTGGTGGGCACCTGAAGCGGTCACATTCTCCTGGAACCAAGCGACCATCGCAGGATCCTCTTCGACGCCAACAGCCGCGCATACGCGCGCCAGACTGCCCGACCTATCTCGATCTACTAGGTCCACGAGATCGATCTCGATGATCCGATCCGGGCGTGAAGACTGGACGGCTCGGTGGATGCGCAACATACGTTGCTCCCATTGGTCTAACGCATCGAAGACGTCATCTGGCCCGAAGCTCTGCTGGGTGAAAGACGCCGCGACATCCCGGCCATCTCTGTGCACGATGATGACCGTCGATTCGGGGTAGATGGGCTCCACCCGATCGGCCTTACGGGCATTAGCCGGGGTCGTGTCCACCCACCGGTCGGCCCCTATATTCGCCGCTACTTGGGACATGACTTCGCGAACCAGTGCGCGGGTGGCTTCGAGCGGCTCGGCGTCGAAGGCGTCGAGGTAGATCCCGCACAAGACCGCCAGTTCGTCCTCACCTATCGAGGTATGCAGCCCCACGTGCTCAGCGCGCCGGAACCACCGGTTGCGGATGCGATCTACCGCTAGTTCGGCTGCAGCCCGAGCCTTTGGACTACCTGGCTTGCGCAAGCCGACGGTCAGGGCATCAGTGAGTCCATCGTTGCCGGTGATGAAGCGGACTTCCATGGGTCGAGTCAGTGTGAGTTGGGGGTGGTGGTCGAGCAGATGGCCGACGATCGTGGAGCCGCTTCGACCGGTGCCCCCTACCAGGATCGGCTGTTCGGACAGTTCAGGATTCCCTGACATCACTACAAGTACAACCCAGTATCCGCCGTGGCATGCCGTCCCGCGGCGACGGCATGCAAATCACGTTCGCGCAGCAGGACGTAGTCGATTCCCTGCAACTCCACAGTTCCGCGATCTTCGGGTTCGAATAGCACGGAATCGCCGACTTCCACGCTTCGCACGTTCGGGCCTACCGCCACGACCTTCGCCCAATTGAGTCGCCGACCAACCTGCGCCGTTGCGGGGATGACGATGCCTCCACCGGATTTGCGTTCACCATCTTGCGATCCTTCGCGAACGAGCACTCGATCGTGCAGCAACTTGATCGGGACGGATCCATCCGAAGCGGGACGGGTGTCGGGAATCGCGCTGGTCGCCTGGTCGGCTGAGGTCAACGCCGCCGCCGACCCAACGCCTTCAGCGCGATGTAGCCCACCACGATGGCGCCGGCGATGGCCACCCGCTGGGGGCGCACTCCCCCGTATTCGTCGGTGAACCAGGACTTCGCTGCCCCAAGTCCCCGCTGGGCGAGCGCAGCCGGTGTCGTCTCCGCCTTCAACGCAACCAACGAGGACACCAATTCCTCGCGAGCCGCGACGACATTCGTCTGGAGATCGACCACGGACGCACTCACCTGTTTCGACTCAGATGCCGAGCCGGGCTGCATCGCTACATCGGTCATGACTATCCCTCTCCCCTACCTGTCGCCACCTCAGCCTACGACGTAGGTGCTCGTGGAGTGCTCGTGGAGTGGTCGTGGTTGCGCCTTTGCGTTGCTCAGCGCACGACGGAAGAGGTTGGTACCGGCTCCACGTGCGAGTCCAGCCCGGCCGACCGGCGGCGCCTTGACCGTCCGGCGAAGGCGAACACGACCAGGAATATCGCGGCCCCGACCAGAACGATCATGGTTCCCGACGGGACATCGGCGTAGTAGCTCACATACATACCCACCAAGCCACTGACAGTGCCGATGCCTGTACTCCAGGCGAGCATCCGCCCGAAGGAATCGGTGAGCATGCGGGCCACGACTGCGGGAATGACCAACATCGCCGCGACCAAGGTGACGCCGATGACGGTCAGGGTTGCCAAAATCGACAGCGACAAGATCACCATCAGTTGAGCCTCGATGCGGTTGACCCGGATCCCCGAGACGTCGGCGACCTCAGGATCGAAGGTCGAGAACAACAGTGCTCGGTAGCGCAGGAAGACGAACGCCACCGCGAGCAGCGAGACAAGGACCAACCACAAGATCTGCTCCGGGGAGATTCCCAGGATGCTGCCGAACAGCGCGCTCTCGAAAGAAGGACCACTGGTCCCGAATCTGGCGAATAACGCCACGCCCAACGCGAAGGAGGCAGTGGTGATGACACCGATCGCCGCGTCAGCACCGAGCCGACTTCGTTTGGTGACCGTGTTGATAGCCAAGGCCGAGGCGATGCCCCACAGACCGGCTCCCAGCACGTAGAACTGAGCAGCGAACAACTGCACCGCAGCGAAGCCGCCGAAGATCGAGTGCGAGAGGCCGTGACCGATGTAGCTCATGCCGCGCAGGACGATGAAAACCCCGATGAAGCCGAGCAACGCACCCGAAAGGCCGGCAACGAGCAGGGCCTCCCGGAAGAAGATGTAGCCGAAGGGCTCAAGGAGCTGATCCACTACGGCTGCACCCGCATGAGGTGTTCGGGGCGCTCATCGACAACTACGCGCATTCCCAGGTGCTCGAGCACCTCCATCCGCGCCCCGAAGGTCTGCTCCAGTACCTCCGGTCGGATTACTTGCTCTGGGGTGCCATCGGCGATGACCCGATGGTTGACGCACACCAGGTGCGGCAGATGGGCGGCCATGCCATTCAAGTCGTGGGTGGTGAGGATGATCGCCACGCCATCGGCGTGCAGATCGGCGAGCAAGTGCAACACGTCGTGTCGAGTCGACACATCCACGCCACTAGTGGGCTCATCGAGTAGCAGCAGCTGCGGGCGGCGGTAGAGCGCTCGGGCTAGGAACATCCGCTGCTGCTGGCCGCCGGAGAGTTGACGGATTTGCCGATCGGCCAGTGCTTCGATCCCTAATCGCGCGAGCACCGCGTGCGCGCGATCTTTCTCCTCCGCGCTCGCCCAGGGCCAGATACGTCGTTGTTCACGCGCCGAGGAGCCGGACATCAGTACGCACTCGCGAACGGTGATCGGGAAGTCCCAATTCACGGTCTCTAGTTGAGGGACGTACGCGGTTCGCAGGCCCGGTTGGGTTGTGATCGTTCCGGACATCGGCTTCACGATGCCCAGCAACAGCCGCAACAAGGTCGTCTTGCCCGAGCCAGACGGCCCGACGATGCCGGTGAACTGGTCTTGGTGGACGTGCAGATCGACCGAATGCAGAACCGGCTCGTGACCGTAACCGGCCTCGACGTCGGTGAGTCGAATCAGCTCAGGACCGACCCCAGTTCCCGTCACTGGGGATAGTTTGCCGTATCCGGTACCGGGCTGGTGATGTCCACTGCCTCCACGTTCGGAGCCTCGCCCCCAAGACCCTCGATCATCGTCGCGAAGTTGTACTGCATAAGGCCCAGCCAAGAGTGGTTCGCATCGCCCGGTGCCCCCGGCAAATCGTCATCGCGCAAGGAGTCCTCGTAGTTGACCCCGGTCTCGTTGCCGATCTCTGCGAGCACGTCCGAGGGGAACACCTCGGAGCCGAAGATCGTGGGTACGCCCTCAGCATTGATCTGCTCGATCAAGGTCACAACCTCGGAGGGGGTGGGGTCGGCGAAGTCGCTGGGCTGCAGCGCCCCGACGACCTCCCAACCGTAATTGTCGGCGAAGTAGGCGTAGGCGTCGTGGTAGGTCACGAGCTTGAGCTGGCCCTCGGGAACGGTCTGCTGATCCTCGCGAATGGCGTCTGCGAGCACGTTGACCTGAGCCTCGAAGGACTCGAAGTTGGACTGGAACTGATCGGCACACTCAGGCGCTTGCTCGGTCAAGGTCTCGCGAACGATGTTCGCGTACTCGATCGCGAAGCCGGGATCGGTCCACAGATGCGGGTTCGGCTTGCCCTCCTCCTCGGGGAAGGAGAAGTCGTAGATGTACTCCTCCTCCGGCAGGGCGACGGTGCCGAGTTCGACGAGGATTGCGTCCTCGCGCATATTGGCTTCAGCCATCTCCAACGTGGGATCCTCGAGTTGCAAGCCGTTGATGAAGACGACGTCCGCATCGCTCAACAGCGCGGCAACCGAGGGGGCCGGCTCGAAGGTGTGCGAGTTCGTTCCCTCGGGAACGATGCCCTCGATATCCACACAATCGCCGCCCACGCGGGAGACGATCGAGGTGATGGGCGACACGGTGGTGGCAACCAGAATTGGATCGGACGAGCCCGCGTCCTCTTCGGCCGTACCCTCAGCAGCGTCTTCAGCGGTCTCGGTAGCGGTGGCTTCCGCAGTGGACTCACTGCTCGAATCCTCGTTTGAGCTCGAGCATCCAGCCAGGACGAGGGCGCTTGCGCCGGCAACAATCAGGACATTTCGGAGATTTGTTCGCACGGCAGGAGAGTAGAGCCAAATCTAAGTAGTTGCAAATTGTTCGCAATAGGTCCGCACCTACACTCTCGAGCGTGCCCAAACTCGCTCCCGGGGACCGTGCTCCCGCATTCAACTTGACCAGCGCACAAGGCGAGCAGGTCGCCCTGAAGGATCTAGCCGGTAGCCGGGTGCTGCTCTACGCGTACCCCGCCGCTATGACCCCCGGTTGCACCACCCAGGCGTGCGATTTCCGCGACAACTTGACCGTATTCGCCGATTCCGGGTTCGTCGTCGTCGGTATCTCACCCGACCCACCGGAAAAGCTCGCTGAGTTCGCCTCCGCCGAACGCCTGCCCTTCACGCTGCTATCCGACCCAGGGCATCGGGTCATGGAGAAGTACGGGGCTTGGGGTGAGAAGAAGCTGTACGGGAAGGTCGTGACCGGGGCGATCCGCTCCACTTTCGTCATCTCCAGCACGGGCAGGATCGAGCGCGCCTTCTACAACGTGAAGGCCACGGGCCACGTCGCGAAGCTGATCCGAGACCTGCAGCTCTAGGCCCCCACCGTCCGGCTTCGCCCCGCTTCTCCCCGCCTTCCCTGGCTTCGCCACGCTTCGCCCCCCCCCTTTCCCCGCCTTTCCCCGCTTCTCCTGCAGTTCGCGTCGCAAAGCGCCGCTGTTTGCGACGCGAACTGCAGGAGTCGATGCTGATCTAGACTGAAGCACCACGCGGAAGTGGCGAAATTGGTATACGCGCCAGGTTTAGGTCCTGGTGCCTTCGGGCGTGCGGGTTCGAGTCCCGCCTTCCGCACTCAAGCGCGTAGCGTCAGCGTGCACCGTTGCTTATTCGGACCCTTGACCCGGAGTTTCAGTCGGTCGTCGGAACGCGGAACCGTCCGCCAGACATCGAATTCACCCTCCCGATTGGTCTTACGCTTGATCCGGTGCAACACCTCACCGTCGGCGTCCCTGACGACGATGCGCCAGCGCTCACCCCGACGCTGCGAATAGACCTCCACGTCGACCTCGTGCTCCCGGGAATCCCGCTCCAACTTGGCGGTCACCAAAGCACTCCCGCAGCGCTTTTGCTCTCGGTCCAGCACAGTCGCTTGCGCTGGACCTGCTGCGCCCACGAGGCCTGCTCCCACCAGACCGGCTGCGGTCACCGTCGCCGCCACTCTTCGTCCGAACGACATCTGTTGCTCCCTTCATCTCCTGCTGTCATCGAAATCACCATCGGATGGCCACTAGCCCAGCGTGGATGAAGGATGTGAGAGCGCTGTGAGGAACACCTGAGAGCAGACTTCAGGGAATCTTTAGAAGTACCCCGAGCGCTTCTTGGCCTCCATCGATTCCTCTCGTTCACCGTCCACGAGTCGACCGGCGCGCTCGCTGAAGCGGGTGGCCTCCATTTCGCTGACAAGGGCATCGATGTCCGAAGCGTCCGACTCGATCGCACCGGTTACCGGGTAGCAACCCAGTGTCCTGAAGCGAACAACGCGATCAACCAGTTCCTCACCTTCGAGAAGTGGCATGCGCTCGTCATCTGGAACCAAGAGCGTGCCCCCTCGGTCGACGGTCGGGCGTGACTGGGAGAAGTACAGGTCAACGACCGGAATCTGCTCACGGCGGATGTAGCGCCAAACGTCTAGTTCGGTCCAGTTAGACAACGGGAACACACGCATGGTTTGACCATTGACCAAATGGGTGTTGGCCGTCCGCCAGAACTCCGGCCGCTGACTTCGGGGTTCCCAACGCTGACCGGCTTCACGCAAAGAGAAGACTCTCTCCTTCGCCCGACTGCGCTCCTCATCACGCCGACCGCCTCCGATCGCGGCGTCGTAGCCAGCGCGCTCGAGTGCCTCCAGCAACGGGACCGTGCGCATGATCCTGGTGTACTCGTGGATGCCGTGCGACATCGGACTGACGCCCTGGGCGATGCCTTCGTCGTTTTGCGCCACGATCAACTCGAACCCGATTTCGCGAGCCATCCGATCCCGATGGGCAATGACCTCCGCGAACTCCCACTGGCTGTCCACGTGCAGGCATGGATACGGAAGCCCCGCGGGGTAGAAAGCCTTCCTCGACAGGTGGAGCAGCACCGAGGAGTCCTTGCCGATGGAATACATCAGCACCGGGTTAGCGAAAGCAGCGGCTGTTTCCCGCAGGATCGCGATCGCCTCTGCTTCCAAGGCATCGAGGACTTCGTCCTC
>CAZJYN010000048.1:0-4751 GCA_964550285.1 uncultured Rubrivirga sp.
CGCGACGCAGCGCACAGCCACAGCCGGGCGATGTGCAGGTCGTTCAATTCCTCATCACCGCGCGGCAGCACTTTGCACACGTCGTAGAAGCGGTGGTACGTGGTGGCGAGTTCCTCGAGGTAGCGCGCCACGCGGTGCGGTTCACGCAGTTCCGCGGCACTGGCCACGATGCGCGGGAACTCCGCCAACTTGCCGAGCAGGTCGTCCTCGCGCTCGTGGGTGAGGGCACCGGGCTGGAAGTCGGCCGCCCGCCACTCGATGCTCAACTCGGCGGCGTTGCGCAGCACCGAGGAGATGCGCGCGTGCGCGTATTGGACATAGAAGACGGGGTTGTCGTTCGTTTGGCGGGTGATGGTCTCTAGATCGAGGGTGAGCGGTGAATCGACGGGGTAGCGGGTGAGGGTGTACCGGGCGGCGTCGACGCCCACTTCCTCGACGAGGTCCTCGAGGCTGACGATGTTGCCGGCGCGCTTGGAGAGCTTGACCTCCTCTCCCCCGCGGGTGATCTTCACCAGCTGGCCGATAAGCACCTCGATATTGGCGTCCATGTCATCGCCCGCGCAGGCGGCGACCGCGCGCAGCCGATTCACATAACCGTGGTGGTCTGCGCCGAGCAGGTAAATGTTGCGGTCGAAGCCGCGGGCGCGCTTGTCGACGTAGTAAGCGGTGTCGGAGGCGAAGTAGGTGTACTCGCCATCGGCCTTGACCAGGACGCGGTCCTTGTCGTCGCCGAAGTCGGTGGTGCGCAGCCAGAGCGCACCGTCTTCCTCGAATACATGCCCCTGCTCGCGCAGGCGTTCGAGTCCGCGCTCCACCGCACCGGAATCGTGCAGTTCGCGCTCGGACTTCCACACATCGAAGTGGGTGCGGAACAACTCCAGCACCTGCTGCTGTTGACGCAACTGCTTGGCGTACGCAGCCTCGCGGAAGGCGACGATCTGATCGTCTTCGGGTTGATCGAGGATGTCGGGATCCTCGGCGATGATCGCCGCGGCGAGGTCGGTGATGTAACCGCCGTGATAGCCGTCCTCGGGGACCGGCCGACCGTGCGCGGCGGCCATGACCGATGCGCCGAACTTGTCCATCTGCACGCCGCGATCGTTGATGTAGAACTCGCGCGCCACTTCGGCGCCAGCTGCGGCGAAGACGCGGGCGATGGCATCGCCCACCGCGGCCCAGCGGGTATGCCCGAGGTGCAATGGTCCGGTGGGGTTCGCGGAAATGAACTCGACGTTGATGCACCGCCCAGCGAGGGTGTCGGTATGCCCGTAGGCCTCGCCTTCGGTGACCACCGTGCGCGCGACCTCGCCCTGCGCAGCAGCCTCGAGGGTGATGTTCACGAAACCGGGGCCGGCGATTTGCACCTCGGCGATCCCCGGCGCGCCGCGCAATTGCTCGGCGATCTGTTCGGCCAACTCGCGGGGATTGCGCCCGGCCTTCTTCGCCAAGGCCAACGCGGCGTTGGTGGCGTAATCCCCATGTTCGCGAGACTTCGGCCGCTCGATCACGATCGCTTCGGCGTCCGGTATTTCCACGTCCGCGCCCGCCAGCGCTTGTGCGAGTGACCGGGCAACAGCGGTGCGAATTTCCTCGATGGTCACCGCGCGAGCGTAGCGACGAGGTGTGTGGTTATGCTCAAGGCAGGCAAGTACCGATCAGCACCACCGTTCACAGCGCCGCCAGCCAGGCGACGTAGCAGTTTCTGAGCACGAGCACAGATTCCGGACGAAGGTTTGAACGGCTAGCCCGCTTCGGGCGAGGTGTCCGGAGCGAAACTTCGTGCAAGGAGAATGTGCAATATGGCTCAAGGAACCGTGAAGTGGTTCAACTCCGAGAAGGGCTACGGCTTCATCGCCCAGGCCGACGGAGGACCGGACGTATTCGTCCACTACTCGGCGATCGAGGCCGACGGCTACCGCTCCCTAGAGGAGAACCAGCTCGTCGAGTTCGACATCGTCCAGGGCCCCAAGGGTCCGCAGGCGGACAAGGTTCGTACCGCCTGAGCTGACAAGGTTCAGCTCCTACGAGCTTCGATGAGGGTCCCACCTTCGGGTGGGGCCCTCATTCGTTGTGGGGCACCTTCGCAATTCGTGTTCCGCCCGATCCTGAGGCACACTGAAGGTATGGCTGACGACGACATCGAGCGCCTGCTGCGCGAGGTCCAAGCGACGAACTCCCCCGCCTCCTCGGGTCGTAGTCCGCAGCCGGCCAAATCCGCCCAGCCCGCGAAGAACGACGACGCCTCCGGGGGTGGCGCCGGCGGGCGGCTGGCCTTCGCCGTCGGGTCCGGAGCCGTGCTCGGCGTAGCCGGTTGGTTCGGAGGGCTGCTGATGCCCTTCGTCGGATCGTTCTCAGCAGGCGTAGGCGCGACGGGCGCCGCCTTCGTCACCGCGCTCGTGGCCGGTCCCCCGCGCTGGTTCTCGTCCTAGCCGATCCCATCAGGCATCCGGCACCTTGGCGGTTCCGAAGCCGGTGACGCCGATCTTGGCCAACGCCGCTTTCACCCAGCCGGGCCATTGGATCGGCGCTGGGCGAGGTGGTGCCTCGGCTCCGTGCAACTGCGCCTCGATGGCGCCGCCGATCAAGATGCCCATGAACACCAGGTAGAACCACAGCAGTAGGACGATGGGCGTCCCGAACGCCACGATGGCCGCACCCACGGTGTTGGACAGCGATGTATACAGCCCGAACACAGCGCTGGATCCGAGCATCCACAAGGTCGCGAACAGCACACCCCAAGAACGCATACGCAAAGACGTCGGTACGTCCGGCAGGAAGCGGATGACCAAACCGCATACAACGAAGGCCACAAGGGACAGCACGGTCCAATTCACCACGCGTACGCCCACCAATCGAAGGACGTCGGATAGGCCCAACTCATCTAGGATCCGGGGCAGCAACTGCAGCACGAGCAAAAGAACGACGACGGTGATCATGCCGCCGAGCGCTACGAAGGCCGAGAACCCCCGATCGATCAGCCCGTGCACCCGCTCGGGCACGCCGAAAATACGCGTCAGCGTCGCCCGCAACCCGTAGACCACCCGCGAGGAGACGTACACCGCGACGAAGAACGACGCGATGGTGGTGATGGTGAACGCGCTCGAAGTGCCGCGATCGGCCAACTCGACCAGCGCCTTGGTGGTGGGCTCCAGGGACTTCAAAGTCTCCGGGCTGCGATCGAATACCTCCTGGATAGCTGCCTGCACCTGCTTTTGCGTCAAGAAGGCACCCGCGAGCGCTCCGATGGCCAGTGCGGTGGGGGCTAAAGCGAAGAAGACGTAGAAGGACAGGCCTCCCGCCACGATGCTTCCCCCGACGGTGGAATACCGCAGCATCACGGCCTGCCCGAACGCGACCGCTTCCTTGATCCGCTCGAGCACCGGAACATCATGGCGCACGTTCGCGCTGATAGCCTGACGCTCCCCTTGGCCCCCGTAGCTCAGGGGATAGAGCGCCGGTTTCCGGTACCGAAGGCCGCAGGTTCGAATCCTGCCGGGGGCGCATGTCCGTGTCGAGTCCGCACTACGCCAAAGTTCCCGCGAGCCTGTATCCGGGGATCGTCGCCGTCTTCGTCGCCTTGCTGTTGATCTCCAACATCGGTGCGGTCAAACTCATCGAGTTCGGACCGTTCATCACCGACGGCGGAGCCTTCTTGTTCCCGCTCGTCTACATCGTGGGAGACGTCCTCGCCGAGGTGTACGGCTGGAAGGCAGCCCGGCGGGCGATCATCTTGGCCTTCTCGATGTCCGCACTGGCCGCGTTCACCTTCTTCCTAGTGCAGGTCTCGCCGCCGGCCGAGGCTTGGGAGAACCAGGCCGCCTTCGAGGCGGTGCTCGGCTTCGTGCCGCGGATCGTGCTGGCCAGCATCCTGGCTTTTCTGGTCGGGCAACTGCTCAACGCCTACGTCCTGGTGTGGATCAAGAACAAGACCCGCGAACGCAAACTGTGGGCTCGCTTGCTCGGATCGACGGTCATCGGACAATTCGCCGACACCTTGGTGTTCTGCACCATCGCGTTCTACGGGGTGCTCACCGGCGGTGACTTCATCACCTATGTTCTGGTCGGCTTCGCCTACAAGACGGCCGTGGAAGTGATCTTGCTGCCGGTCACCTACCGGGTGATCGCCGTGGTCAAGAAGCGCGAACCGACATACGAGTTGGCGCTCACGGCCTAAGCCCCGCGCGCGCAACCGCAGTTGCATCCGACATGCGGCAGGTCATTCGATCACTGAATCTCGTTCTGTGAGCGGATTGCAAGCCCCCCCCCGCGAGCCTGACCCCTTATGAGCTTTCGAGGGTTAACGTCGTTGTCGTCGGCTGTTTCGACGGGGGGAAGCACGAGATGTTCGAGCACACAGACGATCAACGAAACCAAGATGGATTGCTCATCGAGCTAGGCCCGCGCACCACATACGTCGACGGGGTAGCAATAGAACTGACCGCTTTGGAATTCGACGTACTCGCCTCACTGGCCGATCACAGTCCGAATGTCGTGCGGACCATGACACTTGCGGAGGATGCCTGGGGCCAGGCCTCGTACTTCGATAGGCGAGCCCTGGAGACGACGATTTCCCGGCTACGAAAGAAGTTGGGAGACACCGCGAAGGAATCACGCTTCATCGAGACGGTTCGCAGCGTGGGATACCGCTTGCGCCCGCAACCATCGCGCACGCACGTCGCGAGCTACTGGCCGAGCAACTGGCCGAGCAACTGGCCGACTTTTCGCGCCACTAGCCACCCTTGCGCCCTAGG
>CAZJYN010000048.1:4851-14161 GCA_964550285.1 uncultured Rubrivirga sp.
ACTGGCCGAGCAACTGGCCGACTTTTCGCGCCACTAGCCACCCTTGCGCCCTAGGAGCGCAGTGCGCCGCGCAGCATCGCTAGGCGGGGTACCGGGCGAGGAAGTCGTCTCGGAAGTCCACGTACTCACCGGACTCGATCGAGGCACGGATCCGGTCGACCAACCCCACGATGAAGTGTTCGTTATGGATCGTGGCGAGGGTCGAGGCGATGGACTCCTTCGCCTTGAACGCGTGGTGTAAGTAGGCACGCGTGTAGTTCCGGCACGTGTAACACGTGCATTCATCATCGATGGGCGCGAAGTTGCGCCGGTTCGCACTGGTGTTCACGTTGAAACGCCCGGTGAAGGTGTACACAGCGGCGTTGCGCGCCACCCGCGCCGGAGAAACGCAATCGAAGGTGTCGGCGCCGGATTCGATGGCCGTGAAGAAGTCGCGCGGTTCGCCGATGCCGAGCAGGTGCCGGGGCTTGTCCTCGGGTAACTCCTCAGACACCCAACGCACGATGGCCGACATGTTTTCCTTCTCGATGGCTCCCCCGATCCCGAAACCGTCGAAGTCCAAGGCGCCGATGTCACGGGCAGCACGCCGACGAAGGTCCTCGTGCTGCGCACCTTGGATCACGCCGAAGAGCGCCTGGTAGGGGTGGTCGGGTCGCTCGGCTGTCAATCGGCGGTGCTCGTTGATACACCGCTGCGCCCACGCCAACGTGCGATCCATCGCCACCTGCTGGTACTCGCGGGAGTTCATCAAGGTGGTGCACTCATCGAAGGCGAAGATGATGTCGGCACCAAGTTCATGCTGCACACGCATGGAGACTTCGGCGGTGAAACGGTGCCGTGAACCATCGAGGTGCGAGGTGAAGGTCACGCCGTCGTCGTCGACCAACGCCAGCCGGTCCTTCCCCTCGGCCACGACGTCATCGACCGTGCGCCCGCTGGTATCCATCGCCAATACTTTCTTGAAGCCGGCGCCCAGGGAGAGGACCTGGAATCCGCCGCTGTCGGTGAAGGTGGGTCCGGGCCAGTTCATGAACGCCCCGAGCCCCCCGGCGGCCTCGACGACATCCGCGCCGGGCTGCAAGTACAGGTGGTAGGCGTTGGCCAGCAGCGCCTGGGCCCCGAGTTCGGTCATCGTCTCCGGGAGCACCGTCTTCACGGTCGCCTTGGTGCCCACCGGGATGAACGCCGGCGTACGGATCGGTCCGTGCGGAGTATGGATCACGCCAGTGCGGCCGATAGTCCGGCCGATCCCCGCAGCGGTATCCATCCGCGTCGAGATCTCGAAGCCGAAAGCCGATCGCGGTGCGTTCACGGCCGGAGGTTATCGGGCCGCGCGGACCGAATGGGATGCGCGATGGGCACCCTGGTCACCGAACACGAGTGAAACATGTGACTAACGATGAGCAATGCATTCAAAGGTGCCACATTGACGAAAAAATTTCGGCCGAACACCTTGTGTCCGCTTGCCAAAGCCTGTTGTATTTCACCCAACGCACCGCAAGGTGCGGGTCGGTTCGAAGACCAGCGGCCTACCGGGTCCGACCCGGAAATTCCCGAGTGCTGGCGGGGATGGCGGCAAGGTACGAGTCGAGGAATGCAACGAAGGTTCGATCGGGTGGCAACACCCGATGCGCCTCGCGAACTGCACACATCGCGAAGGCCCCGGGCAACCGGGCGAATCGCTCGAGTGTTCCATGGCAAGGCCCCTCGAACTCATACTTCGAGGGGCCTTGCTCTTTTGTACCCGGATTTCGGCGTTTCGCCGGGTTGCCACGCCGGGTTGCCGCGTCGCGGCTTTCGCATCGCGATTCTCTGATCGCGTTTGTCCGATCTTGAAAGCCCCTACCGCTGCGCGTACCAGTTCGCTAGCCGTCGCAGCCCTTCGTCGAGGCCCACAACCGGCTGCCAATCCAGCAACCGCCGGGGCTCGCGCTGGTCGAACCAGTGCGCGGTTGCCAGTTGCTCGACCAGGAAGCGGGTCACCGGTGGCTCCACGCCGCGACGAGCCAGCAGGGTCTCGGCTGCGGCGCCAGCTGCATAAGCCGGCGCGAAGGGAATCGAACGAGGCGTGATGTCCAAGCCCGCCGCCCGGACGATCGCGGTCAAGATGTCGCGAACCGGGCGCGGTTCCCCATTGCTGATCACCAAGGCCCTACCGCTGAGCTCAACGCGGCCCGCCTCGGATGCGCACATCCGAGCCAGGGCAGCACCGATTGCCGCTCCAGCGTTGTCTACGTAGGTCGTGTCGATCAGAGCCGTGCCTCCATCGATCACGAACAGCCGACCGGCTCGGGCCCGGTCCACGATGCGCCCGATGAGCTGGGTGTCGCCCGGCCCCCAAACCAGGTGCGGGCGCACTGCCACCGCCGGGACATCGTCCTGCCCGAGCACGAGCAGTTCGGCCATCGCCTTGGATCGCGAATAGTGCCCCCGCGCCGATGTCGGATCGGCAACCTCGGCTTCGGCACCAACCAGTGGCTTGCCCGCATGCGCAACCGAGGGCGAGGACACCTGAACGAAGGCGCGGACTCCGCGACGTCGCGCTGCTTCCAACACGATGCGCGTGCCCTCGACGTTCACCGATTCGAAATCACGCCACGCGCCTTCGATTCCCACCCGGGCCGCAAGATGCACTACCGCGGTGCAGCCCTGCATGGCTTCCTCGACCGCCAGCGCATCGGTGACGTCGCCTCGATGATCGCGCACGGCGTCGCCATCCGCCCGGCCCGAAGCCGATCGTTGCAAGGCGGTAACCAACCAGCCCCGCGAACGGACATCGTCGATCACCGCATTGCCGAGCAGCCCGCGCCCTCCGGTGATCAGCACGCGCTCGGTCATCGTCGACCCGCCAGCAAGCGATCTGCTTCCTTCGCCAACTGAGCACGATCGACCTTGGCGCCGTGCCGGATATCGACGGGCATGGCATCGCGCCACAGCACGGCCACGGCTATCGGGGCAATGGCGCGAACCCGATCTAGGAGTTCCGGCGAAGCTAGTTGCAGACGACTACGACGACCCTTCGCGGTGGCGGGGGCCAACACCACTGCCACCACCTGCGCACCACTTCGGCCGATCCCCACTGCGGCCGCCTGCAGGCCCTCGTCGGCGAGCACCTCGTCCAATGCCTGTTCGATAGATACCGGTCCCAGGGGTCCGTCAGCGGTGGTGATCACGTGCGCGAGGCGACCTTCGATACGCAACCGACCCTGGTCATCCAACCGGCCGACGTCCCCGGTTCGATGCCATCCGGGGTTTCGGCTGGCGTGCCGCTCGGTGAATGCACGAGCGTCGTAGCGCGACTTCCCGTGCCGAGCCCGTAGAGCAACCTCCCCCAAGACGCCGGGATCCGCGCTGAAGTGCGCACCGGGTTCGCCCCGCTCGTCCAATTCGGCTACCGCGATCTCCACTCCGGGAAGCGGCCTGCCAACGAGCACGCCGCCGCGAGCCTCAGCCGCCACGATCTCGGCCGCACGAACGTCGGTGGCGGGCAACACTTCGGTCATGCCGTACGGCGTGCGTACGTCGACATCCGGCCAGCACGCTGTCACCTCACCGATTAGTGCTCGGGATACGGGTGCTCCGGCGATGAGCAGCATGCGCATACTGCCCGTGCGTTCTCGCAGTTCGGCTCGCTCCGCACTGCCCACCGGGGCGCTGGCGAGAACGGAGCGGACGGCTGCTGGCGATGCCCACATCACCGTTCCGCCGGCCTGCGCGACGGCGGCGCCCAGGGCGTCCGCGGTGAGGGTTCCCGGACGCGAAGCATCCATCTGCGGGATGACCGACGGCAGGCCCACGAGTGGGCCCATCACCGACCACGGGGCGAATGCCGCAACGAGGACGTCGCTGGCCTCGAAGGCGTAGGCATCGCGCAGCACTTCCGCGGTCGCGGCCAACCGCGCCCACGAATACGCCACCGGCTTAGCCGCGCCGGTGGCTCCGGAAGTGAACACGATCACCGCGTCGGCATCGGGATCGGGTACCTGCGTCGAAGCCGCACCGGCCGCGCCGTCCGCGCCGTCCGCGCCGTCCGCACCGCTATCGACACCATCACTCGATTCCCGGGCCAGTTGCGCGAGCCGATCACGCCAGATGACCACGCCGGGCACGCGCACGGCAGCCACGATCGGTGTGGCCCGTCGGATCGCCACGATGTGATCCAAACGGGCACCGCGCAGCGCTCGGATCATCGCGGGCGGCTTGTGCGCGGCGTCGATGACGACGACGGTCGCGCCGAGTTGCCATAAGCCGTACACGACCGCGAGCAGATCGGCACTCGGCGGAACTAGGACGGCAACCCGATCGCCGGGAGCTATGCCTTGTCGGCGGAAACCGACCGCAAGCTCGCGAGCCCGATCACCGAGCAGCGACCAGGAGACCTTCTGCCAACCATCGGCGCGCCCACCATCGACACTCCCACCATCGACGCTCCGGGTCGTGATCGCCGGTGCATTCCTATCGCTCGCGCTGTTCGCGCGTTCGTACAGCCTGCTTGCAGGGTGGAGCGGCGCCTGCGCATCGGTGTTCGTATCTGTTTTCGCATCGGCGATCGCCCCGTCACCGAAATCCCCACCGTGACATCGGTCGGCGATCCATCCCCAGATGTCGGCGATCGCATCGGGCCGATCCTCCAGCACGAGGTGACCTGCGTCGGCGTATTGCTGGACGTCAGCGTGGGGTAGGCGGCGCCTGAGGTCGTCGAGGTACCGAGCGGAGAAGACCGGATCGCGCATCCCCCACACCAGCAAGGTGGGAATGCCCGCTAGCTCCGGCAATCCGTCGGCTACCCGCCTAAGAGCCGGCATCGACGGGTGATCTTCTTCCAGGGGGATGTCTGCCACGAAATCCGCGATGGGAGCCCGCAACGTGGCACTGCCATACGGAGCGCGGAAGGCGCGCGCGGTCGATCGATCGACCGACGAGATGGCGGTGGTACCGCGCAGGAAGGTCGTCGTGCGGGCGCATACGTTCTCGCGCAAGACTCCGGACCGAGCCAAGGCGATCAGTCGCGGCGCCGCGCTGTGGTCTGGTTGGTGGACCGCGGTGTTGGTGAGCACAACCCCCGCGAGCCTGCCTTCAGGCGCCGCGTAGGCACTGGCCCATCCCAATGCCACCGGGCCACCCCAATCGTGCGCCAAGACGACGATGCGCCCGGTGATGTCCAATGCGTCGACGATCGCTTGCAGATCCTCGATGCGTTCCTCGAGTCGGCGCATCCGGCCGGTGCGCGCCGAGAAACCCATGCCCACCTGGTCGATCGCCACGACGCGAACATCGTTTGGCGCCTGCGCGATGACTTCCCGCCACAGGTAGGACCACGTGGGGTTGCCGTGCACGCACAGCACCGTGAGGTCGGCGGCCTGTTCGTTACCAACGAGTGCTGAATCCAGCACGTGCACGCCGATCGAGGAGCCCGATGAGGCCTCTTCGATGAAGACAACGCGCGACCAGTCCGGTTGCAGTCCCGGAAGCGGCGGGGGCGTTCGCGCCGGTGCGCTCACCACTCGATTTCGATGACCGCGGAGTTCAGACCGGAGCCGATACCCATAGCTGCCACCCGGTTACCGGGAACCAGACTTTCCGATGACAACGCCAGGGTGAATGGAATAGACGCCGGGCCGATGTTCCCGCGGGTGGGGAAGGTCTGCGGCACCCGATCGGGATCGATGTGTAGTGCCCGACTGATCGCCTCGGTGTGCACTTTCGACACCTGGTGGATGACGTACAGGTCGAGATCGGTCCAATCGAAGGTCGTCGCGGCATCGGCCCAGGTGGCTACCGCTAGTTCGACGGCCGCTTCCAGCAGGGCGCGACTGTCGGTTCGCATGCCCTCGAGGTCACCCAGGCACAGCAGGTTGTGCTCGGTCGCGGCTCGCGAGACGCCACCGATGAAGCGGTGCCCCTCAGGATGGGCCGAGGCCCGGCCCAGGACCATCGCGGCCCCTCCGGAACCCAAGGTGAAGGTCGCGAAGTTCTCCAAGATCTCATCGCGCGTGGGAGTCGTGGCGTTCAGCCGCTCGATGGTGCGCTGCTGGGTGTAGCGGCTGCCCTCGCCGTCGACGATCAAGGCGTAGTCGATCTGTCCGGCGTCGAGCATGGTCGCGGCCAACTGCATGCCGCTCATGAAGCCCAGGCATGCGTTGCTGAGGTCGAAGTTCGTGCACGAAGTCGACAGGCCGAGTTGGCGATGCACGTCCACCGAGGCGGAAGGCTCCAAACGTTCCCGGCATACGGAGGTGTCGATCAGCAGGCCGACGGCAGCGGGGTCCACCCCGGCTTCGGCGAGCGCCTTGGCCCCGGCCATCGCAGCGGCGTCGGCGAAGGTGACGTCCTCGGGCCACCAGCGTCGTTCGGTGATCCCCGCTAGTTGCTCGAGCATGCCCGGTCGCATGCCGGCTTGCTCGTAGGCGACGAGGAGTTGATCGTCGATTTCCTCGGAGGACACCACGCGAGGAGCATCGACGGCGGCCACCGAGAGAACCGCGGTATCGCGGTACTGGAAGATGGCGCTGCCTGGCAACGAACCCAATGCCACGGGCTCACATCCCTTCACGTTGATCCTCTAGCCTGCCATGGAACCCCCGGCGCGACACTTCCTGCCCCAACACCGCATGGCGTACCGTCATGCAGTGACCCCTCCCCAGGGCCCAAGTGCCCCCGCATTCGTGGTGGCCGGCGCGATCGGCGCGCTCACCGCCGCCTTGCTCAGTTGGCCGGGCGCCGCTCCTTCTGCCCAGGCGTTCGAGCCCACGAACCAGCCGCCGAACACCGAGCCGATGGCGCAGTCCACCGCACAGCCGATCGTGCAGCCAGCGAACGAGCCCACCGACCCTGCCCTCACCGACTTCTATGCCCAACGGGTGGCCTGGGAACGCTGCGAAGGTAGGCGCTCGAACGTCGAGTGCGCCACGGTGCGCGTCCCATTGGACTACGACGACCCCACGGGGCAAGCCACCGGGCAAGCCACTGGGCAAGCCACCGGGCAAGCCACTGGACAAACCATCGAGTTGGCCCTACTTCGGGTCCCGGCGACGGGGACGGCTCGCGGGTCGTTGGTGGTCAATCCCGGTGGGCCGGGAGCAGGCGGCGTCGATTTCGCCGAGTACCTGGGCACCGTGGTGGATCCCGACATCCGCGGGGCGTTCGACATCGTCGGTTTCGACCCCCGAGGAGTTGCCGCTTCCAGCCCGGTGACGTGCCTGACCGGTCGCCAAACCACCCGCTGGTACCGCACCGACCCCACTCCCGATACCCGCGCGGAACGACGCACCCTGTGGCAACGAGCCGGTCGGATCTCCGACGGTTGCCTGGAGAGCAACGCGCAACTGGCCCGCTTCGTCGGCACCGACAACACCGTGCGCGACATGGACATCATCCGCAGCGCACTGGGCGAAAGGCAGCTGGACTGGTTCGGTTTCTCCTACGGAACCTCGCTGGGTGCGCTCTACGCGCAACGCTTCCCCGAACGGGTCGGTCGGATGGTGCTCGATGGCGGGGTGGACCCGCGTCTGGACGCGATGGAGATCTCCGCCGGCCAATCGCAGGGATTCCAGCGCGCGATCGAACGCTTCGCCGCCGACTGCGCTCGAAGGTCCCGGTGCGTCGCGGACACATCCGCAGGTGTCATCCGCGAGATCAATGCGATCTTGCGCAAGCTCGATCGCCGTTCCTTGCCCACCGATGGATCCCGCCGTCTCGTTCAAGGCGAAGCGATCACGGCCATGTTCTTCAGCATGTATTCCCCAAGCCTGTGGCAAACGCTGCGGGTGGGACTCCTTGATGCCTCCCAAGGCGATGGCACGACGCTGCAGATCCTCGCGCAACTGGCCAACGATCAGACCGGTCCGAACCAGTACGGCACCAATATCGCCTCGGCCTTCTACGCGATCGGCTGCTGGGACTACCCCGCCACCCCTGGAATCTCCGGACTTCGGGCGGCGGCCACGGACTTCGCACGAGATGCCGCGGTTCCCGAACTCGGGCGCGCTATGTCGTGGGGCAACGCTCCGTGTTCCCAATGGTTCGCGCACTCCCCGACACCACCGGCTGCTGTCACCTCGACCACCGCAGCCCCGATCCTGATCATCGGGACCACTTTCGATCCAGCCACTCCCTACGAGTGGTCCGAAGCGTTGGCCAAGCAGCTACCGACCAGCCGGCTGCTCACCTATCGCGGGGACGGCCACACGGCCTACGGCGATAACAACCTGTGCATCGACGACATCACCGATCGCTACCTGCTGACCGGAGAACTGCCGCAACCGGGAACTACCTGCACTGGCTGATCCGGCACTGGCTGATCCGGCACTGGTTCATCTACGGCTTGTCCTCCTTCTCGGAGTCACCCCCGAGACCAGCTAGGAACTCCTCGACCTGTGCGGCGATCTCGTCCCCGCTGGGCACCTCGCCTTGGGGTGCGCTGCTCGGTTTCGTCAGCGCACTGCGTGCTTCGCTCATTTGGTCGTACTGGGCTTCCAGCGCCGAAACCACGGCTGCGAATTCCTCGTTGCCGGACAACTGCTCGGCGACTTCGCTTTCCGCCTTCTGCGCACCTGCTTCGAGTTCCACGCCGGACAGCGAGAGGCTGGTGACGTCGGTGAGTCCTTCCACCAGCACCATCGCGCAGCGCGGGAAATCGAATTGCACCAGGTAGTGCGGCACCTGCGCGGTGACACCAATGGAGGACAACCCCCGTTGCCCGAGGTGATATTCGAGCAATGCACCCATATGACCGGGCACTTCGATATCGCCGAGTACCGCACTGCGTCCGGCGATCAAGTCCGGATCGTTGCCATGCACGGTGATCCCGATCGGTCGCGTATGCGGCGCCGGCCAAGGGATCGCCGAGAGACCGACCGCATTGGTCACCTCGAAGGCGTCCACCACCAGATCGACAGCAGCGAGGAATCGATTCCACTGATAGTCGGGTTCGGGGCCATCGAGGAGCAAGAAGGCCTGCCCGGCGTCATCGACGACCCGACTCACCGTGATAGCCGGAATGTCCACGCCAGAGAAGTGATCGGAGGAGAAGGTCATGCGCGGTCGCCGAGCTCGGAAGTCGAGGAGCTCGTCGACATCGAACGAGGCGACGACCGTGGTCTGACAGGAGTCCTTGATGGTCGCTGCTGCCTGCCGCACTCCAGCGCCTGCGTCCACGAAGCCGCCGAAGGCGTGGACCAGGGTCGGAATCGACTCGTGGTCGCCGTAGGTGGTCAGCAACTTGCCCGGTGAGCGCATACCTTCCAGGGTACGCAGCGCCTTACTGGCTCGACGATCCCGGTTGATCGGGCTGCGCTGGTGCGTCCACTGA
>CAZJYN010000049.1:0-13862 GCA_964550285.1 uncultured Rubrivirga sp.
AGTCGGCCCAGACTCCTTAGGCAAACATCAGCCTTGAGGAGCCACCGATGACCACCGTCATATCCATCCACTCTTTCCGAGGCGGAACGGGCAAGAGCAATACGTCCTCGAACCTGGCCGGCCAACTAGCCGCAGCGGGGAATCGGGTGGCCGTTGTGGATACCGACATCCAAAGTCCGGGTATCCACGTCCTCTTCGGGTTCTCCGATGATCTGGACAACACGCTCAACGATTACCTGTGGGGCAAGATCGCAATCGCCGATGCGGCTCACGAGGTCACTGACCGGATCTCGGCGTCTACACCGGTGGCCGATGGAGGGGTGCTCTACCTGATTCCCTCCAGCATGAAGTCCGGAGACATAGCTCGAGTCCTACGAGAGGGCTACGACGTCGGCACTTTGAACGACGGATTCCGTGAACTCGCCCGTGACTTGCAGTTGGACTATCTACTCATCGATACCCACCCCGGCTTGAACGAGGAAACCTTGCTTTCCATCACCATCAGCGACGTTCTATTGCTGCTGATGCGTCCGGATCGGCAGGACTTCCAGGGCACGGCGGTGACTGTGGACGTCGCCCGCAAACTCGGTGTCCCGGCACTGTTCTTGGTCGTCAACAAGGTGCCATCCAACATCGATGCCGATGATCTTCGAGAGCAGATGAACCAGGTGTACGGCGCTGATGTCGCCGCGATCTTGCCGTTGGCCGAGGAAGTAGTTCAAAACGCCTCCGAAGGGTTGTTCTCCCTGACGAGTCCCGATCATCCGTGGTCCGCTCAGATCCGTGAAGCTGCGGCCCGAGTGACCGCGTGACTTCCCTCGGACAATGACATTCAACGGTCAGGGGGATCAAACTCCCGAGGATGACCCATGGGGCTTCCTCGCAGAGCGCGAACCCTCCGACAGTGCTGGACCTAAGTCTGAGGACAAGCAGGAAGAGACGGCACCTCGCGAACGCGGGGAACTCCGCGCGACAGTTGCAGGCCCGTCCCTACGAAAGCGTGCATTACCCACGGCTTTGGCCCTCGGGGCGATGTCCTTCACCGCATTTCTGACTCAGATCACCGCTGCCAGCCAATTGGTCACGGCTGCGGGACCGGGGTGGCTCTTGGGCTTCTATGCGCTCGGCGGAGTAGGCCTGCTGGCGATGGGAGCCGTCCAGTTCGGATTCATCGATCAACAAGCTCGGCTGCCGATGATCCGTGTCGTGATGATCGGTTACGGCCTGCTTTTCGCTGTGGCGGTGATGCTGTCCTTGGCTTCACCTTGGCTACTCGTTGGGGTTGGACTGCTTTGGCTGCTCGCTGAGCAGACCAACTACCTGGTGCCTCTTTTGGTGTGGACGCTGGCTGGGGATGAATTCAACGTCGCCGAAGGTCGCAAGGTCTTTCCTTGGATCGCAACCTTCGGGTACGCCGGTCAGGTACTCGGTTTGGCCGTAGCGACAGTCAGCCCCTGGTTGATGGAAGGTCTGGAAGCCCCCCTTTTGCTCGTGCTCGTGCTGAATCCGATCACGTGCATCGTGGTAGGAATCTGGCTCGCGAAATCCTTGAAGGGAACTTCGGCGGCCCATGGACTGGCGAAAGAGGAGTCATTTCGTCAGTCGCTGGATAGTGCCCGCGATTTCGTCCAGGGGGTGCCCGTGTGGCGGCACCTGCTGCTGGGCTCCATGTTCACCTTCATTGCCGGGATGACCCTGTTCGTGATGTACCTCGGCGGAGTGCGGGAGATCGTCGGAGACGATCCGGCGACCGTTCAGCGCGTTTTCGGGCTCGTGGGTTTGCTGGCATGTCTGGCGGGTTGGGCGTTCTCGGTGCTCGGCGTCGGCAAATTGCTCGAGAAATGGGGTATCCCGGGAACCTTGCTGATCTTGCCGATCGTCACGGTCGTTGGTGCAGTTCTCGTCCTTGCCGGTGTTCTTTCCGAGATCTTGCTGCTCGTGGCAATCGGAATGGGCCTTTGGCTTGCCCAGCGATGGAGTGTCGACCGGGTGGCAAGACGAGCCGCGCTAGCCCTGGTGCCCAATGAGCGTCGTGCGCGCCTGTACTTCCTATTGGAACTTGCGCCCGTGGGGATCGGCTTGATCGTCGGCGCAGGTGCTGCAGCTATAGGCGTCTGGTTGGGCCTGGCGTGGCCCGTGCTCGTCGTGATCATCATCGTTGCATTGGCTGCCATCCAGCAGGGGTTGTTAGTGAGGCGAGACTGGGAAGGAAGCCTGCTGAATTGGCGGCTGCGTCGTCGTAAGACGAATAGGTCCGTGGCCATTGACTTCGACATCGACTAGCCATCAGGTCCGCTATCCGATCGCTTGATTCCCCCGGAATCACCCTCGCCGTGGGGCGGGTTGGGTAGCGGTACGACCGAATCCCTTGTCCAAGACGTGGCAATGGAACTGGATTTGGAAATCAGCTCGGTTGTCGGTACGGATGGTGTCGATGCGAAGCAGCAGGCGTTTAGAGCGAGTTACTCCTTGGTGGGTTTGTTCTTGCGAAGTTCGTCCGCCTGGGCCTTGATTCGCTGGAAGTAGTCGGTTTCGGTGATTTCGTCGACCGACTGCTCGAGCTTCGTCTTATCGATGACGACGGTGAGTTTCGCGACCTGCTCGCGCAACTTTCGTTCCCTCTCGACCAATTCAGTGCCCATGCGCTGGAATGTTCGCGCCAATTCCCCGACCTCGTCGCTTCGCTTCGCAGCGCGCTCGAGCTTGGTGGCATCGAATGTGTCGTTGGAAAGATCGACTGCCGCCTTCGTAATGTCTTCGACGGGTCGGACGATGCGGCGGCTAAGAAGCAGTCCTGCGCCGAGGCCGAGGACCAAGATCGCCAGGCTCATGATGAGTTGCTGGAGAGCGATGGTGCGTCCTGGTCCGGCGAGTTCTTGTTGCGGTACGGCTGAGACCAAAATCCAGCCGAGCTCAGGAATAGTCGAGGTTTGCATGACCCAGGACTCCGATTGGCCATCACGCAGGGTTGCGGTCTGGTCGGTCTCCACCAGTCCACCATTGGGCGACGGAGCGCTTGCTGCGAGCGCCTGATTCACTTCCTGCCCCTGCGCGGTCTGGGCGAACTCCGTCAGCGCCGTCGCCCCCTGCGGGGCAACGATGATCTCTCCTTGTTCATCAAGGATGAAGAACAGACTGTCGGCGGAGAAGCTCACTTCGCTGAGCGTTTGGGACAACTCCGACTTGATGGTCTCGATTCGCTCCGCGGCTGCAAGATCGATGTCATCGATGTACACGCCGGTTCCGATGATCCAGTCCCACGGTTCGTAGTGGAATACGTATCCGAGCTTGGGCACGGACTCCGTCTCGTTGAGTCGCACCCACTGGTAGTCGACGTAGCCGCTGCCCTCGTTGAGGGCGACATCCCGGATCTCCCGGAGCACGAATTTGCCGTCTGCGTCCTGAAGATCGACGAGGTTCTCCCCCTGGAATTTGGCATCCGGGTGGGCGATGGCCGTCATCGACCGGTCGTATGTGAAGAAGTAGTCCTCGTTGGCGAATCGCACACCCTTGAGTAGCTCCAGGCCGTTTTCTTGTGCTTGGGACAGCGTGGTTTCCCCTGAATCCGCCATAGCGCGAAGTTGATCCAAGGTGGTGACCAATGGGGAGGCGATGTCCCGGAGTCCTTCGCGGCGCGACTCGTATTCCGCCTGCCGGAAGTCTTCGACGCTCTGGTACTCCAGGGCGATGGTGCTCTCTACGGATGAGTGCACGTTCACCATGGATTGAGAGACCTCGGAATACAGGGCATCTTGAACGGAATTGACGGCGAAGGAAGTAGTCAAGATCGCCGATATGGCTAAGAGTCCGGCTATGAGCATCGCCAGCCGGTAGGTCAGGGTCGACCACCGACGTCGTTTGACGAAGGCTTCCTCGGGCACTTCAGCAGGTGCCTGCTCAGCCATTGGTCTCCAAACTCCTCAATACGTTGCTTTCCCGCTTTCGCGCTTCCTGCGCGCTTCAAGTTACGGATCAATCGCACAGACGCACCACCGTGAAAACACGGTGCCCGCACAGCAGCGCTGGATTCCGTATTTCGCCCTACTCCTGGTCGGGGTCAGCGATGCCGCTCGAGGTGAAGTCGGCGACCGCACCTGCCTGGAGCCCCCAGCGACCGAGAAGGTTCCGATAGAACTGGTCTTCGCGTGAGGCGTCCAGCGCGGACTGGATTGCTCGCCCGAGTCGGTCTTTCCCTTTTGGTAATGCTATTCCGTAGGGCTGGGCCTCAATGTAGGTCTGCGGGACTCGCAGGCGTCCAAAGCTCTGGCTGGCCAGGTACGCGACTACCGGATCGTCGGTGACCATGGCATCGAGAGCGCCGGCGGTGGTGTCTGAAGCGGCTGTCGTCATTGCTTCGTAGGAGACGGCTTCGATTGCCTCGGCACCGCTACCGACGCACTGCCCGGACAGTCGCGGTAGGTAGTCGATGAGTTGGGTGCTTCCCTCCAGGGCACCTACCCGGGAGCCGCACGGATCAAGCGGGTTGAAGTCAGAGTCGCTCGCCACGGCCCAACTGGTTCCCCCAACAAAGTATTCGACGAAGTCGACCCGCTGTTGACGTTCTCGTGTATCGAAGATGCTCGCGATACCGATGTCAGCTGCTCCGCTTTCAACGGCTCCAAGAACGGAATCGAATGATCCGCCGATGAAATCGATATCGAGGGCGAGCTGGTCAGCCAGATTCGCCGCCAACTCCACTTCCCAGCCGATCAGCCGGCCGTCCTCAGCATAGAAGGAGCCGGGCGGTGAAGTATCGAAGATCGCAACGGTCAAGACGCCAGGGGTGACGAGTTCATCATCTAATGAATCGCCTATCACGGATCCGGAGGCGGACTCTTCGGAGTTCGTGTCGCTTACCCCATCGGTCGCGTTGGAGCAAGCGCCAGCGAAAAGCAAGGAAACGACACCGAGGGCAATTGCGGACGTGCGGACTGTGCGGGGTTTCTGAACCGTCGGCATGTCACAGCTCCTGTCGTGAGATCAGTTCGGCGAAGAGCCCGTTCGCTTCAGCGAGCTCGGCATAATCGCCACGCTCGACCATTCGTCCTGAGTCCAAGACGATGATGTGATCTGCCTGCTTGATCGTCGAAAGTCGGTGCGCGATGACGATGCGAGTGACATCGAGGGAGGCGATGCTGTCGCTCAAGGCTTCCTGGGTGACGTTGTCCAAAGCACTCGTCGCCTCGTCGAGGAATAGATAGCGAGGATTGTGCGCCAAGGCTCTTGCCAACAAGAGCCGCTGCCGTTGACCACCGGAAATGATGGTTGCGTTCTCGTCGATCCAGGTGTCGAGTCCGCCACCCATCCCTTGGATGGTCTCTGTCAGACGGACGAGTTCGAGCAGTTGCCAAACTCGCGAATCGGGGATCGGGCCGGATGCAACGGTGATGTTCTCTCTGATCGTTCCGGACAGCAAGAGACTTGACTGCAGCACCACCCCACACTGACGGCGAACTGCAGAGCGGTTGATCGCAGTCAGATCGCGATCGTCATACGTGACGATTCCACTGAGTGGATCTTCGAATCCGAGCAACAGTCGAAGCAGTGTGGACTTTCCTGAACCCGAAGTTCCAACCACGGCAATGAACTCTCCGGGCTCGGCGCGAAAGCTGACATCCTTGACGACCCACGGAAGGTCGGGGCTGTAGCGAAAGCCCACGTGTCGAACTTCGAGCGCTCCGGAGAGGGGGCCGGGATCTTCTGATCGCTCCGATTCCTCGGTAGTCGCACCCAGTACAGCAGCGAGTCTTTGTACCGGTGCCCGCACCGCTTCGAATGCGCGCATCGTGGCGAGCAGACCGACAAGCCCTGCGCTGAATTGGGCGAATGCGGCCAAGAACGCGATGAAAGAGGATCCGGAGATGGATCCGGCTGGTAATTCGTAGGCGATGAAGACGAAAGAGAAAGTGGTGGCGCCCAGAAAAGCGACGGCAAGGATCTCGACTGATACCTGACGCGTCCACCGCGAATTGAAGGCAAGTCGATAGCGGGAGTATGCCTTCGCCCAGCGGGCTAGCGCTGACACCTCACCATTGGAGACACGAACGGGGATCCAGCCGCGGATGATGTCTGTTGTCTCGGCGTCTACCGCTGAGTGAGCCGCCAACTCGCCGTGCCACAAGGCGTTGTCCCTGCGAATGACCAGCCATGCTGCAGCGAGCAACAGCAAGCCCAAGAGGACTGCAACTGCACCAAGACTCGGGATGAACCAGCACAGCAGCGCTCCATTAAAGAGCACCAAGATCAAGCTGATCAGACCTACGTCCGTGTAGTTGAAGGCTTCCTGCAACGCCTTCCAAACCCCCACCCGCGTGGCGAGTTGAGCAGAGGGCCAACTTGCCAATTCGTGGGCTGGCAGGCGAAGTAGTCGGTCGAGGACCCCGCCGCCGACTGCCACTTCCGTTGCGTCTTGTAGACGTACTAAATGCAGACCTCGGGTGTATGCGAAAGCCCCAGTTGCGAGGGTAAGGAGGAGTAGCGCGGCAATGATGAAACCAAGCCGTCCTAGGTCGCCAGTTGGTACTACGTCGCTGAAGATCACATCGGTGGCCACCGGCACGGCCAGACTGATCAAGCCCACTGCTACAGCTGAGGCGAAGGCCATGATCAGATCCCGGCGCAGGCCGGTGATCGACAGCCGGACCAGGTCGCGTAGGCGGAGAGCGCCGGGTGCCAGCGGAAGCACAACTTGAAGCGCATCCCGAGACAGGGTTGCTGCGAGGCTTTCGTCGACTTTCACGGGCTCGACGCCTTCTCGGTGCAGGAAGGGGGCGGAGAAGGGGCCCGGTAGGACCAACTCCAGTCCATGTTCGTCCTGAACGACCAGTGGTGGTTGATTCCACTCCCACCAATCATCCGTCAATTCCACCTGTCGTGAGCGGACTTGGCAGCCTTCCAGCGCCTGTGCCATTTGATCGAGGGGAGCAAAGTCCTCGTTGACGCTTACCGGTCGGTAGCCAAAGCCGCAGGCACCCGCCAGACGGGCCACGAGTCCGGAGACGCGACCGGGTGCCGGCGGAGGCTCGGGAAGCCGCACATTCGAATTGAGGGTTTGCTCCAGGTAAGCGGCGGCTAGTTCGGCGTCGTACTGTCGCCGATTGCCAGTGTCTGACGGATCTTGGCGTGATCTCATGCGTCCATCAGTTCCCGATACAAGCCGTCGGAGAGTGCCAAGTCTGAGTGACGCCCACGTTCGAAGACGCCGCCTTCGTGCAGAACGATGATCTCGTCAGAGTCTCGAACGGTGGAGAGTCGATGAGCGATCAGCAAGGTGGTGCAGCCAAGGGACCGGATCTGTGACATGACGATGGATTCCGTCCGAGCGTCGAGAGCGCTGGTGGCTTCATCGAGGACGAGCAGTCGAGGCTTGCGCACGAGTGCACGTGCAATACCGACACGTTGGCGTTGACCACCGGAAAGATCGCGACCGTCTTCCCAAAGAAGTGAGTCATACCCTCCGGGTCTGGCGATGATGTCGTCGTGAACCTGCGCTGCCTTTGCGGCGGAGATGACATCACGATCTGAGATACCTGGGTCGAACATCGTGATGTTGTTGCGGATACTTGTTTGAAATATCACCGAGTCCTGGTCTACGAAGCCGATATCGCGGGCGAGGGAATCACGAGTGTGTTCCTGGAAGGGTTTGCTGTCGATAAGGATGTCGCCAGACCACGGTGTGTAAAGGCCGGATATCAAGCGTCCGATCGAAGTCTTCCCACTCCCACTAGTACCCACGACGGCAACAACGCGACCTGCTGAAATCGTCATGTTGACGTTGGCAAACAGGGGTGCTTGGCCCGGTGTGTAACCGAAGGCGAGTTCGGAGATTTCGAGTCTGGCTGCCCACGGGTCGATTGTCAGGCGACCCTTGGGGCGCCTGCCCGACCGCGCAATCTCCAAGAGTGCATCCACCTCATCAGGTTCGTCTCCTTCACCCACCACGCTCTCGTGAGGGACTTCGGCATGGTGACTTGTGGCCGATACCGGGGCTGACTGGGGCTGATCGCCTGACTCGGAGTGTGATGACTCGAGCAAGGAAAGGCCGGACCCGCGATCTCCTGCATGGATGTCGTCGGCACGGTCATCATCCGCATAGGCATCCAGTAGACGTCTATCGACGCGCTGTTCTAGGACGTCATCGGTCTGCTCGAGGGCGCCTCGAAGGTTGAAGAAGGCATCCAGGTTGGGGACCAAAACCGCGATTGGCGCGGCGAACGCAGCCAAGAGTATGGAGAAGGCTGCGAAGGTGCCGAGCGTGAGCAGGCCTTGGATGGACATCCATGCTCCAACGCCAAGAACCAGCGTTTGGATGAGCAGGATCATGAAAGTGGGGAGCATTCCCAGATATGCCCACAAGAAGGCGTTGCCTAGATTGATCCTTCGTCCTAGGGAGGAGTAGATCCGATCGAATGCAACTTTCTCGCTCCCTGTTGCCTTCAATGTCTCTAGGACGCGCAGGCAAATCCCGAGTTCGGTGGTGGTGACGGCTCCTTCTCGGGCCTGACGGTGCCGGATTTCCAAGCGCAGGGGAACCACACGGAAAAGCAGAAACAGCAATATGAGGTAGCCGACTAGGGCAACAAGCGCCAAGAGTGGGGACAGGATGAACATGATCACCAAAAAGAAGAGGCTGGTGAGCTGGGCCAGTACGGCGCTAGTGAATGGTCCGGACATCACTTGGGCGATGGCTTCGGAGAGTGACGCGCGGTAGGCGAGGTTGGTTGGATCTCGCTGACTGATGAACCACGCAGGCATCCGCAGGACGTGCCATACGAATCGCGCGCTCGCGTTCGTCACGGTGATGGTCATGAGCCTGCGAAGGCCCATCAACTGCAATGCCGTTAGGGCGATGGAGAGCAGCAGGGAGATCGCGAGTCCACCAATGATGACGGCTGTCCCGTCCCGGTTGCCTGTTTCCAGGTATCCATCGACGAAGAGTCTGATCAGGCCTGGTGTCAGGATGCCCGGCACCACGAGGGCTAGACCGGACAAGATCACGAACACCAGACCCGGCTTACTCGCACCGTGGCGCCTGAGCAGGGTGCGCAATATTCCGGGAGGGCGAGCTGTTGGAAGGAAGGAAGCCTGTGGCTTCACGTGCAAAAGGGGACCGCTAAAGCCCGCCTGTGCCTGTGCAGAGGTGAGCGTCCTTCGACCCAAGATGGGGTCTATGACGATCCAGGACTCCCCAGATTGCTCCGCCAGCACGACCGCGTGATCTCCGGTCCAGGCAGCGACAGCGGGCAATGAATCACCGGTGGAGGAAGGATCAGCGGACACTAGTTGTCCAAAATCCTTGCGTGCGACATCGAAGCCGAAGGACTGGGCTGCGGAAGTCAGGGAGTCGAAATCCACGCCATTTCGGCTTACTCCACTTGCGTATCTGATCGCTTCTGGATTCACGTGCTTGCCGTAGGTCGCCATCACCATGCGCAGACATGTGGCGCCCACCTCGGTGGAAGCTTGCGCAAGGTAGATGGGTGTTTTCATCACGAACCGAACAAAGTTTCCAGCGGTGCCTGATTGTCGATCAGGATCTGGCCATCCCACGGAGTGCCTGCGACGAGTTCAAAGGGCGGTCCCTGCCCGATAGTCCACGAGAAGCTTGAAGGACTCGCCTCATTTTCCGTCAATTCGATGCGCACTTCGATCAAGGGCTCGTCGATCGTGTCGATCGTCGGATAGCCGGCAACGGTCATCACGAGCTGTTCCAGTCGGGAGACACTCATGGGTGTCGATGCCACCGAAGTGACAACGCCCTCGAGGTATCCGTACTGACTGGTCGGTACCGAATTAGGTGAGACCAGCGCCTGATCTCCGGTAGCGATTCCAGAGATGGCCGATGCTGGAATCAGGGCAAGGGCGAGCAAGTCCTCATCGAATCGCTGGATTGTCGCGATGCCACTGCCGGAGCGAATGAAATCCCCTTCCTGGGTGGCAACTTCGATAACGGTCCCGGGGACTGGAGTGTTGACGGGCACCTCTCGACCTGTTTCATCGATCAGGACAGCGAGTATGTTTCCTGCTTCAACATTCGTGCCGACTTCAACGAAGACGAATTCCACCGAGCCGTCGAGCCCGGCTCCCACCTCCAGTGGTCCACCTGATGTCGAGATGACTCCTGATGCGCTTTTCATCACCGGCGGTCGGGCCAGTGTGCCCCACACCAGGAATCCGCCGATGAGGGCAAGGGCGGCGACGAGGGCAACCCACAGTTGCGGCTTACCGAACATGGTGACCCGGTCGAGTCGCTGGATGGGAGAAGTGACCTCCGAGGGTTCCTCGAGATCGGGCACGTCGCAACGCTAGATAGTGGGTTATTTCCTCAGTACCGTGGAAACACGGTGGGTGCGCTCTACGGAACGGGCTAGTTTCCGCCTGTGGACTGCTCGCAACCAGCGCAATGGGGCGCCTAGGGCATGGACTCCAAACCAGGAAGTACCCCCGAAGCTGCGGCCAGGCCGAAGTTGGACCCGGGGACCGTCGCTGATGCGCGCCTTGGGCGACTGATTGGCTGGTACTGGGCCTTCACGGACGGCCAAAGGGCTCTCTTGGCGCTAGTGGCCGTCGCCACTGCCGTCATGTTGGTGTGCCAGTTGACGATCCCGTTCGTGGTCGAAGAGATCCTGCACGAGGAACTCCACTCGATGACCCCACTGGTCGTACTCGGCGGCCTCATCGTCATCCAACTGGCCTTCGGCTATCTGTCGGAGTTGGGGTCCCATTACGTAGCCACCAATACGGCCACCAGTATGCGTCTGACTGTCTTCGAACGGATTCTCCGTGGATCCGATCTGCGGCAGTCCGCTTTGACTCGAACCTCGGTCGTGTCACGTAGCACCCAAGACATCGACAACGTGGCGTACGCCGCTGAGATGACTGTGGCCAAGGGCATTCCTGGGGCTTTGCGGATGATCTTCAGTCTGGTTTTGCTCAGCACCTTGTCCTGGCCCGCGGCACTCGTACTCCTGCTTGCCGTGATCGTCTTCCTCATCGTTCGTGTAGGGCTCGGGCGGCGACTGTTTGCTCTTGACAAGATTGAACTCGAGGCGACTACCGACGTAGGCGAGACCGTCGATGAGACCGTCTCCGGTGCTCGGTCGATATCTGCCCTAGCGCTCGAGCCATGGATGCAACAACGGATGACTCGACGAGCGCGCTTCTTGGAGCATGCCGGCCACCGGATGGGGGTAAAGGTGGCTCAACTGGCCACGGCCGCGCACGGAGCAGGCCTCGTCGGGCTCTTCGCCGTGATCCTTTTCGGCGGGATACTCGGCGGCGAAAGCCTTGCTGCCGTGGCCGCCTCGCTGTTGTTCGTCGAGGGTGTGGTCCGCGGACTCGAGGCACTCCCGCCATGGGTGCGGAGTCTGCAGCTGGCCTTGGCGAGCAAGAGGCGAATCCAGGACATTTTGAATTCAGCCGATCCCGCTGAGGCGTCGGATGTGCAAGCGAAGAGTGCGCGAGCGGATCTGAACCTGGCTGCTGCCGCTGGTGAGGGCACCAGACAGTTGGTCGGCTTGGTGACCCCCGCATCGGTAGATACGGACTCTGTCTTGGTTGCTTTGTCAGCAGATGGGGACACCCTCAAGTTGCGTAGGACCGTCGACGGTCTCGTGGTGCGCAGCCCTGGAGCGTCATCGGAAGTTCTTCATGTCACCGACGACATCGTGGCGTTCGATGCGTCATTGCTCGAGCACCTGCAGGCGGGTGATGCAGACATCTCTCGCGAAGGCGCGGTGGCGATACTCCAGACGGTCGGCCTAGGTCATTTGGTCGATGCCCCGATTTTCGAGGATGAAGCCATCGGCTTGGCCGGAGCGCACCTGACCGTCAACGAGCGTCAAAGGCTCATGCTGGCCGTCGCATTATGTGCTCCGTCCCCCACCTTGTTGGTGGGCCCGATTCTGAGCCTGTCTGACGAAGACAGCGCCCTCCCGTTGATCGAAACTCTGCGACAGAGCGCGAAAGATCTCATCGTCATTGCTATCCGTAGCCCCGAGGCTGCGGCAGAGATGGATCGAATGGTCTTCGTCACTGATGAATCAGTCGCCACGGGTACCCACGCGGAGTTACTTCAAAGCGACCTGGAATACGGGGAAATTTGGAACCGTCGCATGCAACGCAGCGACGTAGATCTCAGCACGTTGGGTCTTGCAGAGGATGTCGAAGCCTCCCTGTACACGCGTTTGGTCACCGAGAGTGTGAAGGCGGGGGAGATCCTCTACCGGGCGGGGGATCCGGCTGACCGCATTATTTTCGTCATCTCCGGTCACGTTTCGCTCGAAGCACCAGGAGCGGATGGGGAACTCCACCGTGTCGCGGTGTTGGGCCCGGGCAACCACTGCGGCGACTTGCGGTTGACCGTGGCGGAAACGAGGGCGGAGACGGCCGTGGCGGTCGATGATGTTGTCGTACGTTCGTTGAGCCGTGAGGCGGTTTCGGCTGGGGTAACCGGACTGCTGGATCGGCCTCCGCTGGAACGTCGGATCGTGGCATCGCTTCTGCGTTCTGGTCCTACCGATCTTGGTGGCCTAGCCGAACGTTTCGCTTCGGTTACCACTTCGGTGTTGTCCGCATCGGTCGCCAACTTGCTTAAGGACGGGGCCATTCGCGACAACGATGGCAGGTTCAGTGTGGTTCTACGCCGGGCAACCAAAGCTGGCGCGGCAGACCTGCTGGACAAGATCGCCGGCCCCCGGAGTTGAGCCCCCAAACGCGAAGAGGCAACGGTTCGTTATCCCGCAAGGCGCTCGAGGGCATCGAGTTCGATGACATGCCTCACCCAGTGCACCAGCCAATCGGGTTGCGCGACTTTCAACTTGTATTCGTTGACCGGATCCCCGTTGTCGGGCATCCACGTGATGATCGTCGATCCTTCGCCTAGGTGGGTGCTGACCGCTTGGGACCACGCGGATAGGCGCAGGAAAGAGCGGCGCCGAGGCTCATCGCAGTAGAGCTGAGCGTCGTGGAGAACGGCTCGGAACGTGACCGTGGTGGGGGAGAGTCGTTGGACAGGAATCCACCCGCAGACGTCCCCGTCGACGATGAGCCTGAAGGAGTCTTCGTGCACGAGGTGTGGGCTGGCAAGTTCAGTCGCTGATCTCCGGTGCAGGGCACTTAGGTGTTCCGGCGAGACCAGGGAAGTACCTCGCATCAGCGAATAACCTTTGGGCATCGCTCGGGCGGGCCGTACTGCCCGATGAGATGACGGATTCGACTCCGGGAACAGGGCAGCTTCCCAACCCAAGCCCGTCCCCGACGCCCCCGTCATGGCGGACAAGGTGGCGTCCAGGGAGCTTCCTGCCATGACATGAACGGCGCAACGTGTTGCGTGCGGTGTCTGCTCGAGGTGCCTCAGCAGTGCGGTCGAAAGCGTCTGTGTATCAAGGTCATCGCCCCGCGCTCGAACAGTGACAGTGACCAGCTCACTGTTCGCGGAATCCGAGGAATCGGGGACAAGACGCAGAGTGGAAGGTAATGCAGACACCTGAAACCTCACGTTGGGATCATCGAACACGTGCTAGGTGGAAGCCTGGCCACGATCTGTCGACTTTTTCACTGTGGAAACACGGTATTGACGCGGCTATTGGACAGATACGTTCCAAGTGGATTTATGCACGATGCCTTTGGGCACTGATCGATCACTCTGGCACGAGGGGAAGAAGATGACCGAAGCAATGAAGAGTACTCCCATGGAACTGGTAGAGGCCGTGTGTCACCGAGCGCGCGGTGACAAGAAGTTGAAGACTGCGCTGCTCGAGGATCCTCGAGGCACCTTGCAGCGCGAGACCGGGTTGACGATTCCTGCGGACTGGGATTTGGCGGCGAGTGAATCCGCTGACGGGGCTGTTCTGGTGGAACTG
>CAZJYN010000050.1:0-13476 GCA_964550285.1 uncultured Rubrivirga sp.
GGTTCCGTCGTCGCTCTTGCCAACAAGGAATCGTTGATCATCGGCGGGGACTTGGTGCGCGGGATCGCCGGGCCCGACCAGATCGTGCCGGTGGATTCCGAACACTCGGCGATCGCGCAGTGCCTTCGATCGGGCACGCGCGCAGAAGTGCGCCGGTTGATCCTTACCGCTTCGGGTGGACCCTTCCGGGGGTGGAGCGCCGATGAGTTGGCGTCGGTGACCCCTGCTCAGGCTCTAAACCATCCGACCTGGGACATGGGGCCGTTGGTGACGATCAACTCGGCGACCTTGATGAACAAGGGCCTGGAAGTGATCGAAGCGCACTTGCTGTTCGATTTCGATTTCTCGGATATCTCGGTGGTGGTGCACCCGCAGTCGATCGTGCACTCGATGGTCGAGTACGTGGACGGCTCAACGATCGCGCAAGCCTCACCGCCGGACATGCGATTGCCGATCGCGCTTGGATTGGATTGGCCCTCGCGCATCGTGGACGCGGCGCCGGCATGCTCGTGGGATACCGCGACGTCGTGGGAGTTCTATCCGCTGGATGAGGAAGCGTTCCCGGCTGTTGGCCTCGCGCGAAGTGCGGGTGCTGCCGGTGGGACCGCGCCGGCCGTCTTGAACGGCGCCAACGAAGTGTGCGTCGATGCGTTCTTGAACGGGCGGTTGCCGTTCACCGGCATCGTGTCCACTGTCGCGTCAGTGCTCGAGGAGCACCTGAAGGGCGACTGGGTGCCTGGTGCGTCGGTCACTTTGGAAGATGTGCTCGCCGCCGATGCGTGGGCGCGTGAGCGTGTGGGCGAAATGGCGTCGCTGCCCTAGTTGTCGGCAGCCGGCTGGACGTCGGTATGAGTGAAGTCCTCGCCCTTGAACAACAGTGAGTCGCCAGTGGTGACCGCGAGTGCGTAGGCAAAGCAGTCCCCGACGTTCAATTGCGCTGGGTGTGAGCGTCCCTTGCCGAAGTCGCGGTAGGCGCCTCTGGCGATGGCGGCCTGCTCTGCGGTGACGGGTTCGATGGTGACGCCGAGTGCTTCGAGCATGAGGGCTACGAAATGGTCGGCCTCGGGGTCACCTTCGATAACGGCAACGATGGCCGAGTTGTCGAGGATCATCGGAGAAGGCCGCGATCGTCGTAGAGCCCGTCGTTGATCTCACGTAGGGAAGGCCCGGGGGAGTCGGCCAGTTGGCGCCGCATGCGATCCAGGAGGGCAGTGACACGTTCGCTTCGCGATTGCCCGTGCTCTCGTTGCCGAACGAGTGCCTCCCGCAGTGCCGACGTGACGGCCTCGGTGACCGTAGTGTCGTTGAGGTCGGCGGGTTCACGGGCCATCGCGTGGGCTTCGTCGTTCTTGATGTTCATGCTCACGCAGTAGTTATACCGATCTACCTAATATAGGTATTAGGTAGACAAAGGTGGATGGATTGAAGGGGTGGTTCCAAGAAGGAGACCGACAAGGAGTGCCAGCCCTTTCGGGCGCCGGCTGCGTGGCGGGATCAGTACCGCTCTACATCAGGGGGTGTGGGCGCGGGCATGAATTGCCCGGCAGTGGCCTCCCACGCAGCGAGCCAGGAACCATCGGCGAAGGATGCCTCCAAAGCGTCGTCGATTGAATTGCGCAGATCGGTGTTGTCCCGCGACAGGCCGATGCCGTAGGGCTCTTCGGAGAAGGTTTCCCCGACTACCTCGAAGGCATCCGGGTCTTGAGCCGCGAAGCCGTAGAGGACGACATTGTCACTCGTGACGGCATCGACTTGACCGTCCTTCAGCGCCTGCGCGCATGAGCTGTAGTCCTCGAAGAGGATGAGTTCGGCGTCGGGATAATCGGCTTCGATGTTTTGGGCCGAGGTGGCCCCGTTGACAGAACAGACAACTTTTCCTGCCAGATCTTCAGGACCGGTGATGGCCTCCGGGTTGCCCTTGGCGACCATCAAATCCTGCCCCGCGATCAAGTAGGGACCGGCGAAGGAGACCTCTTCCTTGCGTTGGTCATTGATGGTGAAGGTCGCGATAACGAGATCGACATCCCCGTCTTGGATAGCTGCTTCTCTTTCGTCGGAGACGACTTCCACCCAGGTGATGTCCTCCGGCGCTATCCCGAGATCCGCAGCGATGATCTCCCCGATCTCGATATCGAAACCCTCGAGCTCATTCGTTGCGGGATTCAACAAACCGAAGCCCGGTTGATCGAACTTCGTTCCGATCGTGATGGATCCCGCTTCGCGTAGGTCCGCCGCCGTGGGACCAGATGAGGTTTGCGTATCACCGGAGCAGGCCGAGACCGACATTGCCAATGCGAAACCGGCGATACCGATAACGCTGAATCGACCTATTGAACGAACCGCACGGAGGTTTCCCATCGTTGATCTCTCACCCATAACGGGAGCGTGCCACGGCCTGCGGGCCGCCGAAGACAAGCGAAAGCTGGTGCGGGCTTGTGGTGTTCGGGAAACACACGAGGGCTTTCGTGGTGACGGCCTACCATGAACTGTGGTGTCGGTAGCGAGCGCGGAAAACGCCGGGCAAGTCCTGATAGTCGAAGACGAGGCATTCACCCGCAACCTGGTGGCCGGTGCGCTTTCAGGGCTGGGTTGGTCGGTGAGGTCCTGCGGTGCCATCGCCGAAGCGATGATGCTGATCGAAGAAGCAGAGCCCAATGCGGTGGTGTGTGACCTCGACCTCGGGGAAGGGCCTACCGGGGTCGATCTGTGCCAACGGTTGACGCGCGACTACCCCTGGGTGGGTCTCGTCGTGCTCACCGCCCATACGTCGCCCGATCTTGCCGTCTCCTCCCATCAGGGTCTTCCCGCGGATGTCGTCTACGTGGTCAAGAGCGCGGTGCAATCGCCCGAGGAACTCTCCGAGGCGGTGACCGCTGCCATCGGTGGCCGAGAACGGGTGATCGTTGCGGCGGATCCGGATTCGGATTCGGTCATCGAGTTAAGCCGCGAGCAAGGGGAAGTCCTTCGGTTGCTGGCCGCGGCCTATTCCAATGCGGCAATAGCCGAGGAGCGGGGCACCACGCTGCGGGCCGCCGAGGCGATGGTCCAACGCCTGTTCTCGGCCTTGGGTATTCGTAACAGCCCGGCTATCAATGCCAGGGTCCAGGCCGCTTCGCTGTGGAATTCCGGGCGAATAGTGATCCGGTGATCTGGGTTCAACAGTTCCGCCAGGTCCTGGGTGCATCACGCTCCGGACTGGTAGCGGAGATCGCTTACTACGCGCTGAGACCACGGACGTTCGTGATCTACGGCGGATTCATGGTGGTTGCCAGTGGCCTGCGCGCCTACCGCTGGACTCAGAACCTGGGTGATGTCGTCTTGGTGATCGCCGCGGCGGTCGTGACACTCGTAATCGGTGCGAGCATCGCTTGGCTGATCAGAACCAAGGTGGCGGGGCAAGCGCTGTGGAAGTGGGCACTCGTCTTATGGATGTCGACTGCGGTGATTCGACATCTGGCCGAGGTCGAGGCCTCCCACGTGCAAGCCATCAGCAGTTCCCAGGTGACAGTGACGTCGTTGGTCTTGAGTATCGGTAGTACCTCGATTTGGGTAGTGCTGATCGCCGGTTTTCAGGCGGTGAACTCCTTCCAGCAATCCACGACCGAAAGCTTGCGCCTGGGTATCGAGCGCCTGCGAACGGAAACGAAACGTCGATGGGCTGAATTGGACGAGGAGCGCTCTCGCCTCGCGGCTTCGGTGCAGCAGGCGATCACACCCGTGCTGCAGGACCTGATGGCGCTGCTGTCAGCCAGGGATTCCATTGCCGGGGCGTCCGGGTTCGCTGCGATCGCCTCCAGCGTTGCCGAGGACTCGCGCGCCTTGGTGCGCCAGGCCAGCCACGAGATGTCCCAGCTTGCCCAACGATCCTCGACGTTGGCCAAGACGCCGGCGACCGAGGGGGACCCGATCGCTTCACGTCGCGGGCGCCGACCGGTGCTGGCTGCGGCGAACGCCCGCGTGGAGCCGATATCGGTGCTGGTTGCCTTGCCGGCACTGGGATTCGCGGCACCTGCTCCGGTTCCGGGAACTGTGTTGCGTTTGCTGCTCGCTGCCCTGCTGGCTTATGTGTTTCTTAGTGCCATCGCTTGGGCTGTGCCCCGTATGAGCATTCTCGCGAATTGGCCGTCGCTACTTGTGGTCCTTGGAGGAAACGCCCTAGGCGTTCTGGGGGGCATCGTCGTCTCGGGTTGGATGATCGGCTCGCTGGTGGACAGTTCCCCGCAGACGATTTGGCTGGTGCCCGGGAGCACTCCTTGGTTCGAAATCCTGGTGTGGTTGATCGGCACGATCGTCGCGATGGTCGTGTCCTTGATAGTGGCTGACCGTCGGATGTGGATGGATGCGGCCCGGCAACTCGCCCAGACGCAGCAGGCACTGGATCTGCTGGACATAGACATGAGGCGGCAGTACGAACGCATGACTGCCCAAACAGCCTCGATGCTGCATGGGCCGATCCAAGGTCGATTGGCGACGGTGGGCATGACCCTGCGCTTCGCGGGCGATCAGGTCAGTGCTGAGCAGCTGGTGAGCCTGGAAGCACTGCTGCGCGAGTGCGAAGTAGATCTGATGCGAGCCTCGATAGACCCCCGGCATGAGCATGCTTCGGCCTGGGATGTGCTGATAGCGCTGCGCTCCCAGTGGGCGGGCCTGCTGGACATCACCTGGACGCTCAGCGTGCAAGCAACCAAGGAAATCGATTCCGATTCGGTGCTCGTGCGCAATCTGGAAACCCTGGTGGCCGATCTAGCGAGCAACGCCTCGCGGCATGGGAGCGCACGTGAGGTCCACCTGGAGATATCGCTGACAGATTCGCATCTGCGCGTGCAATCGCGCGATGACGGCACCGGACCGCTCGACCCCGTGTCTCCGGGAATCGGCTTGGGCTCCTTGTCAGCGGGCCGTTTGTCGATCGCGATCGATCCGGACGGACGATGTTGTGTGACTGCGCTGATCCCTCGCCCGCAGATTCCGGCAGTTACCTTCGCTGACCGTTAGGGGCGGAATCCACGCGTCGAGGCTTGATCCGGTCCCGCGTTCGGTTTCTACACGAATAGTGCGTGCAGCGGATGGCTCGTCAGGTGTCCTTGTACCTACTGTTCGCCTACCGGCCACGATGGTGGCGCCTTAGATCTTGTTTGGAGCAGAACATGAAGCGAGGCTTCCTTGCTGCGTTGTGTGCAGGTTCGTTCGTGGCGGCGTTCGGGATTGCAGGCCCGGCGACCGCTGGTGGGCCCAGCGTCGGAAATGAACCAATCGTCGTGGCAGTCGAGGCACCGTTGTCCGGGCCGCAGCGCGCGAATGGTCGCGACATGCTGCGCGGCGTTCGGCTCGCGGCACGGCAGGCAAATGCCGAGGGCGGGGTGCTCGGTCGGCGCATCAAGGTGGTGCCGGTAGACGATCGCGCGAACCCGAATCTGGCGACGGACGTCGTTGAGGAAGCAGCGGATGCTGGAGCGGCAGCGGTAATCGGCCCCTACAACTCCTCGGTGGGAGTGCTGAACCTGCCGCTCTACCTCGAGCGCGGCATCGTCCCGGTACACATGACATCTGCGAACACCACCGATGGGCTGGGCGTGACCGTTCAACCCAAGGAAGATCAGATTTCCCCCAGTGAGCTGGCATATATCCAATCCCTGGGTGTGTCGTCTGTCGTCATGCTCGTGGACCCTTCCGAGTTCACCCAAGGTCTGGCTGACCAACTGGCTACCAGCCTGCAGGCTGATGGAGTCACCGTTACGGAGATTCCCATCACCGAGGGCGAAGCCGACTACAGCGCCCAAGTGGACCAGGCCCTCGGGCTCGCTCCGGATTTCGTGTACGTCAGCACTTACTACCCCGAAGGCGAGAAGATCGCCGCCGCGCTGCAGGCGAGCAATCCAGATGGACCCCCATGCCTCATGGGATTGGCGAATGTGGACCCGGCCTTCGTGGCCGCGGTGGACCTACCGACCGCCCAGCGTTGCGTCTTCAACGGAGTTCCGGCCGCTGAGCAGATGCCCGGCGCGCGTGCCGAGCGTTTCGTTCGCGACTACCGGCGCGCCTTCGATCGTGAGCCAGGTGTCTGGGGAATCTTCACCTACGACTCCGCGAACGTGTTGTTCGCCGCCATGGAAGAGGCCGGTAACACGCGTTTCGCTCCGGTGCTCAAGGAGTTGAACCGCACCGATGGATTCGCTGGTGCAACCGGTGAGATCTCGATCGATGCCAAGACCGGTAATCGCGAGGTGGTACCGGTATACGTGCTCGAAGTAGACGATGCCGGTGACTTCGTCGTTGCCAACGAGTCCTAGGGGGCAGTGATTATCAAGACGATCGCGGCCACGCTCGTCGCGCTTGCCTTCCTGCTCGTGGCTCCTGGGGCAAATGCAGCGGAATTCGAGAAGCTCACGGTATTCCAGGACGCTCCGGTGCTCGTGGACGACGCGGACGCGGACTTGGAAGCGAACAAAACCGGCCACGTGCTGTTCTTCGCCGGCGTCCTACGCAATGCGAAGGACAGGAAGATCGGTGAAGTGATCGGCCAGATCACCACATTCGATGTGACCATCGATGGAGTGGCCGAAGAAGATCGATTCCGCGAATTGGTGTTCAACATGAAAAAGGGCCAGATCGTCGTCCTTGGCGCCAGCCAGTACCTAGCTAGTGAGGCACCCGAATTCGCGAACGACAACGCTGCGGCTACCGCGGTGATCGTCGGTGGAACCGGAGACTACGTAGGCGCTCGAGGAACCGTGACTACGAAGCAAAGGTCGGATGGGACCTACCGACATACCTTCCGGATCATGGAGTAATGCCGGCCAATAGAGCGAGGCTGGGCCCATCGGGCGCAGCATGATCCTTGTCACGGCGGGCGAAAGGTCACTTAGTGCACGTGGGGCCTTCCTGGGAGTGGC
This sequence comes from uncultured Rubrivirga sp., assembly GCA_964550285.1. Taxonomy (GTDB): domain Bacteria; phylum Actinomycetota; class Actinomycetes; order S36-B12; family S36-B12; genus S36-B12. The sequence continues at coordinate 6,894 of CAZJYN010000050.1, forward strand.
GGCGAACGAAATGCGGATAATCGCCCTAACGTGTTGGGCGTGATCCGAAGGAGCAAGACGGCGACTCGATTCCTACTCACTCTCGTCCTGAGCCTGGCCCTGCTGCCTGCGGGCGTGATCGCCCAGGCCATACCGGCGAGCGCGAATACGACATTCACCGCGCCGGATTACCCCTCTGAGGACTGCATCCCGCAAGCAGGTGGGCGGAACATCGGATTGGCACCACAGCAGTGGAATGCGATCGCCGGTCTCCCGCTCACCTCATCGGGCACTCCTTCGGCGCAGCGGATCGTGATCGGTGAATTCGACGAAACGGCCAATGAGGATGCCGTCAACCTGCTGCTCCAACAATGCGGGCTCGACACCATTGAGTTGATCGAGCACAGCAACAGCAGCGAGGCTCAGGGCACGAATACCGGCGGCCTGGAATCGACGCTCGATGTCACCGTCGCGGCGGCTGCTTTGCCGGACAACGCCACGATCACCATCGTGAATACCCCCTCTGCAGGTGCGTCGGGAGGTTGGTACGGACTTTTCGTCAACATGGCCGAGGCCTGTGGGCTGGAAGTGGACGACGGCGACGATCCGTGGGACGAGACCAAGACGCACACGTGGTCGAAGGGGCCGAATTATCCTGATGGCGGGTGCATCATGAGCCTGAGTTACGGGGGAGCGGAATCTGGGCAAGACACGGACGACGCCGACTTCGTCTTGGACCAGTTAGCCGCGAACGGTGTGATCCTCGCGGTATCGGCCGGGGATGAAGGGTCGGGCGGGTGCATCTCCTCGTCAGGAAACAACTTCGGAAACGCCACCTTCAAGGATTTGACGTCCTTCGCTTCGAGCTCGAATATCGCCACGTTGACCACGGATGGGGACCACGGATTCACTGCCGGGCAAACGGTCTTCATCGGCGCTCTCTTGCCGCGGCTGGATGGCAACTACAAGATTCTGGCAACTCCTACGCTCGACACTTTCACCGTAGGAATGGATTACCCAGACCAGTCGAGCACCGGCATAGAAGCGGTGGCGTCCGTGGATTTCGGGAGCCTGGAGCCGCAGTACCCAGCGACGAACCCGAATGTCCTAGCGGTCGGTGGCACCCAGTGGACTTCTCAGACCAACACGCTGGCGAATGCACTGAATATCACCTACACGCCCGGGGCGGAACTGAGCTTGAACACGTGGTGGGATTCCACGCCGAATGGCAACTGCGCCAATCTGGCGGACTATCCGTCGAAGGGCGGTGAAGCCACAGGTGGAGGGCAAAGCGGGAAATACGCGATGCCTGCCTACCAGCAGTCCGCGGCGACCTCCAACTATCCGTCGCTGCCGGGGCGACGGATGATGCCGGACGTTGCAGCCTTGGCCGGCTGGCCGACGTACGCAATCGCGAACCCAGGTGTTTCCATCCAGGGTGTCCAGCGGACCAACGAAGTCGCAACCATCTTCGTCAGCAACATCCATGGGCTGACAGTCGGGGAATTCATCAGCGTCAGTTTGTTGCCGGAGGAGTACAGCACTTTCAACGTGAGCGAGGCTGAGATCACGGCCGTGACCGATCGTTCTATCTCCTACACGAAGGAACAGGTCGGAGACCCTGACGTCACCCAGACCTACGTTTCCAGCGGAACCTTCACCCAATCGTGCCAGGCGCCGTGCGGTGCCGCACAGTTCCCGTGGGTCCCGGTGACGGGAACGTCGGCGGCAACACCCCTTACGGCCATCGGTATCGCGAACGTCAATGCTGTGCTCAGCGCCCGCGGGTTGACTCGAATCGACAACGGTGGTGGCGCGACTGACATCCATTCGATCGTCTACTCCTCGGCCTACGCGGATGCTCGGACCGACGTGACCGTCGGTAGTAATGACATCCACTCCCTGGGCGGCTACACAGCGCTGACCGGCTACGACATGGTCACCGGCATGGGCACCATCAACTTCTCGACTCTCGCGTCCAGACTGATTACCGAGTTGACCCCCTCGGATTCGGGAGGAGGTGCGCCGCCGGCCCCGGCGCCGACACCTGCGCCCACTCCGGCGCCGACTCCCACGCCTACCCCGACTCCCACGCCCACTCCCGAACCCACTCCCGAGCCGGCCCTGCGCGATGTTGGTCGAGGGGTTCTCCTGGCCACCGGCCCCAATACTGCCGTGACCAAGCGGCTGTTCATTAAAAAGAGGGCGACCGATTTGGTTCGAAATGCACCACGGAAGAGGCTGCGTCTTGGGAAGTGGCGGGTGCCCGTCGTGCGGGTCGGTGGGCCGCCGCGTGCCTTTACGGCTGAGATTCGAGTAGGCGGCCTATGGAAGGTCATGGACGGGGTCGTATCCACACCCACGGGCAGAGTCGCGCTGCCCGCTGTGCGGGTCACGCAACGGAAGAACTACCGGGTGCGCTTGATCGATGCACAAGGCAACCGGTATTTCGTCGTACTCCGCGGACGCCGATAGGCCACTCCGCGCTCGTCGGATGGACCGTGGCGTATCCCCTCCATGAGGCAGGAGGACAATCGCGGCCCATGAGCAATATGCGCGCAGCCACCTACTCAGCGATCGGTTCCGCCGACGAGGTGTTGCAGGTCGACTACTTGCCGATCCCCAAGCCCGGACCGAACGAGGTGCGGGTGCGCATGGCGTTCTCGGGAATCAATCCCACGGACGTGAAGACCCGCGCCGGTCTGACCCCGCGTGACATCGCCGAGTTCCAGATCCCCCACCTCGATGGGGCCGGGGTGGTCGACATCGTCGGCGCGAACATCGATCCTTCGCGGATCGGTGAGCGGGTGTGGGTGATGATGGCTGCGCTCGACAGCGTGTACGGAACCGCCGCCGATTACTGCATCGTCGATGTCTCCCGGGTGCGGCGACTTCCGGCCGAAGCCTCCTTCGAACTCGGCGCGACCTTGGGAGTGCCCGCGGTCACGGCCGCCTACTGCGTGCTCGGTGATGGACCGGTCGAGGGCAAGGTGGTGCTGGTACACGGCGGCGCCGGTGGCGTGGGTCGATGCGCGGTGCAACTTGCGAAGTGGGCCGGGGCAACCGTGATCGCGACCGCCTCTACTGAGGAGCGTCAACAGGTCGCGCGGGACGCCGGAGCCGACTTCGTCTACGACTACCGCGATGCGGACATCATCTACGACATCCGTGAAGCCGTCGGTGCGGTCGATCGGATCATCGAAGTGAACCTGCCGGCGAACCTGGAGATGGATCTCGAGGTCAGTAAGCCCGGGACCGTGGTGGTGAACTACGCCGCCGATGGGGACGATCCGGTCCTTCCGCGACGCAGGTTGATGACCGCGGGGCTGACCTTGGAATTCATGTTGCTGTACACCGTGGCGGCGGAGAAGTACACGGCCGCAGTCGACGCCGTGGATGCCGCGCTGGCGGACGGCGCATTGACGATGCCACCTGCGCGGTACTTCGAGCTCGAGGACATTGTGGAAGCGCACGAGGCCCAAGAGGCCGCCTCGAGTGAGCGTCTGCTGATTCGGTGTTGACTCTGAATTGTGAGAGTGGAACGATGTGAATGCTCGCGGTCTTCGGACTCGCCGAGAAGGAAGCCTCGGTGCACCCGCAGGGATTGCGGGGCCCGGGGCTGACGTTTTTCCGAGCGCATCTAGTTTCCCGATGCTTCCAAGTGGATGACGTTCATCTTCTCGAGAATCGACACGTAAGAATCGTTCCCATTGAAGTGTGACCAGGTTGCCCCGCAGACGAAGTCGGCTAACCACAAGAGTGGTTCGTCGACTCCGAGACTGTGGTGAATGCTGGTTGCGGAAGGACCGGTGCGGGCTTGCCAGTCAAGTGCGGCGCGGTCTCGACGATCCCCCGCGATACCGCGTGATTCGAGGACGGCGCCGCCTAGGCCCGATCCCTTCAGTTCACTAATCAATGTCCTGAGGCAGAGCCGCCTTTGACGCTCGGGACGCTCATCCACGGAGATTCGAGTGACGGTGAAGTAGGAAGAGGGGAGATCTGCCATAGCGCTGAGAAGAGCCCGCCTGGCCTGGGGGCGCTCCCTGTGCCAGTGGAGTTTGCTTCTGCTGGGATTCAAGTCTCGTAGCGCTTGCCTCGAGAACTCGAGGTCCCTGGCCTCGATGCAGGCAGCCGCAACGACATACACGCGCTGATGCCCAATGGTGCCGAATGATTCGTCGACGAAGGCATGCACGAACGAAGCGTGGCGCCAGTGAGCTCACATCAACAAACGGTCATCCACAGGTTCTGAGGACGGCAAACAGGGCGCAAGCCCGGGGGTGTTGGTCGCTGCGCGGTGCAACTAGCGAAGTGTGCCGGCTCGGATGGACGCATCCTGGTCCGTCTCCGACAGTTACTTGCTAGATGTATGCTGATTTGCATGCAGAGCACCAGCGTCCGTGTCTCGGGCGATACGCATGCGGCGTTGAAGCAGTTGGCAGCAGAACTGGGGATGACGGTCGGTGACACCGTCGATTTGGCTGTCAGACGCCTTACCCAAAATCAGATGGGTCGAGAACTCACGGCACCGCTCGATGAGGAGGAGACCCGGTGGCTCGAAGCGGACCTGAGCTGAGATCGGGGGCTGTAGCCCTGGTCGATCTCGGAGTCCCCGCAGGGAGTGAAGCAGGCTTTCCACGTCCCGTCGTCGTAGTCACAGCGCAGGAAATCCTCGATTCCGCACCGAGTGTCGTTCAAGTAGTCCCGCTGACCTCCACGCGCCGAGGCTTTCGCACCGATGTGCCGATCGAACCGAGAGAGGCGGGCCTGGAGGTGCGTTCCTACGCGCAATGCCAGCACATTCGTGCCGTCTCGGTGGGCCGATTGCAGCAAGGATTCGGGCGCGTAAGCGCAGTCGAGTTGCGGCAGATCCGGGAAGTGCTCGGTCTCTTGCTCGATGCCCCGCCGGCTTAGTCGGGCGTGAGATAGCGGGGAGCGGATCGCGCGGGTGCCGTGGTGCGTCATATGTCAGGGCGTAGGGAGACAATGGGGTCATGGGTCTGGAAATCCTCGGCATCGTGCTGTTCGTGCTGCTCATCGGCGCGTCCATCGCCCTGCACGAGATCGGGCACCTGGTCCCGGCCAAGAAGTTCGGTGTCCGGGTAACGGACTACATGGTGGGGTTCGGGCCCACCATCTGGTCCAAGGTTCGCGGTGAGACCCGATACGGCCTCAAGGCCATTCCCGTGGGTGGATACATCCGGATGATCGGGATGTTGCCGCCGGGCAAGGACGATCCCGAAGGCACCGCCCGCACGATGAACACCGGCCGATTCGCAGCGATGGTCGCGCAGGCCCGCCAACAGTCCCTCGAGGAAATCGAGCCCGGTGATGAGAACCGGGTGTTCTACAAGCTACCCGTGCACAAGCGCTTGATCATCATGCTCGGTGGGCCGTTCATGAACCTGCTGCTCGCGGTGCTGCTGTTCGGAGTGGTGCTCGTGGGCATCGGACTGCCCCAGCCCACCACCGCCGTGAACTCGGTGGTTCCGTGCACCCCCACGGTCGAGCAGCCAACCGGTGATCCGCTGCCCTCCGGCGCCTGCCCCGCGGGATCGCTGCCCACCCCGGCCGCCGAGGCCGGCCTCCTCGCCGACGATGTCATCGTCTCCGTCGGCCCGATCGCCTCCTCCTCGTGGGACGACCTCACCGAATGGATCCGCGCCAACCCCGGTCGCAGCACCCAGGTAGTGGTGGAGCGCGACGGCGGTCAGGTCTCGTTACCGCTGGTCGTCGCGGACGTCGAGCGGCCGGTCTACGACGAGAACGGCGAACCGACCGGCGCCTCCGAGCAGGTCGGATTCTTGGGCGTGAGTCCCCAGTTCGAATATTCCCCGCAGCCGATCACCGCGATCCCCGGCTACATGTGGGACATCACCTACCGATCCGCTGCGGCATTGGTCTCACTTCCGGTGCGGGTCTACGAACTCGTGGACGAGACCCTTATCGGTGGGGGAGAGCGCTCGTTGGATTCACCGGTCTCGGTGGTGGGAGCCTCCCGCCTAGGCGGTGAGATCGCGGCGATGGAACAGCCAGTCACCTCGAAGGTCGCCACCTTCTTGGGCCTTGCGGCCTCGTTGAACCTGTTCTTGTTCTTGTTCAACCTGCTACCGATCCTGCCGCTCGATGGCGGGCACGCGGCCGGTGCGCTCTATGAGGGGATCCGGCGCACCGTGGCCCGGGTGCGAGGCAAGCCCGACCCGGGCCCGGTGGACACCGCCAAGTTGTTGCCGGTGGCCTACGTGGTGGCCGGTGTGCTGATCTTGGTCGGCGTGGTCGTGATCTGGGCCGACCTCGTCAAGCCGATCACACTCGGATAGCCGGCGCTCGACTAGTAGTCGTACAGGCACCATCGGTTGCGAAACGCGGGCTCGATCTCGTAGGTATCGAATCCACCGAGGATGAAGTCACGCCCATGATCGGGCATGCCCCAATACGCCAAGTGGTAGAGCATCGCCGCCACCGCCTGCGCGGGGATCTGGTGCACGTCCTCCCACCGACCGTCTTGTCGCTCCACGAGCCACATGTCCCGGCCGAAGAAGCGCAACGCGTACTGCTGCGTTAACGGGATGCCGAACCACATCGGGTATCCGCCGTTAGGCAT
>CAZJYN010000051.1:0-13308 GCA_964550285.1 uncultured Rubrivirga sp.
GTTCAGTGGGGTCCGGTTCAGTGGGATCCGGCTCGTAGGCATGCCCCATGCGCGAGGCCTTCGTGCCCAGATAGGTGGCGTTGTACTCGTTAGCGGGTATCACCAGCGGAACGCGCTCCACAATGGAAAGCCCGTAGCCTTCGAGGCCGGCTCGCTTCGCCGGGTTGTTGGTGAGCAGCCGCATCGTGCGTACCCCGAGGTCGACCAGGATCTGCGCCCCGGTGCCGTAGTCCCGGGCATCCACCGGAAGACCGAGATCGGTGTTCGCATCGACCGTGTCGCGACCTTGGTCTTGCAGGGCGTACGCGCGCATCTTGTCGAGCAGTCCGATGCCGCGGCCTTCATGGCCTTTGATGTACAACACCACGCCGCGACCTTCCTCGGCCACGGCCCGCAACGCCGCATGCAGTTGCGGGCCACAATCGCATCGGTGGGATCCGAATACGTCCCCGGTCAAGCACTCCGAATGCACCCGCACGAGAACGTCTTGGCCATCGCCGATGTCCCCGGCGACCAGCGCGACATGCTCGCTGCCATCGATGTCGCTGCGGTAGGCCACCGCCCTGAAATCGCCGTACTCGGTGGGCATCGGGACATCGACCACCCGCTCCACATGGGATTCGCGGCGCCGGCGATGGCGGATCAGATCGGCGATTGAGATCAACACCAGGCCGTGTTCGTCGCAGAAATCCCGACACTGCGCGGCGTTCATCATGGTGCCGTCGTCGTTGACCATCTCGCACAGCGCACCCGCTGGCGGCAACGCGGCCAAGCGGGCGAGATCGACTGCTGCCTCGGTGTGCCCGGCACGGCGCAAGACCCCGCCCTCCACGGCGCGCAGCGGCACCACGTGGCCGGGACGAGTGAGTTCCCATGGTTCGGTGGCCGAGTCGGACAAGACCTTGATGGTGCGGGCGCGATCCTTGGCGCTGATGCCGGTGGTCTCGACGTCCTTGGCATCGACGGTCACCGCGTATGCGGTACCTCGGCGATCCTCGTTCACCGCCGCCATCGGTGGTAGGTCGAGCCGGTCGAGATCCGCGCCGGTCATGCCCACACAGATATAGCCCGAGGTGTGGCGGATCATGAAAGCCGTCAACTCGGCAGTTGCCAGGGACGCCGCGAAGATGAGGTCGCCTTCGTTCTCCCGGTTCTCGTCGTCGACCACCACGATGGGCCGACCCGCGCGCAGTTGTTCGACCGCCTGCTCGACTGTATTCAGCGCGACGGCACCCGGGTGCGGCGGCTCCAGCGGCTCGATCGAACCGGTGGGATCTTGCGGAAGGAGTTCGGCATCGTCGCGTGAGGCGAACAGTTCATCGGCAGGGATCATCGCTGCATCAACTTCTCGACGTACTTAGCGAGGACGTCCACCTCGATGTTCACGACATCGCCCACCTGCCGCGTGCCGAGGTTGGTCTCGGCCAGCGTGGTGGGAATAAGCGAGATGGTGAAGCGATCATCGGTTACGGACACGATCGTCAACGATACGCCGTCCACGGTTATCGAGCCCTTTTCGACCATGTAGGCGGTGAGATCCGCGGGGACGTCGATGCGCATCACGGTCCACTGATCGCTCGGCTCGATCGCGGCGATCACTCCGGTGCCATCGACATGGCCTTGCACGATGTGACCACCGAGCCGGGAATCCACCCGGGCGGCGCGCTCGAGGTTCACCGCGGCGCCGGCGGTGGCCTGGGACAGCGAGGTGCGGTGCATCGTCTCGGCCATGACGTCGGCCTCGAACCAAGAATCCCCGCGATCGGCCACGGTCAGGCAGATGCCGTTCACACTGATCGAGGCACCGAGCGCGGAATCGGCGAGCACATCGTCGGCGGTGATCCGCACCCGCAGGGCGTCGCCGAGATCCTGCACGGATTCCACGGTGCCCTTCTCTTCGACGATGCCGGTGAACATCACGCACTCCTGAGGCTGGGGATGGAATCGGCCGCTGCGCCCGGGTCGAGGGTCGGTAGGGCGTAGCCGATGAGCACATCTTGGCCCAACGCCCGGGTCTGGATGATCTCCCCCAACAGGTCCAGCCGCGAGCCCGCGGGCAGGCCACGCGGACCGGAACCGAGCCAGACGCCGGCTAGCAGGCAATCGAGGCGATCCACGCAGCCGGCCTCGAGGAAGGCGCGCAGCAAAGTTGGCCCGGCCTCCAACAGCGCGTGGCGCACCCCGCGGGCGTAGAGCTGATCCAGCAGGGCGCTCGGATCGTGATCGGGAACCACGAGCGTGGGCGCCGCCTCGTCCAAGACCTTGGCTCCTTGGGGAATGCTCCGACGCCCCGCGATAACCCGAAGTGGCTGACCGCCCGGGGGCACCGGCACCTCGCGCACGGTCAACGAGGGATCATCGGCGAGGACGGTGCCGGTGCCGGTGATGACTGCCTGCACCCGGGCCCGCAGTTCGTGGGCGTATCGCTGCGCAGGCGCACCGGTCAGTTGCACGCGCCGACCACCGTAGCCCGCGACCCGCCCATCGAGGCTGATCGCGAGTTTGGCGGTCACGAACGGGCGGGCGCGGGTGACCGCGATCGTCCACTCGGCGTTGACTTCCCGGGCCGCTGCCTCCCCGATGCCTGCGACCACTTCGATCCCGGCGGCGCGCAATTCCCCCGCTCCCCCGCCAGCCGCATCGGTGGGGTCACTTTGCGCGTAGACCACGCGGGCGATGCCGGCATCGATCAGCGCTTTCGTGCATGGACCGGTGCGGCCGGTATGCCGGCACGGCTCCAGCGTGATGATCGCGGTGCCACCGGCGGCCGCCCGGCCAGCTGCTTGCAGTGCCACCACTTCCGCATGCGGCGTGCCGGCACCGGCATGGAAACCCTCCGCGAGGAACCCACCGCTGGAATCGAGGATCACGCAGCCCACGCGCGGGTTCTCCCCGCGCGAAGCCCGCGGATCACTCGCCAACTCCACGGCGCGATCCATCCATAGCGTCCACCGGGCGTTAGTGCTTTCGGGGCTGCTTTCGGGGCTGCGCACGTGTTGGCTCATGAGGCGGCTCCCGCTGCGAGAGCGCGCAGCCGTTCGATCGTTGCGGCCGGATCCTCGGAGTTGAAGACCGCCGAGCCGGCCACGAAGACGTTGGCACCGGCTTCGGCGCAACTCTCGATGGTCTGCGGTCCCACGCCGCCATCGACTTGGACCCAGACATCGCCGTCGGCTCGATCGGCCAACTCCCGCGCCTTGCCGATCTTGGGCAGCATGTCGGTCATGAAGGACTGACCGCCGAAGCCGGGCTCGACCGTCATCACCAAGATCATGTCGACCAGATCGCCGAGGCGGTCCACCTGCTCAAGACCCGTGCCCGGCTTGACCGCGACACCTGCCCGGGCACCTTGCTCCCGCAATGCCGAACACAGCTTCGCTGGATCTTTGGCGGCTTCGAGGTGGAAGGTGACGCTGTAGGCACCGGCCGCTGCGTACGCCGGTGCCCAACTATCGGGATCATCGATCATCAAATGGCAGTCGGCCTTGATCTGCTCATCGCGCAGCAGCGGCTCGATGACCGGCAGCCCGAAAGTGAGGTTCGGCACGAAGTGGTTATCCATCACGTCGAGGTGGATCATGTCCGAGACTTCGGCGATGCGTTGCACTTCTGCGTGCAGCCGCGATAGATCCGCATTCAGCACGCTCGGCGAGATCATCGGTGCTTCGTTCACCCACCTAGGCTAGTGGGGTTTCGGGCACTCGCCCGGAGCCAAGCAGTAGGACCTGAGAGTTAAGGACGCGCAACGGATGAGCGATGAGCGGTTTGCCCGGGCGATCGAGGTTGCCCACTCGGCGGGACGGTTGGCCTATGGGTACTTCGAGCGCGCCGCGGATCTCACGATCGAGCACAAGGGCACCCAGGATCTGGTGAGCGAGGCGGATCGGGAAACCGAGGCGCACATCACGCAGGCGCTGCTCGCTGCCTTCCCCGACGACTCCTTCATGGGCGAGGAGAACGGATTCACGCAAGGGGCCGAGGGCGCGGGCACCTGGGTGGTGGATCCGATCGACGGAACGCAACCGTTCTTGCTCGGCTTGCCCACCTGGTGCATCTCGATCGCCTACGTACAAGACGGCATGGTGCAGATCGGAGTGATCCATGCACCGGCTACCGGCGACACCTACGCAGCCCACCGCGGACACGGCACAACGCACAACGGCAAACCGGTGCACGTCATCGAGGCCACGGCCTTGAGCGATGGCCTGACCGGAGTGGGCTGTTCACGCAAGACCGAAGCGGAGGATCTCGCCGAGATCATGCGGCGCCTACTGAGCGCAGGTGGCATGTACCAGCGGACGGGTTCGGGGGCGCTGAACCTCGCGTACGTCGCGGCCGGCCAGCACATCGGTTACGTGGAGATGTACATCCACGCCTGGGATTGCCTGGCGGCCGTGTGCCTAGTCGAGGAAGCCGGTGGGAGGGTGTCGTCGTTCCTGGCCGACTACGGGGTGACCGGCGCCGGCAAGCTGGTCGCCGGTGCACCGGGTGTGTTCGAGCAACTGCAAGGACTACTGCCGACGAAGTAGTGCGATGAACATCGCATCGGTGCCGTGCAGGTGCGGCCACAACTGCACATGCGGCCCGGGGCCGAGATCGGGCACATCCGGCAGTAGTGCACGGGCGTCCTCTTCGACGATGTCCTCGTGGGTCATCAGGGCGTCGTCGATGACCCCACGTGTCTCGGCAAGATGCGGCGAGCAGGTGACGTAGGCGAGCACTCCGCCGCGCCTGAGCGAGGCCAGGCCCGTATCGAGCAGGGCATGCTGCAGCCCACCGAGTTCGCGGACATCGGCCGGGCTGCGCCGCCACCGAGCCTCCGGGCGCCGGCGCAATGCGCCTAGTCCGGTGCAGGGAGCATCCAGCAAGATCCGATCGAAGAAGCGATTGCCCCAGGGTCTGGTGGTGGCATCGGCTACCTCGATCTCGATAGGTGACTTGGTTGCAACTGAGTCGACTGTCGAGCGCACCAGCTCCGCGCGGTGTGGATGCACTTCCACGGCCAGTAGTCCCACTCGATCGCGCGCGGCGGCATCGGCGAGCAACGCCGCCTTACCCCCGGGCCCGGCGCACATGTCCAACCAGGCCGATTCCGGGGGATCGACGGGCGCAGCGAGCAGGGCCTGGACGGCAAGCTGGCTGCCCTCGTCCTGCACGATCGCATGGGAGTCTCGAAGCAGTTGCGATCGATTCGGGACCACTGTGTCCAAGATCCGGGCGCTGTTGATCCACCGCCCCGGCAACGTTCCTTCGAGATTAGCGTCAACTTGTTCGTTGTCGACTGGTTCGGATGCGGCCCGACGCAGCGCGATCGTGGGTTTCGCGGGGACGTTGTCTGCAGCGAGCACCGCCGCGAGATCGTCCTCGCTGGGTGGGTGCTCGCGGTGTTCGAGGTGCTCGGTGTGAGCAGTGTGCGCAGACCAGGCATCGCGGATGGCCTGCACGATCCATTCCGGATGCGAGGTGGTGATGGCCAGGGCCGCATCACCGGTGAGCTGCTCGGTGCAGATGTCCTGCCACTGCGGTAAGTCGTGCCCGGCGACCTTGCGCAGCACGGCGTTGACGTAGCCCACCCGACCGGCGTCGGTGATGCCCACAGCACGGGCGAGGGCGCAGGAGGAATCCACGGCGGCGTGATCGGGGACCCGCATGCTCAGGATCTGATGGGTGCCCAGGCGGCAGATGTCCAGCAGCACCGGATCGGTATCGGCAACGGCGCGCGTGGAGCAGGCATCGATGACGGCGTCGTAGAGGCCGCGCATCCGCAAGGTGCCGTAGGCCAGATCGGTTGCGAAGGCTGCATCGCGTCCTTCGAGGGACCAGCGCGCCAGGATGCGCGGCCAGACCAAGTTGGCGTAGGCGTCCTCGGTGCGCACGGCTTCGAGGAGGTCGAGGGCGGCGCGCCTGCTGTCAGTGGACATGACGATCACCGGTGCGCAGACCGCGGATCCACGCATCGGCCGGCATCTGCTTCTTGCCCGCCGGTTGGACCTGGTCGAGTTCGAGGGATCCATCGGCGGTGCCAATAAGCACCCGCTTGCCTTCCACCTGGATGCCTCCGGGCTCGCTGAGCACTTCGGGTGAAACCGCCGCGGGAACGCCGATGCGCAATCGCTCGCCGGCGAAGGTCGTCCAGGCGCCCGGGGCGGGCGTACATGCGCGGATCGTTCGATCGATGTCGATTGCCGAATGCGACCAGTCGATGCGGGCGTCGGCAACATCGATCCGAGGTGCCAGGCGAACGCCGTCGCTTGCTTGCTCGGTGGGTATAACTGCCCCAGCAGCTAATGCATCCATGGTGTCCACCAGCAGTTCGGCGCCGATGGGCGCGAGCCGGGCGAGCAATTGCCCGGCGTCCTCGCGTTCGTCGATGGCAATGTCGGGAGACGTCATCAGGATCGGGCCGGTGTCCAAGCCGGCGTCGATGCAAAAGGTGGTCACGGCGGTGGTGGCATCGCCGTGGGCGATGGCGTGTTGCACGGGCGCGGCGCCTCTCCAGCGCGGCAGTTTGGAGAAGTGCGCGTTGATCCATCCCGATCGAGGGACGTGCAGCAAGGTCTCGGGAACGAGCAGTCCGTAGGCGACGACGGCCACCGCATCGAGATCCCACGCGCGGATGGTGTCGGCGAATTCATCGAGGCGGTCGGGGGTGTGCACGTCGAGCCCGCGGTCACGAGCCACCGAGGCGATGGCGCTGGGCTGCAGCGTGCGCCCTCGTCCGGCGCGCGCATCGGGTTTGGTGAGCACGGCCACTACTTCGTGCTCAGATGCCAGCAGCGCCTCGAGGGCGGGGACGGCCACCTGCGGGGTGCCGGCGAAGGCAACGCGCAAGGAGGTCACAGCCACCGCGAGGATTGCGGGTGCGGACTGATCTTGACGGTCAGCGGATCGGCGCCGAACCACTCCGATTCCCGGATCGCCTTCATCGCTTCCTTGCGGGTTTGCGGGTCGAGACGATCGATGAACACGATGCCGTCGAGGTGGTCGGTCTCGTGCTGCACGCATCGCGCGAGCAGGTCGCTGCCCTCCAGCGTGACCGGCTCGCCGTACATGTTCATGCCCTTGGCGACCACGGACCTCGCGCGCTTGCACTCGAAGGACAGATCCGGAACCGACAGGCAGCCTTCCTCACCATCTTGCTGCTCATCGGATAGGTCCAGGATCGGGTTCACCAAATGGCCGAGTTCGTCGTCGACCCAGTAGGTGAACACCCGCAGGGACACCCCGAGTTGCGGCGCGGCCAAGCCGACACCGGGGGCGTCTTGCATGGTCTCGGTGAGGTCTTGCACCAACTTGCGCAGCTCCTTGTCGAAATCGACTACTTCGGCAGCCGGGGTGCGCAGGACGGGATCGCCGTACAACCGGATCGGGATAACGCTCATCGAGGCGAAGTCTAAGTGCGCCGGTCACATATCCCGCGGGTCCATCCGCACCCGCACCTCGCGGCCCGAGCCCTCCTCGGTGGAAGCGGTTCGGATCGCGGCTGCGAGTTCCGCGGTCAATGCACCGGCGTGCCTTCGGTCCACCACGATGAAACTGCGTACGTCCCGTCGATCGGGGGTGTCCTCTATCGGCACGGGACCCAGAACCCGATGCGGCACGGTTACCGATGCCACGAACGCGTTCACCGCGCTCGACGGTCCGGTTAACTCCGCGACCCGGGTGACCGGCGGGAGACCGACCGCTCGGCGTTCGTCGATCTGGCGATCGGCGAACCAGCGGGAGTCGTAGCGGATCAAGGCCTGCACCGCGGCCCCATCGGGTTCGGCCACGATGCACACCCGACCGCCGGGGCGAACGGCGGCGGCCGCTGCGAACCAGCGACGAACCTGCTGCTCGGGGCCGGTGAGGGTCGCGGGGGCAACGCGCGCATCGAGGATCACCACCCCGGCGTATCCATGCGCGGCGACGGGTTCGGCGCCGGGGGTGGCGACCACCACGGCGGGGGCCTCGCCGATCTCGCGCACGATCCGTTCGGCCTGCGACCACACGATCGGCACACCGGGGAATGCCTTGCCCAGTTCCTCCGCGGTCCGCCCGGCACCGACCGTCACGGCGCGAAGCGCGCTCTCGTGGCAGTTGCGGCACGACCAGTTGCCCGCCAATGCACCGCACCGAGTGCACGAGGGGACGGCGTGCCCGGATGTCGCGTGCAGCGCTCCGGCGCAATCGGCTCGCACGCAGGTGGCTATTTCGCGGCACCGGCGGCAGGCCAACAGCGGCACGTATCCCCGGCGCATCACCTGGAACAGCACCGGCCCCTCCGCGAGGGCCTGCTGCGCCACCTGCCAGGCGGCGGTGGGGATCCGAGCGCTGCTAGCTGCCGGGTCGCGGGCGACTTCCCGATCGTCGATCGCCTGCACCTGCCACCACGAAGGCCGGACCGGTTCCACCGCCCGCGCCCAACCGGATCGACACCACCATTGCGTCGCAACCGATCGGGCAGGCGCACCGACGAACAGATCACAGCCGGACAGGTGGGAGCGCAACGCGGCTACCTCGCGGGCATCCCAGTAGGGGGCGTGCGGCTCGCGGTAGACGTCGTCGCCGTCGTCCCACACGATGACCGCGCCGAGATCGGCAACCGGTGCGAATACCGCGTTGCGGGTACCGACGACGATGCGTGCTCGCCCGGTGCGGGCGCGCAGGAATTCCCGGTAGCGGCGCTCGGGGCCGGTGTCGGCGCTCAGCACCGCCACCTCGGGCTTGCCGAATATCGCGAGTAGGCGGCCTGCTACCCGTTCGACATCGGCTGCATCGGGCACGACGACCACCACCCCGCACCCGGTTCGGTGCACCCGCTTCACCAGATCGGTGATCTCCGCTGCGAAATCGGTACCCGGGGCCGATGACCACACGATGCGTTCCGGCTCGCTCGGTTCGCCCGGCTCGCCCGGTTCGCTCGTTTGATGCGCCCAGTGGTAGGCGGACCAGACGTCGTCGTCGGTCTCTTGTGCTTGCTCGGCTGCTGGTTGCGGCAGCTCAGCCTGCGCGAGCACCGACTTCTCGGCGCGGGCATGGCGGGAGGGCACGGCCGCGCGGGCGACGTCCCAGAAACTGCCGACGTACCGCTCGGCGGTGTGCTCGACGAGTTCCAAGGTCTGCGCCGTCAGCGGCGCGATCGCATCGACCACGCGCTCGATCGGTCGGGGCTCGGCCACATCGGCCTGCGGCAACCGCGCGAGGACATAGGCGTCGCGCAAGCGACCGGCGAAACGCACGCGCACCCGCGCACCGGGCACGGCCGTCGAATCGAACTGCGGTGGAACCAGGTAGTCGAAGTCCCGGTCGAGGTGACGGACCGCGAGATCGACCCGCACGCGAGCGATCGGGTCCACCGGCCCGGGATCGGGCCGATCGTCGTGGGCCTCGCTAGACACCCGCAGCGGCACGCAGGTCCTGCGCGCGGTCGGTGTTCTCCCAGGTGAAGGTCGGACCGACGGTGGTGCGGGTTGCGGGATCATCGGAGTCGAGCAACAAGTTCACACCCTGCGGGCGACCGAAGTGACCGTAGGCGCTGGTGATCCGGTAGATCGGTCGCAGCAGATCCAGATCGCGGATGATGGCGGCCGGGCGCAGATCGAACACCTTGAGGACGGCGTCTTGGATCATCTCGTCGGGAATCAAACCGGTGCCGAAGGTCTCCACGAACACACCCACCGGGTGGGACACACCGATCGCGTAGGCCACCTGCACCTCGCAGCGAGTCGCCAAACCGGCGGCGACGACGTTCTTCGCGACCCAGCGCATCGCGTAGGTAGCCGACCGGTCGACCTTCGAGGGGTCCTTGCCCGAGAAGGCACCGCCGCCGTGGCGGGCCATACCGCCGTAGGTGTCGACGATGATCTTGCGGCCGGTCAGGCCGGCATCGCCCATCGGCCCGCCCACTTCGAAGCGGCCGGTCGGGTTGACCAGCAGTCGGTAGTCGCGGGAGTCGATATCGAAGGTCTCCAGCACCGGCTTGACCACGTGCTCGCGGACATCGGGGATGAGGGTCTTGTCCAAGTCGGTCTCAGCGGAGTGCTGGCTGCTGACCACGATGGTGTCGATGCCCATCGGTTGGTCGTTCTCGTCGTAGCGGATGGTGACCTGGGTCTTGCCGTCGGGCCGCAAGTAGTCCAGCGTGCCGTCCTTGCGCTTGGCGGTCAGTTGCTCCGAAAGCCGATGCGCCATCGAAATCGGCAGCGGCATCAACTCCGCGGTGTCGGTGCAGGCGTAGCCGAACATCAAGCCCTGGTCACCGGCGCCCTGACGATCGAGTGGATCCTCGCTACCGTCGGCGCGCTCCTCGTAAGCGTCGTCCACGCCTTGCGCGATGTCCGGGGACTGCTTGCCGATGGAGACGCTGATTCCGCAGGACTCGCCATCGAAGCCCTTGACCGAAGAGTCGTATCCGATGCCGATCACTGCCTGGCGCACCAGGTTCATGACGTCCGCGAAGCCCTCGGTGGTGACTTCACCGGCAACGTGCACCTGACCGGTGGTCAGCATCGTCTCCACGGCCACCCGGCTACGGGGGTCTTGGCGCAGCAGGTCATCGAGGATGGCATCGGAAATCTGGTCGGCCATCTTGTCCGGATGACCCTCGGTGACGGACTCGGAGGTAAATAGGCGGTGCGGCACAACTCTCCCTCGATCGTGAGCACGGGGAGATGGGGAACTCCCCCGCAAGGTCGCGTCAGTCTAGCGAGGACGATGACCCATCAGTGCTATCAACGGTGGCTGGCGATCGTGTCCCACAACGCATGGCCTACGGCCGCCTTGTCCACACCCGCCAGGCGCGCTCGCACGCCTTCTTGGTCGACGATCACCACCGAGGTGGACGATTCCCCGAACACCGCGCCGCCGGTGACTTCGTTGGCGATCAGGTAATCGCAGCCCTTGCGCGCGATCTTGGCCAACGCGCGTTGCTCGAGTGACTCGTGGGCCTTCGTTACCTCAGCGGCGAATCCGACGATCACCGGCGAGGACAGCGATCCACGCTTGTCGACGAGTTCGGCGAGGACATCGGTGGTGCGCTCGAGGCGAAGTTCCGGCGCGGCGGTATCCAGCGATTCCTTGGTGATCTTGCCTCGCGGATCGGGGATCGGGCGAAAGTCCGCGACGGCGGCGGCCATCACCACGATGTCGGGGTCTCGTTCGGCGATGGTGGCGTGCATCGTCTCGCGCAGTTCCTCGGCGCTGGATACCCGCACCGACCAGCAGCCAGCCGGCGCCTGCGCCTGGACATCGGCGATCACCAGATCCACCTGCGCACCGCGCACCAGCGCGCTGCGTGCCAACGCGAAGCCCTGCCGACCGCTGCTGCGGTTACCCAGGAAGCGGACGTCATCCCAGGGCTCGCGGGTGCCACCGACGCTGATGAGCACCCGTTTGCCGCGCAGATCCTGGCCGCCCTGGCCGCTTTGACCGCCCCGGCCACCTGGATCGCCGGCCGGTTGATGCTGCGCCTGCAGCGCTGCTACGGCAGTCTCGAGGATCGCCGCTGGTTCGGGCAGGCGGCCTGGCCCGGAATCGGTGCCCGTGAGCCGGCCGACGGCCGGTTCCAAGACGATCGCTCCGCGTTCGCGCAACAGACGGACGTTGGCTTGGGTAGCCGGGTGCTGCCACATCTCGGTATGCATCGCCGGGGCGATGAGCACCGGACAGGTCGCGGTCAACAACACGTTGGTCAACAGATCGCTGGCGATGCCGTGCGCTGCACGCGCGAGGAAATCCGCCGTGGCCGGTGCGATGAGGACGAGATCGGCGCCCTTGCCGATCGCCACGTGCGCGACCGCCTGCGGATCGGACCACACATCGGTGGCCACCGGCCGACCGGACAGCGCCGACCAGGTGGGCTCGCCGACGAAGCGCAGCGCAGCAGTTGTGGGAACGACGGTGACGTCGTGATCGTTTTCGCGCAAAAGGCGCAGGATCTCGACCGCCTTATAGGCGGCGATTCCGCCGGTGACGCCGAGGACTACCCGGGCCATGGCACGTGACCGACCCGCCTACTGGTTTTCCTCGGAAGCGGCGAAGGGATCGACGGCGGCCAGCGGTTCACCCGAAGGCGCACCAGCGCCGGACGGCGCCTGCGCGGCGGCCTCCTCGGCCGGGTCGAAGGGCTCGGCGGTGAGCAGGCCCGCGTCGATCTCGCGCATGGCGATGGACAGCGGCTTCTCCTGGACGTAGGTCTCCACCAGCGGACCGACGTACTCCAGCAAGCCCTCCCCGAGTTGGGAGTAGTAGGCGTTGATTTGCCGAGCCCGCTTCGCGGCGTAGGACACCAGCGAGTACTTGGAGTCGGTCTTTTCGAGTAGGTCGTCGATGGAGGGGTAGGTGATGCCCTCGGGTTGCGAAGTCACAGGGGTTGCCTCATTCGTTTCGGATGTACCGTCCGGGAGTTCCTAGCCCGGTGCCGCTAAGCCTGCTGAGTCTAGCAAGGCGTGGGCGCACTGCGAGACGTCGGCATTGACCAGCACATGGTCGAACTCCCCGGCCGCCTGGAGTTCCTCGTGGGCCGCGCTCAGCCGGCGCTCGAGCGCGGCCGGGTCCTCGGTGGCTCGGCTGATGAGCCGATCTCGCAGGACGGCCTCGCTCGGTGGGGCCAAGAACACCAAGGTGGCGTCCGGTACGGCGCTTCGGACCTGTCGGGCCCCTTGCACCTCGATCTCCAGCAACACCGGTCGACCGTCGGCCCGGCAGGCGGCTACCGGGCCGGCCGGGGTGCCGTAGCTGTTGCCGGCGAACTGCGCCCATTCCAGCAACTCCCCGGCTTCGCGCATGGCGGCGAAGGCTTGGTCGTCGCAGAAGAAGTAGTCCTCCCCCTCCACCTCACCGGGCCGCGGTGAGCGGGTAGTGGCCGAGACCGACAACCAGATGTTCGGGTTCAGGCGCAACGCTTCGGCGACGACGGTGCTCTTGCCCACGCCGGAGGGACCGCTCACCACGATCAGCGGGGCACTCATGTGCGTGCTCGCCGTTGTTCGACGAATGCGACCTTCGCGAGCAACTCCGCGTGCTGCCTGCTGCCGAGTCCGCGCAATCGACGCGACGGTGAGATACCCACGTCCTCCATGATCTCAAGGGAGCGCACCGCGCCGATGCCCGGCAGCGCCGTCAAGGCATCGCGCACCCGCATACCGGCGTAGTGCTCGTCTTGCTGGGATCGCTCCAACAACTCGGCCAACGACCACTGCCGTTGGCTCAAGGCCGCCCGGGCTTCGGCCCGCCGCCGGCGGGCATCGAGCGCTCGTTCCCCGGCCTTGGCACGCTGCTCGGCGCTGCGCTCGGGTGGCCCGTTCATCGGGGCCCGGTCATGGCAGC
>CAZJYN010000052.1:0-13089 GCA_964550285.1 uncultured Rubrivirga sp.
CTCGTCGATCGGTGGGGGATCGGACATCATCCCCGGAACCAAGAAGGTTGCCGGTCCCGGTGCGCAGATCACGATGCCCATCGGCAACAAAGACGACCGTTGGGTGTTCGACGATATGGATGCGGTCGATCTCATAGTCCCCGATGCCCCGCATGCGGATGAGATCGTGATCGCCCTAGCGTTGTCATGTGGGGGACGTCCAGGAGCCCGCACGAAGAAGCCGCAGTAGTCGGTCGAAGGGAGATCGATTCGTGTTCAAGGCCATGATCCTGCTCACTCGAAGGGTCGACATGACCCACGAACAGTTCGCGCAATGGTGGCTTCACGAACACGCCCCGATGGCGCGTCGATTGCCGGGCATCCGCGAGATCAGGTTCAACGAGGTCACCGATGGTGAGGGAATCGACGGTGTTGCCGAGCTGTGGTTCGAGGATCGGGCCTCGTTCGAAGCCGCCTACTCGACCGAGATCGGCGCATCGGTAGCGCAGGATTCACTCGATCATGTCGCTTCGCGTGTTCGATTGTTCGTCGAGGAGAACCAGATCCTTAGCCCGTGAGCAAGCAACCCACGCACTTCCTCGGTACCCCGGTTACCGCACCCGGACCGCTTGGTCCGCAGATGCTGCAAGCTTTCGGCACGATCCGAAAGGATCCGCTGGCCTTCTTGGATGCCACGTGGAACGAGTTCGGGGATATCGCGCAATTCCCCATTCCCCGGCCCCCGTCCTACTTGGTGAACAGCCTCGATGGGGTTCGCCATGTGTTGGTCGATAACGCACGGGGCTACGGCAAGTCCACGATCCAATACCGGGCCTTGTCCTTGGTGACAGGCGAGGGCCTGCTTACCTCCGATGGCGGAGCCTGGCGTGGGCAGCGCCGCGCCCTGCAGCCGGCGTTCCACCACAGCGCGTTACAGGATGTCGGCGGTCACGTTGCCGAAGCGACCGCGCGGGTGCGGCGGCAGTGGTCCGCGCTGGAGCCGGGGACCGTGGTGGACGTCGACGCCTTCATGATGGGTGCTGCCTTGGAGATCGTGGCTGCATCGTTGATGGGAACCGATCTAACCGGACGTTCCAGCGAGATCGCCGAAGCCACCCTCGAAGCGCTGGACGTGGTCGTCGCCCGAGCACGGGTGCCCATCACTCCACCCGAGTGGTTGCCCACACCCGCCAATCGCGTGCTTCGGCGATCGGTTGCACGGTTGGATGAAGCCGTCACTGAGATGGTCTCGGCTCGTCGAGATGACCCAGGTGAGGATCTGCTGGGCCTATTGCTCTCGGTGCGAGATGACGAGGATCGCCCACTGAGCGTCGAGCAAATCCGAGATCAACTGGTGACGTTCATCGTGGCGGGACACGAAACGGTCGCCAGCGCACTGGGCTGGGCCTGGGGCCTGCTCGCACAACACCCGGACGTTGCCGAGCGGGTGGCCGCCGAGGCCGACGCGGTAGCGGGCGAGCGTCCCGTGGATTTCGACGACTATCCGCGATTGCCCTTCACCAAGGCGGTGGTGGAGGAGACCTTGCGGTTGTACCCACCGGCATGGTTGATCACTCGTCAGTCGCTGGAGTCGGACGTGATCGACGGCACCGCGATCCCTGCAGGGGCGTTGATCATCATGAGCCCGTGGCTGTTGCAGCGGCACCCGAACCTGTGGACCGATCCCGATTCCTTCCAGCCCGACCGTTTCGTTACCGACACCGACATTCCGCGGTTCGCGCACATTCCCTTCGGTGCGGGTCCCCGGCTTTGCATCGGCCGTGACTTCTCCTATGTGGAGTCTGTGATGGTGATCGCCGAGCTCGCGCGGCACTTCACCGTGTCCTTCCCCCCGGGTGGGTCGCTGCCCGTAGGCGAACCGCTGGTAACTATCCGCCCCCGCGGAGGTATGCCGCTGTTGGTCCAGCCTCGCTGAGCGCGGCGTCAACCACCTTGCGTGATGTAATCCATGAGAGCGGCGCGTTCGCTTTCGAGTTCATCCATCCGGTTCTTGACGACGTCGCCGATCGACACCACGCCAACGAGTGAATCGTCCTCGTCGACGACGGGTACGTGCCGGATACGGCGCTCGGTCATCAATCGCATGAGGTCGGAGACGTCTGCTTCCTGGGAGACGGTGACCACATCGGTCGTCATGATCGAAGCGATGGGGTCGTTCAGGACGGCCTCGCGGGAGCCGAGTGCGCGGACGATGTCCCGTTCGGAGACGATTCCGGCAAGCGCACCGCCTGCCTCGCGTACGAGCAGTGCCCCGACTCGACGCTCGGCGAGAGTGCGGACCAAGTCCGCGACGGTTGCCTCGGGGGTGATGGCGAAGATGTCGCCGCCCTTGTTGGTGAGAATCTGCAGTACCCGCATGGCGAACCCTGACCCTTCTACGTAGGTTCCTCCATGGTGGGGCCTAGGGATACCGGCGGCTAGGTCCGAAGCAGATCTAGGACGGAATTGTGAAGTCGGCCATTGGTGGTCAACAGCGAGAACTCGGCCGTTGGAGCGTTCCATGGCAGTTCGCCGCCAGCGAATGTGCTCATTTCGCCACCGGCGGCGGCAACGATGGGAACCAGCGCGGCGACGTCGTGCACTTTCAATGCCGGTTCGGCGGCGATGTCGACCACTCCTTCAGCGACCATCACATGAGCCCAGAAATCACCGTGTCCGCGTTGCCGCCAGGTGGCACCTAGCAATCGATCGAGTGCGCTTCGATCCCAGCCGATGGCATCGGAGAAGGCGAAGGAAGCATCGGCGATTTCCCCGACCGCGCTCACCGACAACGGTCCACGCGGTTCGCCTTGTCCAGGTGCGCTGCAGTAGGCGCCGCGATCGACCTTCGCCCACCAGCGGCGACCGAGCGCTGGTGCGGACACCACACCCGTGGTGATCGCATCGCCCTCGCGTAGACCGATCAAGGTTGCCCACACGGGCACCCCGCGCACGAAACCCTTGGTGCCATCGATGGGGTCGATGATCCATTGTCGGGATCCCTCGATGGATCCGTACTCCTCGCCGTGGATTGCATCCGCCGGTCGGTGCCGGGCCAGCAGGTCCCGTAGCGAACGCTCCACGGCGCGGTCGGCATCACTGACCGGTGTCATGTCCGGTTTCGTCTCGACCACCAGATCGCTGGCTTGGAATCGATCCATCGAGATGGCATCGGCCGCGTCGGCCAGCGCGAGTGCGAGATCGAGGTCGTCCACGGTAGGCAACCTAGGGCAGGCGCTGCACGTACATGTCGACCCTTGTCACGGGGTTGGTGCGATATCGAGGGCGATCAGGAATCGACCACGCCACCCCCTCGACATCAACGCCCGATTTCGTCTCCATCCGAGCCACGATGCAGGTGGCGAGCAGTTGTGCTGGGGTTGTCGGTTCTACAGCTGAAACATCCGCGCCGGTGATTTCGAAGTCTCCTACGTCGCAAGAATCATCGCGAGCATCGCGTGGTTGACGTGGTGTCATGTGGAAGTGCAGGTTCAACACGCAGTCATCGCCGCACTCCGCGAGTCGCTGCGCCATAGCATCGATTTTGCGAAGAACTTTTGCCTCGGAGTCTTGGCGCAGGGGCTTCATTCGACTAGTCGGAGTCGCTGCCGCTGCCGTGTCGACCGAGTAGATCTGTTGCACGCCCTGGGTAGTAATCGCTTGGGCGTGGGTCACGAGTGCTGGCGAATTGTTCAGCTGCAGCCCAGTGGAATTGGCCGTCGATTGGTAGACGGTGCCCATCGACATCGCCGGGCTGCTACCCACTACCTTCACGTTCGCTTGGGTCACCGCGTCCGTGACCTGGGTATCTACCGCCGTAGCACCCGCCGGGTTGGTCGAAACAATCGTGGCGAGCGCTACTGCGATGACCGAAGCGGTAGCGAATGTCGAACCGGATTTATTTAGCACCCGGAAATCATCTCATGGGGCGGGTCTTTCGATCCGGTTCTGCCTAGGGTGGTGCCGTGGGAACGCCGCTCGACACCATCTTCGGTTTGCCCACACACGTCCTGATCGTGCACGCGACCGTCGTGTTGCTGCCGGTAGCAGCCATCGGTGCGCTCGTCATCACGCTACGGCGATCCTCCATTCATCGCCTCGGACTCGCGGTCTCGATCGTGGCCGTGCTCGGCGCTGGCGCAGCTTGGGTATCACGGCTGTCCGGGGGCCAACTGGCTTCACGGGTCGGTTATCCAGAGCCGCACATCGAATACGGGCGAAACCTGCCGATCGTGGCCACGGTCTTCGCGATCTTGGTTACGGCCTATTGGCTGTTCGCGCGCGGGGTTCCGGGTAACCGTTCTCGCCCGTGGTGGCTCATGGTGCTCGCCGTGGCCGTGATCGTGGCAGCGGTGGGCGTGACCGTGGCCACCATCGTGACCGGTCATTCCGGAAGCGAAGCGGTCTGGGGTGTCATTATCGAGAACACCCGTCCGGGACAAATTCCAGCACCGGATCAGTAGCCGGCTTCCTCCTTGCTGGTAAGCAGGCGCCGCAACGATTCCAGCCGTGCCGCGGATACCGTGCCGGCCACCACTGCATCGTCGAGCGCGCAGAACGCCTCGTTGTGCGAGCACCCGCGAGGGCAGGCTTCGGCTGCTTGCGCCAGATCCGCGAAGGCATGGATGACCCGGTCGGCGTTGACGTGCGCGAGGCCGAAGGAGCGGATGCCGGGAGTGTCGATGACGATGCCGCCCCCGGGAAGGGGGAGGGCTATCGCGTTGGTGGAAGTGTGTCGCCCCTTTCCGGTTACTTCATTCACGCCGCCGGTGGATCGATCGGCACCGGGAACCAGCGCGTTGACCAACGTCGACTTACCCACTCCGGAGTGGCCCACGAACACAGTGGCGCGATCGGTCAACTGATCGAGGAGGAGTTCCCTGCCCGCGCCGATGCTCGCATCGACGATCGCGATGTCCAGCGGTGAGTAGGCCTCGAGCAGCGAGGTCGGTGGGGCGAGATCGGACTTCGTGATGAACAGCATCGGCGTGATCCCGGCGTCGAAGGCCGCCACGAGGGCACGATCGATGAGACCGGTGCGCGGTGCGGGATCGACCGTGGATGTCACGACCGCAAGTTGATCGGCATTGGCGACGATGACCCGCTCGACGGGATCAAGGTCATCGGCCGTGCGCCGAAGCACGGTCGATCGTGGTAGCCGACGGATGATGCGCGCGAAGTCCTCTCGTTCGGCGCGCTCGGTGGTCGTTTCGTCGCTGAGCCCGACTGTCTCGACGGCGTCTCCGACCACGATCCCCTTGCGTCCGAGCTCGCGTGCCTTGACGGCGTAGTGCTGGCATCCGGTCTCATCGAGCAGGGTGAAGCGACCACGATCGACGGTGGTGACGATCGCGGGCTTGGCATCTTCGTGGTCTGGTCGATCCTTGGAGCGGGGCCTCGTCTTGTGCTTGCCCGGCCTGATGCGGACATCGTCCTCATCGAGCCGATCGGTCTTGCGTCTACTCACGCCGGTAGCAGCGCATTCCACCGCTGCGGGAAGTTCGGGAGCGTCTTCGCCGTGGTGGCAACGTTCTCCACCTCGATTCCGGGCACGCGCAAGCCGAGGATCGCTGCGCATGTGGCCATTCGATGATCCTCGTAGGTAAGGAACGAATTACCGGACAAGGAGGCTGGACGAAAGAGCAGCGCATCGTCGGTTTGCTCGATGTTGCCACCGAGCGCACTGATCTGCGCGTGCAAGGCAGCGAGTCGATCGGTCTCATGGCCGCGAAGATGGGCGATGCCGTGTAGCGAGCTTGGTTCGGTGGCCAGCGCTGCGAGTGCCGCGAAGGTCGGTGCGGTCTCACCGATATCGCGTAGATCGGCTTGGACGCCGCGCAGTTCGGGTGGTCCGACGACGAGGAGGCCGTCGTCATCGGTGGAGACGACACCACCGAAGGCTCGCACAACCTCCAAGATCTGCTCCGTTGGCTGGATCGATACGCGCGGCCAGTGCCGGATGCGAATACGCCCGCCGGTGGCCAATGCCGCAGCGATGAAGGGCAGGGCGTTCGAGGCATCGGGTTCGACTATCCGGTCGACCGCCCGTAGATCACACGGATCCACATGCCAGGTGCGCCGGGAGTGACCGCTGATCTCGGTTTCCTCGACCGATCGCACTCGCACGCCGTGCTCGGCCAGCATGGCGATCGTCATGTCGATGTGCGGGTTGCTCGGCACCGGGCCGCCCACATGGCGAATGGTCACCCCGGCCTCGAAGCGGGCGCCGGACAGCAACAAGGCACTGACGAATTGGCTGGAGCGGGAGGCATCGAGCATCACCTCACCGCCGGGTACCCGGCCGGTGCCGTGCACCAGGATCGGCAACAATCCCCGACCGGCGTCCTCTACGTCCACACCGACATCGCGCAACGCTTCGACGAGGGTCGCCATCGGTCTACGTCGAGCTGCGCGATCGCCGTCGAAGGCGAGATCGCCGTTCGATAGCGCCGCCACCGGCGGTAGGAAGCGCATCACGGTTCCAGCGAGGCCGACATCGATCGTGGTCGGTGCTTCGGTGCGCAGATAGTGGGGTGTCACCTCGAAATCGACCGTGGCATCGTCGATTTCGTGGGCGGTGATACCCACCCCGAGCGTTCGGAGCGCTTGCGCCATCAGGTCGGTGTCGCGGGACCGTAGGGCCCGCTGGATCCGGCTCGGTCCGTCGGACAGCGCGGCGAGGATGAGTGCCCGGTTGGTAATCGACTTCGAGCCGGGCACGTCGACCTCCGCGTCGATCGGCTTCGGGCACACCGGTGCCGACCACCAGGTCGCGTCGTCGTCCACCACCCCAGGCTAGTGCCGCCATGCTGGGTGGTGTCCGTCTCGATCGGTGGCAGCGCACAATGGCTGCATGTGTGGACGTTACGCAGCCAGCAGGGATGCCGCCACGCTGGCGGAGTTCTTCGCAGCCGAGGAGTTGCCCTTGGCAACAGCGCCCTCGCCGCGGATCCCCGACTACAACATCACCCCCACACGCGAGGTATTCATCGTGCTCGAGCGCGACGGCACCCGTGGGGTGGACGTCGCGCGTTGGGGTCTTATTCCGTCGTGGTCGAAGGATGCGACCCGTGCCAGTCGGATGATCAACGCGCGCAGCGAAACGATTGCCCAAAAGCCCGCCTACCGATCCGCCTTCAGCAAGCGACGCTGCTTGGTCCCTGCCGACGGCTACTACGAATGGCAGGTACGAGCAGGTGGCCCCAAGCAGCCGTTCTTCATCCACGATGAGCACGCCCGACCCCTGGCATTCGCAGGTCTGTACGAGGACTGGAATGGGCCCGATGGCCCGGTGCGCTCGTGCACTATTGCCACGATGGACGCCCGAGGGGATCTCGGGCGCATCCACGACCGGATGCCGGTGCTGGTTCCGCGCTCTGCCTGGGATGCATGGCTCGATCCGGCGACCACGGATCCGGGGGACACCTTGCGCGGATTGGTCGAGGACGCTGCTGCCAGCGAACTGGTGGCCTACCCGGTATCGACCCGGGTAGGCAAACCGGCGAACAACGATCCGCAGTTGCTCGACCCGCTGCCGGGTGATCCGAGCCCACCGGCACGGTCCTAGGCCGGGATGCGCGTAGGCTGAAAAGCGATGAGCGCCCAGGTAGACGATCCCGGAACCGGTGCGGATTCCAAGAAGACCGAGTCTGCCCCAGTGAGCGACGCGGAGTTGGCAGCCATCTTCGAGTCCGAGGCGATGGGCTACCTCGATCAGTTGTACGGCAAGGCGCTGCAGATGACGCGCAATCCTGCGGACGCCGAGGACCTGGTCCAGGAGACCTACACGAAGGCCTTCGCAGCCTTCCGGTCCTTCGAGCAGGGCACCAACCTTCGTGCCTGGCTGTTTCGCATCCTGCGCAACACCTACATCAACTCCTACCGCAAGGCGCAACGGCAGCCGCATTCCACGTCCGCGGACGAGTTGTCCGACACGCAGTTGCTCGACGTCGAATCCCGGAACCCCGGCGGCAGCCGATCGGCGGAGAGCGAAGCGCTCGAACGCATCGGCGATCCGCAGATCATCGAAGCGATGGGCTCCCTCCCGGAGGACTTCCGAACAGCGGTCTACCTCGCCGATGTCGAGGGATTCAGCTACAAGGAGATCGCCGAGATCATGGAAACCCCGGTGGGCACTGTGATGTCCCGGGTCCACCGGGGAAGGAAATCGCTGCGCTCGTTGTTGGCTGACTATGCAAGGGCGGATACCGAACTCGATGGCGACGGGCCAGCGAGTGACGAAGCGGCTGGAGGCGAGCTATGAGTTGTGGAAAGCCGCATGCCAGCCCCTGTACCGAGGTGGTCGCCTCCATCAGCGCCTACATCGACGGTGAGGTGACCGCTGAGCAGTACCAGGTCATCGCGGTGCACCTAAGCGAATGTCCCCCGTGTTTCGATGAGGAGCAAGCACACCGAGTGGTGAAGGGTTTGGTGGTTCGGGCCTACGGCCGAACCAGGGCACCTGCCACCTTGCATGCCCGAGTGCGAGCCACGTTCCGGTCAGTGGATGGGCAGTAGGCTCCGCGCCACACGCGGCACGAGCCGCAAACGAGAAGCAGACGAGGAAACATGGCACACACCTTGAGTGCGGAGATGGTGGCATCGGTGCATTCGATCGAGGTGAGTACGGGCGAGAATGTGGATCCCGGTGCCGTCATCGTCGTCTTGGAATCGATGAAGATGGAGATACCCGTACTCGCCGAGAGCGGTGGCACTGTGCTGGAAATCTTCGTGGCAGCCGGAGATGTCGTCCGCGAGGGCGATGCGCTGGCCAGCATCGGCTAGTTCTCCAAAGGGGCGAACGGTTCGTGATGATGGACGTAGGTGTTGGTACCGCGGGAGTCGCGAGCATGGCGGTGACCTCTGCAGACACTGCCATCGCGGTGGGTAGTGGTGATGTGCCCGTCCTTGCCACACCGCGGGTCATCGCACTGATGGAACAGGCCACCTGCGAAGCCCTACGTGGGTCCCTTGCCGACTCTCGCACCAGTGTGGGTACCGAAGTGAACGTGTCCCATCGGGTCCCGACCCCGGTCGGCTCCAAGGTGACCGCCCGCGCGATCGTGGAGTCCATCGAGGATCGGGTGATCCGCTTCACGGTGAGCGCCGCCCACCAGACGGCCTCCGGCGAGCAGGTCGCGGAGGTTGCGATCGGCACCATCACCCGAGTGGTGGTGGAGCGGGAGCGATTCGGTACTTCGTGACCGACGATGCTGGGCTAAGTGCCTAGCCCGGCTAGATGCCGGTCGTCGTTCGCGGGTAGGCGATCTGCGGATCGGTGAGGATGTTGACGAGGTAGGGCCCGCGATAGGCGCGGGCTCGGTCTAGTGCGGCCGCGATACCCGCGGGCTCGGTCACGGTCTCACCGGCCCCACCGAGGGCACGGACCACTTGGTCGTAGGCGCTGGCGTTCAGATCGGCGAGGACGTCGTACCCGTACAGGAAACGCATGGGGTGCTTCTCCAGTCCCCAGCCGGCGTTGTTGCCTACGACCATCGTCACGGGTACCTGATGGCGCACCAGGGAATCGACGTCCATAAGCGAGAAGCCGGCAGCGCCATCACCCATCATCAGCCATGGATGCGAATCCGGGAAAGCGGCCGAGGTACCGAGGGCGTAGCCGGGTCCGGTGCCTAGGCAGCCGAATGGGCCGGGATCTAGCCACCTTCCGGGCTTGGCTGGCTCGATGAAGCGCCCGGCGAAGGACACGAAGTCGCCACCGTCGCCGATCACCACGTCATCTGGTCCTAGCCGCTGCCGGATCTCCCCGTAGATCCTGGCCGGATGGATAGGGCGTGCGTTGCTTTCGAGCAGTTCGGTATCCGCCGCCCAGGCCGCGCTCGCGGTAGTAGCCAGCGTCTCCAGCCACGCCGCGTGCACCGCAGTGGCCCCGGCTTCCTCGGCTAGGGACGTCAAGGTCCGCAGCGACTCGGCGATGTCCCCGACTATGGGCAGGGCGTGCGCAGCGTGGTGGGCGATCTGGCTCGGGGCATCCACCAGGTGGAGAACCGGAACCGATGGACCGCCGGACTTGGCCGCTTGCCCGAAGACTCCGTAACCGAGCCGGAAGTCCAGCGGTGCCCCGGCGACCACCACCAGATCGGCGTCCTTGAACGCGGTGGACCGTGCTCGGGTCACCAGCAACGGATCGTCGGCTGGCACGATCCCTCGGCCCATCCCGTTGGCGATCACCGGGATCGCCCAGCGCCGAACGAAATCGCGAACCGCATGCTCCGCGCCACCGGCCCAGGTGTCCGATCCGATCACCAGGACCGGCCGCTTCGCGCTGCGAAACAGTTCCGCAGCGCCTTCCATGTCCCGGGAAGAGGTGTCCTCCGACCGGTGTTCGCGTTCGCTTCGCTTCGAAGCGGCAACCGAGGGGGTGAAGAGCACATCCATCGGAATATCGAGGAAGACCGGTCCGCGGTGGGCGCTGCCGGCTAGGTCGAAGGCCTCGGTGACCTGGGAGCCGATCATCGCCGGATCGCGCACCGTCCACGCTGCCTTGGTCACCGGTTCCAGCACTGGCACGTGGTCCAGCTCCTGCAGGGCACCGCTGCCCCATCGGTGTTCGGGGGCTCGACCGCCTATGAGTACCAGCGGGCTGCCGTTCATCCAGGCACCGGTCACGGCACTGACCGCGTTGGTCACGCCGGGGCCCGCGGTGACGGCAGCGAACCCCGGGCGGCGGGTCAGCTTCCCGACGGCCTCGGCGGCGAAGACCGCGGTTTGCTCGTGGCGGACATCGATCAATCGCATCGGCCCGTCGCGCTCGGCCGCGCGAGGACTATCCGCGCGCTCGACACCCGCGCTACCGCCGACGGCGGCGTCGTACAGCGGGAAGATGTGGGCGCCGGACAACGTGAACAGCGTGCTGGCACCGGCGGCGTTCGCTGCGTCGATCGCATGGTGCCCGCCGTGGACCGCCTCGCCGGGCGAATCGTCCTGGTTGAGCGTCATCGCTGCACGCTACCCTCAGTAGCCGTGCCGATACCTGCGAGATTGGTGAATGAGCGCACCGATCTGAGCGCTACGGATCTGCAGCAACTCACCGCCGTCGTGGAGGAGTGGTCGCTGCTTGCGGACCTGTCGCTTTCTGACCTCGTGTTGTGGTTGCCCACCTGGAATGACGCTGGCGCGGTAGCCGTCGCGCACGTGCGTCCCACGACCGCACCGACCAGCGTTCCCGAGGACGTAATCGGCAAGTTCAGCCCCCGGGGCCGGGTTATCGCTCTAGACCAGGCCCTCACTTTCGGACGCGCAGTCCGATCGCGCGAGGTGGCAAGGCCCTCGACTCCAAGCGGCGTTGAGGCCTACCCGATCCATCGGCTGCGGCCCGGCACCCGAACCTCCGATGCCGAGGGCGATGCGGGCCGCGATCGCGATGTGATCGGCGTGCTCGTCCGGCACGCCTCGTTCGCGCCGCGGGTGGCCGGGCAGCTCGAGGACTTCTATCTCTCCAGCGCGGATGCCCTCTTCGAGATGCTGGTGTCCGGATCCTTCCCGGTCCCCGAGACCGTGACCGCGGCAACCGGTGCCCCGCGCGTGGGCGACGGCGTGCTGCGGTTGAACGCCGCGGGCATCGTGCAGTACGCGAGCCCGAATGCCATCAGTGCACTGCGTCGGTTGGGACTGGCCACCGACGTGGTGGGAGCGGAGTTCGCCGGAGTGGTGGTGCGGCTGATGCACCGGCAGGGCGCCCTCGATGCTTCGCTAGCCGACCTGGCTCGGGGGCGGGTGGCTGGCCGCGCGGATATCGAGGGCCCGCGCGCGACGGTCTTGATGCGCACCATTCCGTTGCAGGCGGAGTCCGACGGCGCCCTGGTACTGGTCCGCGACACCACGGACATCCGCCGCCGAGAGCGCGCGTTGCTGTCCAAGGACGCCACAATCCGCGAGATCCATCACCGGGTGAAGAACAACCTGCAAACGGTGGCCGCGCTCTTGCGCTTACAGGGTCGGCGCAGCGGCGACCTAGCCGTGCGTGCCGCCTTGGCCGATGCCCAGGTCCGCGTCGCGGCGATCGCTGTCGTCCACGAAGCGTTGTCCGCTGATTCAGGTCCAGACGCCGAATTCGAGGAATCGATCGACTTCGACCACATCGTGACGTCGTTGTTCGCCGTGGTGGGTGAGGAAACCGGCATGACTCTCGAGCGCAGTGGAGATGCCGGGAGACTGCGCGCTGACCTGGCGACTCCGATGGCGATGTGCGTGTCCGAACTGCTGCACAACGCGGTTCAGCACTCCGGTGGAACCTACGTGCAGGTGCAGGCGGTGCGCGAAGCCGACCGCTTGCGCATCGACATCACCGACGACGGAATGGGGATCCCAAGCGACTGGCGGGCTGGCGCCGGCCTGGGACTGCAGATCGTGGAATCCCTGGCGACTTCCGAACTCTCCGGCACCTTCGACTTCGCGGCCGAGGACTACGGCAGCAGGGCCGTGGTGGAGATCCCGGTGGGGGACTAGGACTTTTCGGTGGAGGGCAGGAACGTCAGACGTTCGAGCGGGCCCGCAGTCGGGCGTTGCGCCGCTTCAGGGCGCGTCGTTCATCCTCGCTGAGGCCGCCCCACACGCCCGCGTCCTGACCGGTTTCCAATGCCCACCGCAGACACTCGTCGACTACCGGGCAGCGTCGGCACACGGCCTTTGCTTCCTCGATTTGGACGAGAGCCGGTCCGGTGTTGCCGATCGGGAAGAACAACTCCGGGTCTTCGTCACGGCAGGCTGCCTCGTGGCGCCAGTCCATGCGTGATCACTCCAAGGGTGGTGGGCTCCGGGGTCACCGGGGCTTGGGAAAGCCTTCACGATCGGGCCCGACTAGGAGGGTTAGGGGGATCTCCCCGGTGCCCCTCGGAGGAAGGCGACCCGAGCGCTCGTGCTTAGGGCCCCATAAGGGTTGCAGAGCCGGGGGCGGGGCACAACCCCAATTCCGGACGTTTCGCCGCCAGCTGCTGTCATGTTCGTCACAAGTGCACTAAATGTCCGAAAAAATTAGCCCGGCGCTAGGAGGCCCCCATCACCATCAACGCCTCGGGATGGGCGGTGAAGACCGCCCGGGTAGTGCGCCCCAGCGACTCCCCATCCACTTGGACGGGTACCTCGACTGGC